>NZ_JACJFC010000001.1:0-393387 GCF_014164385.1 Pseudoalteromonas sp. SG43-3
CCGGTGTTTTTTCCGTTTAAGTAGACATGTAATGGACTATGGTGTCACATTTTAAATTATATTACGTCGGTGTGGGGTTACCTCGGGCCGTACAAGAATAAAAGGTAAGGTATATTAATGAGCCAGGATGAAAATATAGTATGGCACACGCAAACGGTGTCACGAGAACAAAAGCAAGGTCATAAAGGACATAAGCCGGTTTTGCTTTGGTATACGGGATTAAGTGGCTCAGGTAAATCGACTATTGCTAATGCGGTGGAATCAAAATTATTTGAATTAGGTTGTCATACTTATTTGTTAGATGGTGACAATGTTCGTATGGGTCTAAATAAAGGGCTCACATTTAGCGATGAAGACCGTATTGAAAATATTCGTCGTATTAGTGAAGTTGCTAAGTTATTTGTTGATGCTGGCTTAATAGTGTCGACAGCATTTATTTCTCCATTTGCTACAGATCGTGCCCAGGCTCGCAGTATTATGGCCAACGGTGAGTTTATTGAGGTGTTTATTGATACTCCAATAGAAGTATGCGAAAGCCGCGATCCTAAAGGTTTGTATAAAAAAGCGAGAGCTGGCGAAATACCTAACTTTACGGGGATTAGCTCTGCTTTTGATGTACCAATATCACCAGAGTTACATGTAAAAACAGCACAGCAAAGTATTGAACAAAGTGTTGAGCAAATTATTCAGTATTTAAAAGAAAAAGAAGTTATAAAATTATAGGTATTCAGATTTTGATACCTGAATAATTTAAAGATTAACCGCTTAGTTAAGCAAAGTACTTTGTTTTCTGACTTTGAGACTATTATGAAATACGATGTTTTTAATGGTGATGCTGATGGTATTATCGCATTACTTCAGTTACAACTCGCTAATCCGACAGACACAGTTAAAGTAACTGGGGTTAAGCGTGATATTCAGTTACTAAAAAAAGTAACACCACAATCAGGCGACTGTATTCGTGTGCTTGATATTTCAATGGAAAAAAATATGCCAGCTCTTCATGATGCTTTAACGGCTGGCGCTAAAGTTATGTATGTTGACCATCACAAAGCAGGTGACATTCCTAATCACGCAAATTTATTTCCTCATATAGATCTGGATGCAAATATGTGCACCAGTTTAATTGTGAGTGATTTACTTAATAATCAATTCCACCTGTGGGCAATTACTGCTGCATATGGGGATAATTTATTTGCAAAGGCTGATGCTGAAGCTGATAAGTTAAAACTGACTGAATTACAAAAATCGCAGCTAAAAGCATTTGGTACGTATATTAATTATAATGGTTATGGGAGTGAAGTTGCTGATTTACATTTTTCTCCAGAAGATCTTTACGAGCAACTTTTGCAATATAAATCGCCGCTTGATGCCATAAACGATGAAAACTCTGCTTACTATACTTTAGAGCGTGCTTATAAAGCTGATATGAAAAAAGCTGCAGGAGCCAAAGTCCTGCATGATTGTGATACTGCCAAAGTTATTTTATTAGATGATGAGCCTTGGGCGCGTCGTGTTAGTGGTGTATTAGGTAATGATTTAGCTAACCAAGCTCCGACTAAAGCGCATGGTGTTGTTACAAGCAATAATAAGGGAAGTTATACTGTTAGTGTACGCGCTCCGCTTAGTAATAAGCAGGGAGCTGTTGATATATGTAGTAAGTTTGCAACCGGTGGTGGGCGAGCCGCTGCTGCTGGAATTAATGAGCTGCCTGAGTCGCAACTTTCAAATTTTATAACTGAACTAGTAGGTTACTATAAGTAATGTATTTAGATGAGTTCTAAATCTTATTTATTAAGTGAATAAGTAATAGTTATCAACACAGAGGGTACAGAGAAGTGAAGGAGAGGAGCTAATAACTTCTCCGTGTAGCGCGAAGCGCCTCGGTGCTCTCGGTGGTAGAATTGTTTTGGGCTAAATGCTTATAAAGTGATTAAGACATTATTATCACCACCGAGAAGATAAGGAGAAGTGAAAGAGAAGATCTAAGAACTTCTCCGTGTAGCGCGAAGCGCCTCTGTGCTCTCGGTGGTAAAATTGTTTTGGGCTAAATACTCATTAAGTGATTAAGACATTATTATCACCACAGAGAAGACAAGGTGAAGTGAAAGAGAAGATCTAAGAACTTCTTTGTGTAGCGCGAAGCGCCTCTGTGCTCTCGGTGGTAAAATTGTTTTGGGCTAAATGCTCATAAAGTAATTAAGACATTATTATCACCACCGAGAAGACAAGGAGAAGTGAAGGGGAAGATCAAATAACTTCTCCGTGTAGCGCGAAGCGCCTCTGTCCTCTCGGTGGTAAAATTGTTTTGGGCTAAATGCTCATAAAGTAATTAAGACATTATTATCACCACCGAGAAGACAAGGAGAAGTGAAGGAGAAGATCAAATAACTTATCTGTGTAGCGCGAAGCGCTTCTGTGTTCTCGGTGGTAAAATTGTTTTGGGCTAAATGCTTATAAAGTGATTAAGACATTATTATCACCACCGAGAAGATAAGGAGAAGTGAAAGAGAAGATCTAAGAACTTCTCCGTGTAGCGCGAAGCGCTTCTGTGTTCTCGGTGGTAAAATTGTTTTGGGCTAAATGCTCATAAAGTAATTAAGACATTATTATCACCACCGAGAAGACAAGGTGAAGTGAAAGAGAAGATCTAAGAACTTCTCCGTGTAGCGCGAAGCGCCTCTGTGCTCTCCGTGTAGCGCGAAGCGCCTCTGTGCTCTCGGTGGTAAAATTGTTTTGGGCTAAATGCTCATAAAGTAATTAAGACATTATTATCACCACCGAGAAGACAAGGAGAAGTGAAGGAGAAGATCAAATAACTTCTCGATGTAGTACCTCTGTGTTATGGGTGATAAAATTGTTTTTAAGTGAACGCTCATAAAGTAAAATTAGAATGATTAACACTATAAATATTAAGGGAATAAAATGAAAATTGCCGTTGTAGGTACAGGCTATGTAGGCCTTTCTAATGCTATGTTGTTAGCACAACACAATGAAGTGGTTGCATTAGATATAGACGAACACAAAATTGCGCTTTTAAACAATAAGCAATCGCCTATTGTTGATACTGAAATTAGTGATTTTTTAACACGCAGTGATTTAAATTTTACAGCCACAACTGATAAAGTAGCCGCATACAAAAATGCCGATTTTGTAATTATTGCGACTCCAACCGATTACGATGTTGAAAATAACTACTTTAATACAAGCTCTGTAGAGGCTGTAATTAAAGATGCGATAGCGCATAACCCAAATGCAGTTATGGTGATTAAGTCGACTATACCGGTTGGTTTTACGCAAAATATTAAAGAGACGTTGGGTATTAGTAATTTAATATTTTCACCGGAGTTTTTACGTGAAGGTAAAGCGCTACACGATAACCTATACCCATCGCGTATTGTTGTTGGTGAGCAAACTGAGCGTGCAAGTGTATTTGCTAACTTACTTAAGCAAGGCGCTATCAAAGAAGATATTGAAGTACTTTTTACTGACTCAACTGAAGCCGAAGCTATTAAGTTGTTCTCAAACACTTATTTAGCAATGCGTGTAGCTTACTTTAATGAGCTTGATAGCTACGCTGAAGCGCATGGCTTAAACTCTAAGCAAATTATACAGGGTGTTAGTTTAGACCCACGTATTGGTGATCATTACAATAATCCATCGTTTGGATATGGCGGTTACTGCTTACCAAAAGATACTAAGCAATTACGTGCAAATTATGCAAATGTACCAAACAACATTATTGGTGCGATTGTTGATGCTAATACGACACGTAAAGACTTTATTGCGGACTCAATAATTAAGCGTAGCCCTAAAGTGGTTGGCGTGTATCGTTTAGTAATGAAAACAGGGTCTGATAACTTTAGAGCTTCTGCTATTCAAGGTATTATGAAGCGCATTAAAGCTAAAGGTATTGAGGTAGTAGTTTACGAACCAGTACTTGAAGAAAGCGAATTTTACCATTCTCGCGTAATTAAAGACTTAAATGAGTTTAAGCAAATATCTGACGTTGTTGTGTCTAACCGTATGGTTGAAGAACTCAGTGATATTGCAGACAAAGTTTATACACGCGATTTATTTGGTAGTGATTAAACTACTAACAAGCTATTAGCTTCTTATTGTTTAATACGTATGTAACCCCGTGGTAATCACGGGGTTTTTTATATCTATATAGTGTGAAGGTCTATAGCATTAAGTGCTATACATTTTATTTGGCTTAATAACAATAATACTTAATAAATTTGAGGGGTTAAATCTGACGCTAACTGTGTTAAAAATTCCGATATATAACAAATAAATAACGAAATTTTTGTCTTGTTACCTACACGATTTTATTACCTCAAAATAGATCACCTAATTAAGCGAATTGATATAATTTAAATGTAAGCACAAAACAGCTATTACTAATTAAAATTAGCCGTAACACCTAATTTAGCAAATGAGTCACCGTATACATCCTCACCGCCATAAAAATCTACACCCCAGCTTTTAACTCCCCAAGCTGCTCTAGAAAGCTTTCTATTATAAGTTATTTGTAACTCATAGCTGGTCGTATAAACATCACTTTTGTTTTTTAAACTGCTGAATGTAGTTTGCAGGCTCTCTTTTCGATTCAATTGCCAGTTCCAATTTAAGCTAACGGCCTTAGCAGCAACATAGTCGTCGTAGATATGCTCATCACCAGCCCAGTGGCCAATTACATTGCCGTTATTTCTATTTCCATCTAGATATATACCATTGGCATACCAAAGCTCTTGCCAGTTACTGTGTTCGATGCGTAAGCTGTGTTTGTCGCTGATAAATGGAAGAAATAAACCAAAGCTATATGCATTATTACGATCCCCTCCAAGGGTGTCTTCTAATGCTATTTCTGCATATAGTTCATAAGGTGTATCATAGAGTGTGTTCGAATACTCAAAAGCAATAGCACCTAGTTGATCACCTAATTCAAAGTTAACGTCGTTTGTGTCATCTTCGCCAACATTATCTTTGCTTCCGGGGCTAAAAAAACCTTCAGCAAAATCTTTTAATGATACATCTCTTGGTCCCCCACCGAACTGCATGAGACGGCTTAAACTGACAGTCAGATTGTCAGTTATTGCTAAGCTAGTATGTAGGCCGAATAAGTAAGGTTTTCCGGGTTCATACTCTCGATCTTCTGCGTTTTCGACTCTTTTGTTTTTTAAGATACCTCTTTGCTCAGAGAGTTGAGTAATAAACATATCGTATCGAATATTAAAGCTAGTTATGGGGGTTACATTACTTATGGATATAGACGGAGTTGTTTCGGCTTGTGTGCTGAGTAACATTGCGCTGTTGTTAAAAGGTGAATACCAATGCTCTCTATAACCGATATCTAGTTGTGCATATTTGAAGCCTAAGTACATGATACTTTGCGTTAGTAATATTTCATCCTCGTTGGCTATACCTACAGCACTCATACCGAAGTAATCACCAAAATTAGAATAAGCACCACCTTCAACTATTAGGTTTGTTTTTGTTGTTTGGCCGCGTTGATTTGGTATGTTCTTTTCATTCGTGCCTGCTGATAAAGTTACTTTAGCAAGAGTGGTTGCGCTTGATTGTATATAAGGATTAATTTGATAAGTAAGTGTGTGATAAAGCTCAGGGTAGTCATACCTTATGGTTTGTAATATTCGATAAATATCGTGAGATTTATAAGGTTTACTCATAATGTGTGTGTTTTTACTTACAGCTAAAAGTTGTTGTACTAAGTGCTCAAGTTCTGGGGCTTGATTTAAAGGTAAGTAGGGTGATACGCCACCTTTAGCAACAGCATTTGCACTGATTGCCATCCCGATAAACAGTGATATTTTTTTGAGCATAATTATTCCGTTAGCAAAAATTTGTTTAAGTAAAAACGTTAACGCGAGGTTAGCAATAAACGCCTAAGTAAGGAAGAAAAAAGCGATATATTAGTGGGGATATATAGGAGTAAGCTATCATTCGCAGGTGATAGACTTTCCGTTAAATTCCGAATTCGAGCGCGTTTTTGCATGTAGTGTTTTGCTATAAAGCAGGTGGCGAACGCATTTAATAAGTTATACCTACAAAAAATAGATTTATAAGTTATTTATTCACAAAGAGGCTAAGAGGGCGCTGCGCTTTAGAGAAGTAAAAATACATAATTACTATTATTTTAATGTCTTCTCATTTACTCCTCTTTTGCTTCTCTTTGTGCAATAAGGTTTTAAGTAATTTATTCTCAAAGAGGCTAAGAGGGCGCTTCGCTTTAGAGAAGTAAAAATACATAATTACTATTGTTTTAATGTCTTCTCATTTACTCCTCTTTTACTTCTCTTTGTGCAATAAGGTTTTAAGTAATTTATTCACAAGGAGGCTAAGAGGGCGCTTCGCTTTAGAGAAGTAAAAATACATAATTACTATTATTTTAATGTCTTCTCATTTACTTCTCTTTGTGCAATAGGGTTTTAAGTAATTTATTCACAAAGAGGTTAAGAGGGCGCTGCACTTTAGTGAAGGCAAAAGTAGGTAATATAAATGTTTAAAATTGCGTTTTTACGTGAGTAAGAGCGGCGCTTACCGGTAAGGTTTTATACCTCACTTTAAAGCCCTAATAAACAAAAAACCCGATGGTGCATAGTACCATCGGGGTTTTTTTAATCGTTTTAGTAAACTTAAACTTTAAATTCGTCTACCGACAAGCGAAGTTCTTCAGCAAGTTTTGCTACTTCTGAACTTGAGATATTAGTTTGATTTGCGCCTTCGGCTGTTTGCTCTGCGATGGCTACAATCGACTCAAGGCGTTCGCTAATTTCTTGTGCTACTTGTTGTTGCTCAAGTGCGGCAGTCGAAATTTCTTCACTTACGTCGTGAGCTTGCGAAACCGCAAATGTAATCGAATCAAGTGCGCTACTTGCTAGGTCTGTTTGTTCAACACACGATACCGCACGTTGTTTACCTTTACTCATTGCGGTTACGGCAGCTTCTGCGCCTGTTTGTAGAGACTCAATCATTGATTGTATCTCTTGGGTCGACTCTTGAGTTTTACTTGCTAGAGAGCGTACTTCGTCAGCTACAACAGCAAAGCCTCGGCCGTATTCACCTGCACGTGCAGCTTCAATTGCGGCATTTAGTGCAAGTAGGTTAGTTTGATCCGCTATTCCGCGTATTACATCTAAAATGCTGCCTATTGATGCGCTATCTTGATGCAGTTTATTAATGACTTGTGAGGCGTCGTCTACTTCACGCGCTAGCTGTTCAATCGTTGCTTTATTGTTATTCGAAATACCTTTAACGCGTTCAGCTTCTTTATCAGCATTTTTAATTTCGCTAAGCGCTTGTTGAGCGCTGTTACTAACTGTTTGCGATGTACTGCTCATTTCGGTTGTTGCAGTAGCTGCTTGTTCAACTTGTGCTTGTTGGTTACGAATTGCTTGGCTTGATTCTGAGGTAATGGCCGATGTTTGCTCTGATGCTGCTGCAAGCTGAGTAGAGCGCGAAATAATACCTTTAATTAGGCTGCGTAGGCTGTCAATTAGTGTATTACAACTTTTAGATAGTTCGCCAAACTCGTCTTGAGCACTGTCGTCTAAACGTTGTGTCATGTCGCCACTGGCAACAATATCTAAAATGCGATTAACTTCGGCAAGTGGTTTAGTAATGCGGCTAACAGTAATAATGGCAATCACAATTGCTAAAAGAGTGGCTATAACCATGCCAACCCACGTCCATAAATTAGCTGAGTCAACGTCGCTGCGCACACCTTGTTGTAATTTAAACGCAACGTCACTCGCTTGATTAACTAGTTCGTCAATTTGGTTAAGTGCCATTTTGGTGGCTTGCTCTGACTGCGCAAGCTCTGATTGCGTAAGCGTAATCGAATCAATTAAACGTTTTTTGTTTGCCGCTAAGCTGTTATTGCCCTTTATGTTATTTTCTAAAATATCAACATACTCTTTTAGGCTTGAATATAAGTCGCTATGCGTTTGCTCTATTGCTGGCTTAATTAAATCAACGGTACGGATTACTTCTTCAAGGTAATACGTTTGCTCGTTTTTAACAATATCGAGAGTATTAAGCGTTTTAACAGTTAGCATGTCGGTGCTGTTACTAACTACCGACATAAAGTTGTTTTCTAAATTATTTGCAGCTTGATAAGCGCGAGGGTGGTTTTGTTCAAATCCGTCAATGTCGATAATGTCGAGTACAACAGAGTTAGCATCTTCTGCACTTAGTTCTATATTTTCTAATTGTGCTTTTAATGCTTTATTTAATGCTAGTTGCTTGCCTTTATCTGCTAATAAATTTTCAACGGTGCTTAAAAAGCTTAAATAGGTTTTTTCTACGTTTTGGCTGCTTTGATTAAGTGCAGCATCGTTTTTTACTACATCTTGAAGCTCACGGTGCAGCGTGTTGAACAATTGTTTTTGTTCAAGGACCTGTGCTTTTATTGGCGCAAGCTCATTGGCTGATGTAGTGTAAAAGCTCGCTTGTGCGGCTTTACTCATTAAAATAAATTCGGCTTGTAGCTCAGAGCTTTTATTTAATGCTGGGAGTGATAGTTGGTTCACTTTTTGAGTGGAACGGTCAATATTTGCAATTTTTATTAAGGAATTACCACCAATTATTAATAATAATAGTGTGATAAATATAAAACCACCCCAAATACGCTGGCTTACTGTCAGGTTCATAAGATTTCCACTCAAAAAGTACTTCAATTAAGACTTATCGGCGTTTGTACCAATAAGTTAAGTAATTAAAATCAATTACTTTAATTAATTTTAACTATTAATTGATAAATCTAACAGATGTATTGTTTTTTTTCAGTTTATTTAGACGAAAGGTGGGAATTTTCTACAATTACTTTTTTAGTACTCAGCTCCATTAGGCTCATGGTGTTACCCCATACGCAGCCTGTATCTAGGGCGTGAACCCTTGGATTACCTGTTCTACCTTCAAGTGCGGCCCAGTGGCCAAAAATAATATCGTGTTTAGATTTAGCTATATTGGGGTGGTTAAACCAAGGAGTGAGAGTTTCGCTGTCGGTTATTGCACCCTTTGCATTAAGCTCGAGTTTGTTATCACTTGTTAAAAAACGCATGCGGGTAAAGTAATTAACTATGTATCTAAACTTTGCAAAGTCATCAAGGGTGTTAGACCACCTAGCGGGGTGAGCCTGGTACATGTGTTCAAAAAACGCTTTTGCGTTACTTGATTGATAACAGCTTTGTGCAAATTGAGCTTGTTTTAGCGCATCTTCAACAGACCAATCGGGATTTAACCCCGCGTGAGATATAAAGCAGTTATGTTTTTTAAGCTCTAAAGCCAAAGGCTGGGTTTGTAAAAAAGCGATGTAGTTAGCCAATTTAGGGCTTTCAAATATTGAGTTTAATTTATCTTTTGGATTAGTGGGTTTGTTAAGAAAGTAGCAGGCAACCATGTGAAGGTCGTGATTGCCTAAAGTAATGGTCATGCTATTTTGATGTTGGTAAATATAGTCTAAGCAGGCTAGGGAGTCTGGCCCGCGAGCAACTATGTCGCCAACTAAATATAGGTGATCTTTACTTGGGTTAAAATCAACCCGTTGTAAAAGGGTGTTAAATTCACTAAAACACCCTTGTAAATCACCTATCGCATAATCTGCCATCTAAGTGCTTAATGCAAAATGTTAGGGCAAGCCAAACGAAAGACATTAATAGGCGCCTGAAACTCAGAGCCAAATTCGTTGCGTAACGTGTAATGGCCTTGCATAGTGCCTACAGGTGTATCTAAAATTGCACCGCTGGTGTATTTATAGCTTTCGCCTGGGCCAATATCTGGCATTTCGCCAACAACGCCTTCGCCTTCAACTTCTACTTGTTTGCCATTTGCATCGGTAATTAACCAATAGCGGCTCAGTAATTTTGCACTGCATAAACTATGGTTTTTAATTGTTACCGAGTAAGCAAATACGTATTTTTCAAGCTCAGGTTGAGATTGGCCTTCTACGTAAAATGTTTCTACAGATACCTTTACAGGCGATCCAATGTTACTGCTTGTTGTCATAAATCCAGTTAGCTATATCAATAAATTGTTGTAAAGATAAGCGCTCAGCACGCAGCGTTATATCAATGCCAATGCTAGTTAGTTCTTCTGCGGTAAGTAAATTACCTAAACTATTACGTAGCGTTTTGCGGCGCTGGTTAAATGCTTCTAAACACACGGTGTTTAAAATTTTAACGCTTTTTGCTGTACGTTGCTCTGGCTTTTTAGGTATTAAACGAATAACAGCAGAGTCAACTTTTGGCGCTGGTTTAAAGCACTCAGGTGGTACTTCAACAACCGGCATTGCATTACAGTAGTATTGAGTCATTACGCTTAAGCGACCAAATGTTTTACTACCTGGGCCTGCTACCATGCGTTTTACTACTTCTTTTTGAAGCATAAAGTGCATGTGCTCAATATGATCTGAAAATTCAAAAAGGTGAAACAATAACGGTGTCGAAATATTGTAAGGTAAGTTACCAAACACTTTTAATTTTTTGTCATCGCGAACCAAGCTTGCAAAGTCAAACGTCATTGCATCGCCTTGGTTAACGGTTAATTTAGGACCCAAAAATGGGTGTTCAATTAATCGTTGTGCTAAGTCTTTATCTAATTCAACAACCGTTAAATGGCCGCTTAAGTCGGCTACTGGCTCAGTAATTGCGCCAAGGCCGGGGCCAATTTCTACTAAGTTGTCTTCTGGTTTAGGATCAATCGCAGAGACTATTTTATCGATGATAGATTCATCAAATAAAAAGTTTTGCCCAAAACGCTTACGAGCGCGGTGTCCTAAATGTACTTTATCGGTCATTGATTTTGTGCTTTTTCTTGGGCGAGCTTAATTGCTTCGCGGATCGCTAATTCAAAACTGCCAACGTCAGCTGTACCAGTCCCTGCTAAATCGAGAGCAGTACCGTGGTCAACTGAGGTGCGGATAAATGGTAAGCCAAGGGTAATATTTACCGATTTACCAAATCCTTTGTATTTTAGCACAGGTAATCCCTGATCGTGATACATAGCAAGTACTGCATCTGCTTCAGATAGGTATTTATGTTGAAATAAGGTATCGGCCGGTAGTGGGCCAATTAAATTCATCCCTTCGCTTCTAAGTATTTCAAGCGTTGGGGTGATTGTTTCTATTTCTTCACGGCCTAAATGGCCATCTTCACCTGCATGTGGGTTTAAGCCACACACTAAAATACGTGGTTTTTCTATCCCAAACTTAGTTTGTAAATCGTGATTTAAAATACCCGCTACTTTAGTTAAGCGCTCAGGAGTAATGGCACGCGACACATACGCAAGTGGAATATGCGTGGTTACAAGTGCAACGCGTAAACCTTCAGTTGCAAGCATCATAACCACATCTGCAGTATTTGATTGCTGCGCAAAATACTCAGTGTGTCCGCTAAATGAAATGCCCGCTTTGTTAATAATGCCTTTGTGAACAGGGCCCGTAACAACCGCATCGAACGTGCCATCCATGTTTTTTTCGCTTGCTATACGCAAGGTATCTAACACGTATTGGCCGTTACCGTCGTTTAGTACGCCAAGCTCTACATCCGCACCTAAATCAACCTGATGAATATACAAACTGCCCGCAGGTGCTGCTATGGCGGGGGCATTATCATCAAATTCAATTAAATTTATTGTTAAGCCTAAATGCTTTGCACGCTTTTTTAATAGTTTGCCATCAGCAATCGCTATAAGTTGAGCGTCCCACGCTTGCTGAGCAAGCGTGAGTAGCAGATCTGGGCCAATACCGGCTGGTTCACCCGGTGTAATAGCAATTCTTAGAGTCATATTTATTGGTCTATAGGGAAAATTTCAACGTGAGCTTGCTCGCGCATTTCTTGCTGCCAGTTAAAACTTTCTTCCTTAAATTTACGGTTAAACAACATGCCATGAGCACGGTTACGTTTAGCTAGTTCAGTTTTATCAGCTACACGTTTGCCAAGTAACTGCACAATATGCCAACCAAACTGTGTTCTAAACGGTTCGCTTATTTCATTTTCTTTAAGAGAAAGTAATGTATCTTTAAACGCAGGTACGTAGGTAGTTGGATCTGTCCAATCGTACTCGCCACCTTTAAGTGCAGAGCCAGGATCTTCTGAGTACTCTTTAGCAAGTTCACCAAAGTCGGCTGTTCCTGCGCGTAAGTCTTTTGCAAAGCCTGCAAGCATTGAGCGTGCTTTTTCTTCACTTAAAATAATTGAAGGTTTAATAAGTATATGGCGTGAACGTACTTCAGTTGTTTCTACAACTTGTAGACCACGAACGTCTTGTACTTTAATGATATGAAAACCAGCACCAGAGCGAAGTGGGCCAACAATAGCGCCTTTCTTTTGGCCTTTTACTGCTTCAGCAAAAAGCGATGGCATTTCGTTAATGCCCATGTAACCAAGTTGCCCACCTTCAAGTGCTTTTGAGCCGCTTGATGATGAAATAGCAATACGCTTAAATTCTTGGCCATCGTTTAATAGCTCAATAACTTTATCTGCACGTGTTTTTGCATCAGCAATTTCGTCAGCTGTCGCATCGTTAGGGATATCTATTAAAATATGACCAATGTCGTACTCTTCAGCACTTTGACCTTGGGTTTCCATAATTTTTAGAAGGTTATCAACTTCTTGTTCGCTAATATAAATACGACGATCAACGCTTGCACGTGTTACTTGCTGCGTTGTGATTTCTTTACGAATTTCTTCACGGTAAGCTTGAAAGCTTTCGCCCGAACCTTCAATAGTGCGGCGTAAGTCGGCGATTGTTCCGCCTTGCTCTTTTGCCATGTTAGCGAGAGTTTGATCGAGTTGGCTGTCTGAGATTTGTAACCCCATACGCTCAGCCATTTGCATCATAAGCGCTTGATTAACTAAACGCTCTACAGCTTGTACACGAAGTGTTTCATCTTTTGGTAATTGCTGGCCTTGTTCTTGTGCTTGCTTTTTAACACGATCAATTATGGTGTCTACTTCGCTTTTTAAAATTACGCCTTGGTTTACAACGCCAATAACTTTATCTATTTCTACTGGTGCAGCCATTACACTTTGACAAAGGCTGGCACTTAAAACTGCTGATGTTAATAATTTTTTTAAATTCATATTCTTTTTACTACTCTTGCTGATAGTACTCTAGTTACTAAGAAAATACGGTCTACGATAGCCAAAAATACCTTGTTGTAATAATTTTTGTGCATCATAACGGCTTTTACTGCCAAGTCCTTTTAATACAAAATTCAAACTAATACCTGAATCAAAAGTTGCTTGTTCTTGTCCTATTGACTGATTTAAATCAGTTTCAATTTGGCGATGGCCAGTAATTTGGATAGCCCAACAGCATGATTCATACTGTAATCCGCTCAATACTTCGATACTTCTGTTGTTTTCAAGATCTCGATGATAGCTCGCAATAAATTGCCATTCGTCGCTAATAGGAATACTTGTAAATACACCTGCTTGCTCGATTGTATTTCCTGAGACATCATTTGCATAGCGATGGTTCAATTGTACTAGCTGATTATTATCACCTTTATAATCAAGCGTTACATTTGACTGTACCATTTGCTTGCCATCTGTATCATATTGAATACCTCCAGCGAGGTACCAACGGCGGTGCCAATGTAACATGGTTTGAGCTGCAAATAGTGCATTATAATTAGTGTCTGAGTTTAAGCCTTGCTCTGTTGGCTTAGCATCGTCACTTAAATAAAATATTTGGCCCGCACTAAAGTTAAACACTTCTTCTTGTTTTTTATCAAATAAGCGCGTTGTAGCACCTAAAGTAAACTGATTAGCAGCTGCTATACGGTCAACACCCGAAAAGCGCACGTCTCTAAATAAACCATAATAATCATCTTGCAGTTTGGTTGTATCAAACAAGCCAATATCTGACTGATCTTTATTAGGTGTATATAAATACTGAATTTGCGGTTCTAGTGTTTGTATACCATCTTCAAAAAAGTAAGATGCGTCACGCTCAAAATTAAGCTGAGAGTACAAACGTACTTTTGGGATAGTACGCGATACAGTATCGCTGTATTGCGTGCCGGTTAAGTTTCCGCTTTGCTTATAATTAGTTTGTAATAAGCTTACTTCAGACAAAAATGACCACGCATGCGTAGCGTAGTTGTAGCGTGCTTTTGGCTCTACGTGTACACGAGTTGCGCTGTCTATGGCCACTTCTGATGAATCATTAGTAAAATGACTAATCTCGCCCGACACACTAAAGTCAAAATTATCAAAACGCCAAGGGGCTGTTTGCGTAAAATTAACTTGTGGTATTGCAGTGTATGACTCTAAGTGATCGCCGAGTACTTCAAAGTTTTGCACTTTAATATCGGTGCGCCATGTATCACCTAAATGGGTAAGTGAACCAGTACGATACAATTGAGTATCGGTTTTACTTGCGTAGTTTGAAGTTAAGTCGGTGATGTAGTTATCATCGCTCACATTGGTTACATCAACGTTTGCGCGCCAGTTTTCACCTAGGTAGCTTTGCTGTTGCCAATGAAACATGTAGCGTTCATTCAAATCAGGCTCAGAATCATCACTATCTAAGTATTCAATCCCTACTAAGCCTTCGTGTTGCTCTGTTAGGTATCTAAACTCTGTCTGTAATTGCAGCCCTTTGTTAGACATATAACGAGGCGTAATTGTGGCATCAAAATTAGGTGCAATATTTAAATAATAAGGCGTAATTGTTTCAAGGCCGTATTTGTCAGAACTTGAAATAGTCGGAGTAAGTAAGCCCGATTTACGGCGTTCATCTAGCGGGAATGTAAAATAAGGTAAATATAGAACCGGTGTATCTAAAATACGCAATACGGCGTTATATGTTTCGCCCCAGCCTTCTTCGCGTGAAAGGTTTATTTCGTCAGCTTCAATTTCCCATGCAGGGGTGTCACTTGGGCAAGTAGTAAAGCTTGCATTCATGAGTAATAGGCCAGACTGATTAACAGTGAGCTTTTCAGCGCCGCCTTTACCTTGTTGTTCGGTTAGGCTGTAGTCGGCGCCTAACAAACTGACTTCTGAATTATTTAAATCGGCATTTAATCCGGTGCTGTTTACTTTACTTACGTAGTCTTGATAAGTAATTGGCCCCGTTGCATTTAATAAACCACGCTGTTTGTCTATCAACGCAGTTTGTGCGGACAAACTCATCTTAAGGGTGTTAATATCAACATTGCCGGTAAATTCAGCGCTTTGAGTGCCAAGTAGCTCAACATCATCAGCTTGGATATCAACTTCACCAAGGTTAAGGCCTTCAAGTGGTTGCCAAGCTCTGGTTTGCATTGAAATGCCACAAAGGTTGTGTGCCAGTTCAGTTTCGGCAAGCGATGGTGCGCTAACTACGCTTAGCATCAATATGCCCCAGGTTTTGCTCATTTATCGACCTTAATACTTTGTGTTTAATATAATATACACATAATAAAGGAAAATAATGGCAATTACAGTAATTGACCTATAAAAATAGATATCTAATAAAATGACACGCTTTGAGAATTTACAACAATTTATAAACACACACCTTAATGCCAAGTCGCATACTTTAAACGCGATCACGGGGGATGCTAGCTTTCGCCGTTATTATCGTTTAAATCACGATAATAAACATTTAATAGTGATGGACTCAGATCCAAAAAAAGTGAATAACGAACCTTACATTTTGCTAAACCAAGTGTTTGTTGAGCAAGGTTTTTTACTTCCCACTATTATTGCAAGCGATGAGAAACAGGGCTTTTTTATTCTCAGTGATTTAGGCAGTACGCACCTAGCTGACATGCTTGATGATGCAAACCGCACCGAGCATTATCAAGCATTAATTAATTTAAGTGCTCAGTGGGCAAAAACGCCCACAGCTTCTGCTATGCAAGCGTATAACGAAGATTTTATAAAGCTAGAGCTTGATATATTTAGCCAGTGGTTAGTAAGCGACTTTATTAATGAGCCACTCAGTGCAGAACAAAAAATAATGTGGCAAACAAGTTCAGAGCTATTAATAAAGGCGATGCTTGAGCAACCTACGGTTACCGTTCATCGTGATTACCATAGCCGTAACATTATGAACAGTAACGGCCAGTGGGCCATTATAGATTATCAAGATGCTGTACGCGGGCCGCTTTGCTACGATTTAGTATCGCTACTGCGCGATTGCTACTTTAAATTGCCAGAGCAAGAATTAACAAGTTTACTTGATTTTGCTTATCAAGAATTTACAGTTCAAAATTTACTGACTAACACTTCATTCGATGAGTTTAAATATTGGTTTGATTTAACCGGATTACAGCGCCACTTAAAAGCTGCGGGTATATTTTGTCGATTGTATTTACGCGATGGTAAAACAGGTTATTTAGATAATATTTTACCGACGCTTGATTACATTATTGAAGTAGCAGCAAATTACCCAGAGCTTAAAGCATTGAGTGAGTGGACAAAAAATACCATAGTGCCAAAAGTGACTGAAAAGTTAGCAAAGGAGCACTCATGAAAGCGATGATTTTAGCTGCAGGGCGCGGGCAAAGAATGATGCCGCTTACGCAAAATATGCCAAAGCCAATGTTAAAAGTGGCAGAAAAACCACTTATTGAGCATCATATAAATAACCTTAAAGCAGCCGGCATTACCGATATTGTAATAAACCTTGCGTGGCAGGGTGATAAAATAAAAGACTACTTTAAAGATGGCAGTCAATTTGGCGTAAATATACTTTATAGCCAAGAAGTTGAAGGTGGCCTTGAAACAGCCGGCGGTATTATTGAAGCGTTACCGTTGTTGGGCGACTCGTTCATTGTAATAAATGGCGATGTATACACCGACTATGATGTAAGTGCGCTAATGCAACTTCATTTGCAACCCGGTGAGGCGCACATAGTGCTTATAGAAAACCCGCCACACAACCCAGATGGCGACTTTGCATTGAGCTATTTGTCGGCCGAGAGTCAAAAATATACCTTTTCGGGGATTGGCCGCTATCAGGCTGATTTTTTTAAAGGATTAACGCAAGGTATTCGCCCTTTAGGGCCTATTTTACGTGAAAAGCTAAATGAACATTTAGTCTCTACTGAGCTCTATATAGGGCAATGGGATGACATTGGTACACCAGAGCGTTTAAACCAATTAAACACGCGCCTTGAGGCGTAACAACTCAATTTTTAAGAAGGCAGTATTATAGATGTGGGGAAAAATTCTCGGTTTTTGTTTTGGCTTTATGTTTGGCAAAATATTTGGTGCTATTTTAGGTTTATACCTAGGTCATTTATTTGATAAAAGCTTAAAAAATAACTTTGATAAAGCAGGCGGTTTTTCTAGCTTATTTAGTGGTGACGATGTTCACGAGCGCCAAGCTTTATTCTTTTCAAGTTGCTTTGCTGTCATGGGGCACATTGCAAAATCGAATGGCCGAGTGAGCGAAATACACATAAAAGCGGCTAACTTGTTCATGGACGAAATGGGCTTAAAGGGCGAAGAACGCCGCGAAGCACAACATGCATTTCAGTCAGGTAAAGAGGGCGACTTTTCACTTAAAGAAACCGTACACGATTTTAAAGAACGCTTTGCTAAACGAAACGATCTAATACAGTTGTTTTTAGAAATACAAATACAAATGGCGTTTTCTGACGGGGTATTAGCCGAACAAGAAAAGCAATTATTAGCAGAAGTAAGTAAACAGCTAGGCATTTCTAAAACACACTTTGCATTTGTATTAAAACGTTATCAAGCTGAGTTTAACTTTAGAAAGCAACAACAGCGCTTTAATCAGCAGCAACAAAGCCAAGGTCAAAGCAGTAGTTACCGTGAGGGTTCTGGCCACCATGTACCGCCAAATAATAATATGAACCGTGCGCAAGCATTGGCGTTATTAGGCTTAAATAGCGATGCAACGCAACGTGACATAAAAGTAGCGTACCGTAAACTTATGTCGCAACATCATCCAGATAAATTAGTATCGCAAGGTTTACCAAAGCACATGATGGAATTGGCTGTTAAAAAGAGCCAAGATATTCAAGCCGCTTATGAGTATTTAAAAAAGTCGGCGTAAAAAACCGTCTATTTCTTTTGTTAGGCGTGCGTGTTGACCAGGTTGATCGCGCAGGCCAAACAATTGGCGTTGGCGGTAATCAAATTTTGCATTTCGCTCAACCCAGCGCTGACGATTTTTAAGGCTCATTAAAATGTCTGTGCTGTCATTTGCATAGTAAATATCAAGCAAGGCGGGTGTAACAAGTGACGCTGTTTGGCTCAAATTTTCGTTACGTTTAGTATTAGGTAAGTAACTGCTTAAACTTATAAACGCATCTAGTCTCTCATCTGGAAAATCTGCATAGTACTCCAACAACACACCCGCACTTGTGCCTTGTGCAATAACCACTATATTACTCGAATCTTCCATAGCGGTTTGATACAGCGCATTAAACCGAGAAATGAGATTTATTTTATAGTCATCAAGTATGTCGTCAGTTACTTTTTCAATTGCATTAACGTAATGAGGCTCATCTTTGATTTTTGCAGGCTGTGATTGTGCGTTTGTTGCTGTGTCGGGCGATGCAGGTTCATAGGCTTTACTAGGCGCTGTTTCTGCTTCATTAGGCGTAGCTTTGGCCATTTTACTTGCTTGCCAATCAATGTCGGGCACTGTCATTGCGTAGGTGCTGTAACCTAAATTATTAAGCTCTTTGCGCAAGTAGTCCACACCTGAGTTATTGGTAGGTGAAGAATGCCAGTCGGGTATAAGTATTACGATACCTCTAAAATTACTACTCATATATTCGCTGTAAAGGCTTAAAAATTCCGTTTCACCCGCTAATATTGGCTTTATTTCATCACTTGGAAGTAGTCGCTCAATATCGCTATTTTCAATACTTGATAGACTAGGTGGGGCAATATGTTCAGCCGCGCTGATGAGGTTAGCTAAAAGTAGCGCACAGCTGAGCTGTATATAAAAAGCTGCCTTTAAAGACCGTGAAAATAGCATAACGCACCTAACTAATGACAATTAGTTAGGTATCGGCAAGGTTATCTAAAAGTTTAATAATTTACGAAGTATTTGCGCCGGTTAAAATTCTGGCTCAGCTTCAAAAGTAAGTACTTGCTCAGTTTTAGGGTGCTTTAATTGCAGCATTTGAGCATGTAACTGTAAGCGAGGAGCTGCAGCAAGTGCCTCTTTGTGGGCGTAAAGCCTGTCACCTAAAATAGGATGACCCAGGCTTAACATATGCACACGTAACTGATGCGAGCGACCAGTGATGGGGGTTAGCTCTACACGGGTTGCATTTTCTTTACGCTCAAGTATTTTAAAATGCGTAAGTGAAGGTTTACCTCTGTCGTGATCAACCATTTGTTTAGGGCGATTAGGCCAATCACAAATAAGGGGTAAATCTACTGATCCTGTTTCAGCTTCAAGTTGTCCGTATACACGTGCTATGTAACGTTTAGCTGTTTCGCGCTCTTGAAACTGCATACTTAAATGTCTGTGCGCTGCTTTATTCATGGCAAGGCACAGTATGCCAGAAGTCGCCATATCTAAGCGGTGCACTATTCTTGCTGTTGGAAAAACACGATTAACACGATTAATTAAGCTGTCGGCATGTTTAGGATCTTTACCTGGGACAGTTAATAACTCACTTGGTTTATTAACTATCAGTAAATCGTCATCCTGAAAAAGTATCGTTAAATACGGACTCATGGGGGGATTGTAGTTAACTAACACGGCCGACCTTAGTAATTTTGAAGGGCGCTATTTTAGTAGAGCAAGCCAACAGGCTCAAGTAAAAGTTTGGCTATATTGTTTTAGTTAGGGCGTGTTGAACGTTGGTGGTTGAATTTGCAGTAGTATGTTTGGTTTTTAGGCAAGGCAGAGCCTATGTAGTGTGGTTATTCCCCATAATTAGGCGATAACGCAGCATAAATGCCAAACATGCTCTGCCCTTTGGGTTCTTTCTAGGGGCGATTAACTCTTTGTTGCTCGATTTTTACTTAGCCCACTAGGTTACAAACCTCGCGCCGCGATTAAATCGCCCCTAGATTGAACAAATTTCAATCCACAAAGCTCAACACGCCCTAGTATATCCAAACTTAGGCTCCTTTAAAGCGCTTTTATAACTTAATTTCTTCGGGTGTTAATAATCGATATTCACCACTGGCCAAGTTTTCATCTAGGGTAATCCCCGCAATCTGCTCGCGATGTAACTCAACCACTTTGTTATCTACCGCGTAAAGCATACGCTTAACTTGATGATACTTTCCTTCACTTATTGATAAACGCAGTCCGTAATTAGCAAGTCGTTCGGCAATAGCTGGGCGGGTTAAATCTTTTTCGTTATGCAGCATGACGCCTGTACGTAATTGCTCAAGTGCTTCATCGGTAATAGGCTCTTGAGTTTCTACTAGGTAGGTTTTAAATTTATTGCTTTTAGGCGACGTAATTTTATGTGACCAATCGCCATCATTAGTAATAATAACTAACCCGGTGGTATCTATATCAAGGCGACCTGCTACGTGAAAGTCGCTCATATTTGGCTCATCAAGTAAGTCAAAAACAGTTTCATGAAGCTCGTCACTGTTGGCACATACATAGCCAACAGGTTTATTTAGCATGTAATAGCGCTTACCTAAAAATACCAAAGGCGTACCTTGGTGCAGTACTTCATCTTGCTGGGCTAGCTGAAAATTATGTGATGTGATTATTTCGCCATTCACGCTTACTTCTTTTCGCTTAATACTAGCACGAGCTTGGGTGCGCGGTATTTCAGCTAAGTGGCTAATAAATTTATCTAAGCGGCAAGGGAATTTCATTTTGGTTCACATTTTTAGTCGGCTACAATGGGCGCGATTATAGCCGATAGTGAAATACCATGACAGTGCACAGCACACAAATTTTAAGCCTTTACCAAGCAAAAATAGACACGGGTGAACTGTGTTTTGATGCAGCGCAGCAAAATGCAGTGGAAGCTTTAAATACGCTAAGCGAGCAACTTCAAGCTCACACATCATGGTGGCAAAAAGCGCCCTTAATAAAAGGCATTTATTTATATGGACCCGTAGGGCGCGGTAAATCCATGTTAATGGATTTATTTTATAAAAACCTACCTACTGAGCAAAAGCAGCGGCTGCATTTTCATCATTTTATAGCGCAAGTGCATGCCCAACTTACGCAGCTACAAGGTCAAAAAAATCCATTAACTCTGATTGCAAAACAGTGGGCTAAAAATATTCGAGTACTGTGTTTTGACGAGTTTTTTGTGAGCGACATTGGCGATGCTATGATCATGGCGAGATTGTTCAATGCGTTGTTTGAACAAGGTGTTGTGCTGGTGGCCACATCGAACGCAAAGCCAGAGCAGCTTTATTACAACGGCCTACAACGAGCGCGGTTTTTACCTACTATTGATTTAATTAATAACCATTGTCATATAATTAACGTGGCAGGGGAGGACGATCACCGCTTTAGATATGGTAAAAACAGCCGTCACTATTTTATTAATTTATCAAATCACGATTATAAAAATGAGTTTTTAGCTTCGTATCCAGTAGTAACATGCAACAATACAATTACTGTGCATGGGCGCAATTTACCTTATTTATTAAGAGCCGATAATGCCTTGATGATTGATTTTATGGCGCTATGTTCAGGCCCACGCAGTGCTAACGACTATATGTTTTTAGCAACGCAATTTGATGTGTTATATGTATCGAACGTGCCGCAAATGGGAGCTAAAGCAACGGGTAAAGTTATTGTTCACGGTATAGAAGATAGTTACCAACGCGAAAAACAAACACTTGATGAGCACACATTTGACGACGAAGCACGGCGCTTCATTGCCTTAGTCGATGAATTTTACGATTGCCATAAATTGCTGGTAATAAATGCGCAAACCGACATTGAACATTTGTACAAAGGTAAAAAGTTGAGCTTTGAATATGCACGCACGCAATCACGCATAGTCGAAATGCAAAATTGGTAACGCTTTAATATATATTGTAAACGAGCTTGCTCACGCGAAAAGCGCAGCGCCTTCTCAACCTCTTTGTGAATAAATCACTTAAGATCTTATTGCACAAAGAGAAGCAAAAGAGGAGTAAATGAGAAGACATAAAACAATAGTAATTATGTATTTTTACTTCTCTAAAGCGCAGCGCCTTCTCAACCTCTTTGTGAATAAATCACTTAAGATCTTATTGCACAAAGAGAAGTAAAAGAGGAGTAAATGAGAAGACATTAAAACATAGTAATTATGTATTTTTACTTCTCTAAAGCGCAGCGCCTTCTCAACCTCTTTGTGAATAAATCACTTAAGATCTTATTGCACAAAGAGAAGTAAAAGAGGAGTAAATGAGAAGACATAAAACAATAGTAATTATGTATTTTTACTTCTCTAAAGCGAAGCGCCCTCTAAACCTCTTTGTGAATAAATTATCTAAAAACTTATCGCACAAAGAGAAGTAAAAGAGGAGTAAATGAGAAGACATAAAACAATAGTAATTATGTATTTTTACTTCTCTAAAGCGCAGCGCCCTCTAAACCTCTTTGTGAATAAATTACTTAAAACCTTATTGCACAAAGAGGGGTAAATGAGAAAACATCAAAGCATAGAAATTACGAGCTTTGCTCGTCACAGCCAGCAAGCTGTGCTTATACAAGTAAATTTAACCACGGTGTTAAACTTACCCTTCTTGGCGCACTATATTCTCAAGGGCGCGAATATTAGTAATTAAGTCCTGGCGTTGTGGGTTGGCTTGTAATGCTTTTCTAAGATGCTTTAGCGCACTCGGGTAGTCTTTAGAATCAATCGCTATTTGCGATAATCCAAGCCACGCCGATAGTTGGTAATCAGGCAGAGCTTGTGCACGAACATACATAAGTTTAGCTTGGGTGAGTTGGCCTTTACTACGATATATACTTGCTAAACTAAGTAGGGCATCACCTAAATTCGGGTTTATTTTAAGTGCATTATTTAAGCTTTTAAGAGCACGTTTAGTATTACCTTGTTGCATAGCAATTTGTGCGCTGTATACAGAAAACTGCGCTTGTTCATCACGGGGTAGCTGCTTAGTTAATCTTTTTGCGCTGCCTATTAGCTCTTTAGCTAAATCCCATTTTTGTTGAGATACAAGCCAGCCTAAAGTTTGCATCGTGGTATTAATAACCTCAACTTGCTGCTGTTTAGTGGCGTGTTTTAAACCTTGCTTTAATAAACTCACAGCGCGTTCAGTGCTGCCTTCACTTAAATGCAGTTGGGCTGCTAAAAGCTGGTTACTGGTATCTTTAGGGTTGAGTTTTAAGGCCACTTCAATAGCAGCAAGCGCTTGCTTTTTTTGATCAAGCTGTAATGCTATTTGTGCACGTTGCAGCCAAAGTTCAGCTTTATCAGGGCTTTTATTAAGTAATTCTTTTAGTAATGCACTTGCCTGACTTAAATCACCCGATTCAATTAACGCAAACAATAGACCTTGTTGATATTGGCTTGTTTCTGGCGCTAGCATAAGCGCTTGGCGGTAGGCCGCTACTGCGCTCCAAGGTTGGTTGTGCTGTACGTGTATATAAGCAAGTTGCGCATAACTTTGTGCATCAGCTTGGCCAAGTTCAATACTGTGAACTAGATGTGTTTGCGCTTTATCATACTTTGCTTGTTGCATGTATAAAAGGCTCAAACCTTGGTGAGCTTTTACTAAATCAGGTGATGCTTTTAAACATGCTAAATAAGCGGCTTCTGCTTTATCAAAATCTTTTGTTGAAAGCAGTACTTGTGCACGTAATAAGTTTAAAGCAGTGCTATCTTGGCTTATATCTCGGCCTTTAAATAGCGCCGCAACTTCACTGTAATTACCTGCTTGTAAAAGTGGTTGCACTTGGCGAGCAAAACCGCGCTCGGTCGGTTCAATAAGGACCTCTGTAGGGCCTAGTAATTTATTATTTATAGCCAACTGCCATGTTGGATCGCTAGGCGATAACGTTACTTTTAGTGGCGCACTTTTTAATGGCGTACTAGCAGCGCTTGCATGCACGCTACTTACACCTAATAAAGGGAGTGAGCACATTAAAGTAGTGATAACTGCGCGAGTTAATGGTTTTAGCGTTTTAAATATATTCATATTTTTCATTTTAATAGGCTTAAGGTTTAAATTCGATTGGCCAAATAAAGCGAGCGCGTACGGTTTCACCTTCTTTTTTAGGTGCACTAAAGCGGCTTTGTTTAATAATTTTGTCGATAGCTGGTTTAAGTTCAGGGTATGGGTTTTGTACTACCTCAATTAAACTTAACTTGCCACTTTCATCAATAAATACATCGAGTTTTACAGTAAATACATCAACACCTCGGCGGGTTAAGCTTTTTGGTAAAACGGCCTTGACGGGAGTAAGTAAAGTGGGGAGACCATCGAGTTGATTTAAGCTAAATGCATCCCAATTTACACTCATTGATTGCCATTGTGGCGCGCTTACTTTTACGTTGGGTGTATCGGGTTTTACAATACTTAAATCACTCTTTATCTTAATTTTTACGGCTTGAATTGACGCGCCTGCACCTTCTACCGCTAAGCTTTGCATTGGCTCACTTGTTTGCTGTTGTGATATTGATGGAGGTGGCGGAGGTGGCAGTGCCACCATGGCAATCTCACGTACAACCACTTTGTCTTGTATATGGTGTTCAGCAAGTTGCCCAAGCCATAAAAGCAGTAATGCAGCACTAAGCACAATGAGGCTAAGGCCAAATGCAAACAGCGGATGGCGATTGTTTTTTGTTTTTTGAAGCGAGTTAATCGTGTGCATACTATTGCTTGGTCGCTAAGTTAACTTGCGCCGCGCCTGCCAGCTTTGCTTCGTCAATTACTTGAACAAGTAACTCAGTAGGTACTGTTTTATCAGCTTGAATAACCACAGGACGTTGTTGCTGTTTTAACATTTGCTCGACACTACTACGCACACCAGCAACACCAATTTGGCTGCCATCAAAAAATACTTGTTGGTTGTCGGTTATTGCTAAAAATATAACTTGCTGCTCAAGACGACTAGCCGATACGGCTTGTGGTTTATCAACCTCAACGCCGCTTTCGCGTACAAATACGGTTGTAACAATAAAAAATATTAGCAATATAAATACCACATCAAGTAGCGGCGACATATCGATATGTTGCCCCGCTTCTTGCTCTAGCTTGTGCTTTAAACGTGATTGCATAGTGTTACCCTAACTGCTTACTTAACGTATGTAATTTAGGATTACGCTGTGAATACGCTAAATACGCTTGCATTAACCACGCAGGAATAGCGCACACAAGACCCAATTGAGTTGTTAGTAATGCGTCACCAATGGCGTCACTCATTAACTCGTTATGGCCCAGCGCCATTACTTTAAATGTATCAAGCAAACCAACAATGGTGCCTAATAAACCAAGTAGCGGAAGCGCTGCAGTTAAAATAGAGCTAACTTCTTGCCAATAACCTTTGCGCTGCGCTTGGTATTGTTTAAGGTGCAGTAAGTCATGAAAAATCAGCTGGTATACAAATAAAGCGAGTAAAAGAATACACCAGCAAATAGGGTTACTAACGATTTTCTCAAACATTGTTTTCTCCTTTTTCTAGTTGACTTAGCTGTAATGCAAAGCCTTCTAGTTGGCTGTAGTACGCTTTTGCTTTACGCGATAACAGTGCATTTAAAACGAGTGCTGGTATAGCAACAACTAAACCTAACTCGGTTGTTATAAGTGCCTGTGCAATACCGCCCGATACAACTTCTGGGTCGCCTGAGCCAAACAAAGTCATCATTTTAAATGTTTCGATCATGCCGCTAACAGTGCCTAACAAGCCAAGTAGTGGGGCTACTGCAGCCGTAACGGCAATAGCGCCAATAAAGTTATCGAGTTTATGCTTATCATGAATTAACTGATTAAATAATTGATCGTCTCGTACTTGGCCTTTTTCGCTTTGCAGCGTTAAGTTAAATAGCTGCTGCTGCATACCTGAAAATTCACTGCTATTTTCAGCTTTAAAAAGTTGCTGTAATTGCATTTGAGAGTGCATTTTAATTTTACTTAAACGCAGTAGCTGTGCGGCTTTTAATAGCGCAATGGTAAGTGCAAAGCAGGCAAATAAAATAATAGGGATAGCCCATAAACCTCCTTTTTCTAGGTGTTCAAGCGGACTTTCTTGTTGGGCTTGGCTAGTTACTAAGTGCGTTAAACTAGGATCAAAAGTAAGTAATGTAGAGCCTACACCGTTTTGCTTTAAAGTATTATCGAGTGGGTTGTCGTCACTTGTTGATTGTACTAACGCTACTTTTAATGCATTAGATTCATCATCTAAATTTAATAAACCCATAAGTTTAGGTGTTTGCGTACTAAACCATGCAACAGGCCCGACTTGAAGGGTATTAGCTTGGCTTAATTCGCCATTACTTAGCACAACCGATTGTTTTTTAAACTGTGGATAAAGTGCCTGCTCTTGATTATTAATTAGCGATACAACACGGCTTAATAACTCGTTTTGGCTATTAGCCGACTCGTTACTGCTAGCACTATTGCTGGTGTTTTGGCGTACAAAACGGCTAAGTAAGTTTAATTGATATTGCTGCTGCTGTTGCCAAGTGTCTAATCGGGTTTGTAACTGATCAAGACTTAATGTGTTTTCGTCAGCTAGGCGGCGATTAACAGCGGCTTGTTCGCGTAATTTACTGAGCGATTGCTGCTTGGTAAAAATTTGCTTTGCAAGGGTCGCTTGCTCTTTTGAAATGCTATTTTGAGTTTTACTTAGAGTACGCTGCGCTGTTTTAATATCACTTAAAATACTTTGCTTAGCATCATCACTGCTAGCTGCAAAAGATATGTTTGCACTAAAAAGTAAAACTGTGGCGCTAAATACTTTAATTATGCTGTTAGTAGCCATTATTTAGCCCCTTGCTGGTTTTTATTTACATAACTTAATATTGGGAGTGTTACCCAATCAGCAGCGCGCTTTTTTTGCTGTACAGCAATACCCAGTGCAACTTGTTCTGCATTAATGCTTGGATCAAACTCCCACTGCCAACCTAAATCACTTGGAAAACCAATACCTACATAACTTAAGTCTTCGCTTACAAACCATGCTTGAGCTGCACCTAAATAAAGCTGCTTAACCCATACTTCTTGCCCGTCAGGGTGTTTAATAGCCATTTCGTGAATAGAAATACGTTGTTGAAAATCATTAAGTAGAGTCAGCATTTTTAGTGCTGTTTGTAATTTGTCAGTTGTACTGAGTTTTGAATCGCTTAAATCACCAGCGTTTTTCCAACTACTCAAAAGTGGCGGGGGGAGTTGCACTTGTAATGAAAGTAATTGCCCAGAAATACGTGCTAGTTGATCATTTAATTGCTGTTGATCATTTTCAAGCTCTGATTGCTGAGTTACAAGCTGTTCGCGTTTTTGGGCAAGCTCACTGGTGCTTTTTTTTCTACGCTGATTAAGCTCGCTAAGTTGCTGCTGCTCGGCATTAAGAAGCGTTAAGGTTTGCTCCATACTGCTTTTTTGTTCAAGCCAATGAGTATTTAATTCTGTGTTTTGATTTTCTATTTGTAGCCATTTATTAACGAGTTGTTCTAGCTCACTAACAGTGTCGGCTTTTACTGCCATAGTGCTACAAAGCGCGATAACTACGCTAATTGGTTTAATTAAGCTTCGCATTACTTAACAACAATCCTGAAAGTTACGACAAGCAATTACAAGGACGTAATTACTGTTAATTTTTAAGTGTGTATACAATATAGGAATTCACATAACAATGCAATTGATAACAGTTATCGTTTACATTGCTTTGTTTGAGTGGTAGGATTTCGCCGAAATTAAATATGTACCTTAAATTAACAATAGTTAAGTGCTTAATAAAAACTACGGAGTAACCATGAGTAAGCCATCGAATAAAGGAAATGCGTACGTGAAGCCAATTGCAGCGGTTGTTACAGCTACGCTTTCAACTTGGGCAAGTGCACAGGATGTTCAAGAACTATCGGTAACCAAAGCAGAAACTAAAACTGAGTCTAGTTATGTTGTAGAAAAATCAACGTCGCATAAATACACTCAACCGCTACTCGATACAGCTAAAACGGTAACAGTAATCAACCAAGCGGTAATGAAAGACAGAAACGTAGATAGCCTACGTGATGCTTTGCGTAATGTTTCAGGTATTTCTTTAGCAGCAGGTGAGGGTGGCTCACCTACTGGCGATAGCATGTCGATTCGTGGTTTTAGTGCAACAAATGATATTTTTGTTGATGGTATTCGCGATGTTGCAGGTTACACACGTGATATTTACAACATTGAAGCCGTTGAAGTTGCAAAAGGCCCAGGCTCTGCAGTTTCTGGTCGTGGCGCAACAGGTGGTAGTGTTAATTTAGAAAGTAAAAAGGCGAAGTTAGACAACTTTAACGACGTTTCGCTACGTTTAGGTACAGAAAACGATTACCGTGGTCGTTTTGATACTAACATTCAAGTAAACGACACAAGCGCACTACGTATAAACCTTCTTACTGATAAAGGTGATGTTGCAGGTCGTGATCATGTTGAAAACGAAACAAATGCTGTTGCGTTTGCATTTGCAACAGGGCTTGGTACAAACAGCCGTTTTGATTTAAATCTAGAGTATCAACGCCAAGACAATTTACCAGATTATGGTATTCCTTGGGTTTACAGTGATACGCCAGTAGCTGAACTTGCAGATAGCGCGCGCTCACCTTCTCCTGTCGACTTTGATAACTTTTACGGTAATATTTACCGTGATTACGAAGATATTGAAGCCTACTCAACAACAGCTCGTTATGAGTATGATTTTTCTCAAAATACTACGTTACGTGTGCAAGGTCGTTTAGGTAAAGTTAAGCGTGAATCAGTAACAACTGCACCGCGTTATTTCTCGGTTACAACAGACACTGACATTACCTTTGCAGATGAAAAAACACGTGATACTGAAAATTCACTTGCTGCACTTCAAGTTGATTTAATTGGTAACTATGAATTTGCTGGCTTTACTCACGACGTAGTAGTGGGTGTTGAACTTGCAAATGAAACGTTTACACGCCATAACTTTGTTGCAACTACGCCTGATAACCTGATTGAAGATGGAATACGCAATGACTTATACAACCCTGACGCAACAATTGCATTTACGGGTGTGTACGGCCGTGACGGTACAAGCATTGAAGCTAAAGCTAAAAACCAAGCTATTTATGCATTTGATACAGTGACGCTTAACAAGCAATGGGAAGTTACAGGTGGAATTCGCTTTGATAGCTTCACTACGGATTATCACAACGATTACAATGATCCAAGCGCTTTAATTTCTACAAGTGACGATTTATTTAGCTGGAATGCAGCTGTAGTTTATAAACCTACAGAAAATGGCAGTGTGTATTTAGGCGCAGGTAATTCATTTAATCCATCGGCGGAAAGCCTAACGGTATCTACGCGTTCAAATGCAGCTGATTTAGACGCAGAAGAAAGCCGTAGTTATGAATTAGGAACTAAATGGAGCCTAATGGATGGCCGCCTGCAAACTAATGCTGCACTTTTCCGTACTGAAAAAACCAATGCCCGTACTGATGACCCATTTGCAGATAGCTCAAGTGACGAAATACTCGGTGGTGAACAGCGCGTTCAAGGTTTAGAGCTTTCAGCAACGGGCCTAATTACTAAAGAGTGGACTGTAATTGCTTCATACACTTACCAAGATAGCGAAGTAACAGAAGCATTAGGCGACGACGCAACTCAAATCGGTAACGAGCTTGCACGTACGCCTAAAAATAGCGCAAGTGTTTGGACTACGTACGATATGTCGGATAAGTTATCGTTTGGTTTAGGTGCGCAGTATATAGGTGAGCGTTACAACGGCACTACGTCAACACGCTCTCGTGCGCCAGGTTATACTATTTTTGACCTGATGGTTGCGTATGACATATCAAAAGATTTGAGCCTGCAGCTTAATGGTGAAAACCTAGGTGATAAAGATTACGTTGATCAGTTAGGTGGTGGACACTTTGTACCAGGTGATGGTCGTAAGTTTAGTTTAACAGCGAGCTACTCTTTTTAATTTTAAAACAAATTAAAAAATAAAAGTAAGCATAAGGGCAGGCCTATTACCTGCCCTTAATTATTTGATGAAAATGTGAGAGGGCGCACATGATAGTTAAAATTCCAGAGCTATTAACGAAAGAAGAAGTGGCGTATTGCCATGAGGTTTTGCTTAAAGCGCAGTGGGCCGATGGCAGTATTACCGCAGGTCATCAATCAACCAAAGCAAAAAATAACTTACAGCTACCTGAAAATAGTCCTGAATGCCAAGAGCTTGGCGATATTATTATGGCAGCACTTGCGCGTAGTAATTTGTTTATGTCGGCAGCGCTTCCTGCAAAAATTTTTCCTCCGTTATTTAATTGCTATCAAGGCGGGCAATCGTTTGGTGTGCATGTAGATAATGCAATTAGACAAGTGCCGGGTACGCCAGTAAAAATTCGTACAGATGTATCAATGACGTTATTTATTAATGACCCTGAAGACTATGAGGGCGGAGAACTTGTTATTGAAGACACTTATGGCTCACACAGTGTAAAGCTGCCCGCAGGCAGTATGGTGTTATACCCTTCAACGAGTTTACATCGTGTAATGCCTGTAACGAGTGGGCGCAGATTAGCCTCATTTTTTTGGCTGCAAAGCATGGTAAACAGCGACGAAAAACGTGGTTTGTTATTTGATTTAGATATGTCGATTCAAAGTTTGCGCAGCAAAGTAGAAGATAGCCCAGAGATTATTCAATTAACAGGTGTGTACCATAACTTACTAAGACAGTGGGCACAGACATAATGAATATACTCGTTATTAAATACTGGATATAAGTAATTAAATATAAGTAATTAAAAGCTGCGCTTTTCGCGTGAGCAAGCTCAACGCCTACAGCCAAAACTTAACGCTGTGGTTAAATTACTTGTAGGTACCATCTCTCATTTTAAGCTTCAAGGTCTTAATTAACTTTCTTGGAGCTTAAACGCTTCTTGGTTTTTTATTACACCAAAACATATATGAATTAGCTTTCGCATATTTGCATACACAGCTTGCATCGGTGTTCTACCATTATTTATTAACGTTAACTTGTGTCTCTTTATTGTTTTATTCCATTGCCCTGCAACAATGGCTGCCATATAAAGTTTGCATCGAATTCTGGCTGGCCCAAGTTTACTGATTGATGTTCGCCCTTTTAATTTACCCGATTCATTATGCCGTGGAATTAATCCACAATAAGCGGCCGCTTCTTTGGCTTTATTAAATTTTTTAGCCGCAAATAAATACGTCAGCTCTCTCGATAGTACGGGCCCAATGCCAGGAATAGACTCAAGTAGTTTCCTGTTTCTTTTTAAATCAGGTTCATTATCTATGTGGTTATCAATGTCAGATTTAAGTTGTTTAATTTCATCGTCTAAAAACGCGATAGTCACTTTTATAGATTGGCAAACACGTGCTGAAACGCTACTGAATTCACTTGCTTCTAATCGGTTAGCTTCTCGTTGTCAGTTACTCTCAAGCGCATCTAAACGACGAATAAGGGCTTTAAGCTCTCTAATTGCTAATGCTTCAGGTTGCCAATAATTAACGACTGCGTGCTTAGCACAGCCATAATGAGCAAGCATCGTTGCATCAGATTTGTCTGTTTTGTGAATTATGTTTAAAGCGTCTGCATACTTTTTAGCTTTACCGGGATTCGCTAAAATAATATTAAAGCCTTGCTCGTGTAAAAAATACATCAGTGCTTCATGATAAACACCCGTTGGTTCGAGGGTGATAACGAGCTCATTAGCAGCGCTTTTTGTTGTATTTAAAAGCCATTTTTCTATTGCTAAAAAGTCTTGATGCTTGTTTTTAAAGACTTTTGTTTTAATCTTGTTTGTAAGTTGGTCTCTCAACCACGATAAATCAATCTTCTCTTTACTAATATCAATGCCGATAAACATCATCTCTACTTACTCCCCTTGTACATACAGCATCTACTTAAATAAAAGTGTGCTTGGATACCATTCAGTTTGTGAGAATAGAAAGTCAGGGCTTTATCTACGGAGCAGTATTAAATACTAGACGCACAGGCAAGCTCACTGACTTCGATGTGATAAATGATAGCTAATCATTTATCAATGAGAGATACAAGACGCACAGCTTGCTGGCGTGACGAGCGAAGCTCGTAATTTCTAGGTTTTGGTTTCTTCTCATTTATTCCTCTTTTACTTCTCTTTGTGCAATAAAGTTTTTAAGTGATTTATTCACAAAGAGGCTAAGAGGTCGCTGCGCTTTAGAGAAGTAAAATACATAATTACTATGTTTTTATGTCTTCTCATTTACTTCTCTTTGTGCAATAAGGTTTTAAGTGATTTATTCACAAAGAGGCTAAGAGGGCGCTGCGCTTTAGAGAAGTAAAAATAAATAATTACTATGTTTTATATCTTCTCATTTACTCCTCTTTTGCTTCTCTTTGTGCAATAAGATTTTAAGTGATTTATTCACAAAGAGGCTAAGAGGTCACTGCGCTTTAGAGAAGTAAAATACATAATTACTATGTTTTTATGTCTTCTCATTTACTCCTCTTTTACTTCTCTTTGTGCAATAAGATTTTAAGTGATTTATTCACTAAGAGGCTAAGAGGGCGCTGCGCTTTAGAGAAGCCAAAATACATAATTACTATTGTTTTATGTTTTCTCATTTTCTCCTCTTTTACTTCTCTTTGTGCAATAAGATTTTAAGTGATTTATTAACAAAGAGGCTAAGAGGTCGCTGCGCTTTAGAGAAGTAAAAATACATAATTACTATGTTTTATGTCTTCTCATTTACTCCTCTTTTACTTCTCTTTGTGCAATAAGATTTTAAGTGATTTATTCACTAAGAGGCTAAGAGGGCACTGCGCTTTAGAGAAGCCAAAATACATAATTACTATTGTTTTATGTTTTCTCATTTGCTCCTCTTTTTCTTCTCTTTGTGCAATAAGGTTTTAAGTGATTTATTCACTAAGAGGCTAAGAGGGCGCTGCGCTTTAGAGAAGCCAAAATACATAATTACTATTGTTTTATGTCTTCTCATTTACTCCTCTTTTACTTCTCTTTGTGCAATAAGATTTTAAGTGATTTATTCACAAAGAGGCTAAGAGGACGCTGCGCTTTAGATAAGCAAAACTACATAATTTCTATGTTTTCTCACTTGCCGTTTTTACTTAACCCTTATAACCGTTAGGGTTATTTGACTGCCAGCGCCAGGTATCTTGCATCATTTCATCAATACCGCGCACTGCTTCCCAACCTAGCTCTTTAAGTGCTTTTTCTGGCGCTGCATAACACGCTGCAATATCACCAGGACGGCGAGGTGAAACCTGATAGGGTACAGCCTGATCGCTTGCTTTAATAAATGCATTAACCATTTGTAGTACAGAGTAACCATTACCAGTACCTAGGTTATAAACTAATGCCCCTGTGCTGCTGGCAATTTTATCAAGCGCTTTTAAATGACCAATCGCTAAATCTACAACGTGTATATAGTCGCGCACACCAGTGCCATCAACTGTGTCGTAGTCATCACCAAATACAGCGAGTTGCTTTAATTTACCTACCGCAACTTGTGCGATAAAAGGTAAAAGGTTGTTTGGAATACCATTAGGATCTTCACCAATTAAGCCCGACTCATGTGCACCCACTGGGTTAAAGTAACGCAAAATAGCAAACGCAAAGCGCTCATCTGATTTAGCGATATCTTGTAGCATCATTTCAACCATTAGCTTTGACGTACCGTATGGGTTGGTAGTGCCGCCTACAGGGAAATCTTCTTTGATTGGTAAGCTTGCTGGGTCGCCGTAAACCGTGGCTGACGAGCTAAATACCAATTTAAATACACCTGCGTCGCGCATCGCATCAACAAGTGTAAGCGTACCTTGAACGTTGTTTTGATAGTACTCAACTGGCTTTGCAACCGACTCGCCTACTGATTTTAAACCCGCAAAATGTATAACACTATCAACCGTGTGTTTTGCAAATACAGAATCTAAAAAGGGTTTATCGAGAATATCGCCTTGGTAAAAAGTGGCTTCTTTACCTGTTATATTTTTTACGCGCGCAAGTGATTCTTGTGATGAGTTACTTAAGTTATCAATAACAACAACATCGTTACCTTGCTGTAAAAGTTCTAAAACAGTGTGCGAGCCAATATAGCCTGCGCCACCGGTTACTAAAATAGTCATGAAAGCTCCGTGGGTACCTTTTATCAATTAAGTTAATTTCACCATAAATAGAGGTGTTTTACATGTTTTATCTGTAATTTATATGATTTTAATCGTATTTTTTTGATATCAGCACATTAAATACTTTTGATTACATTTTGTGCAAAACAAGTAACACTTGATTCGTAAGATTAAGTTATAGTTAATAAACAAGTGCTAAAATAGCTTTAGTAATAGCTAATGCTAGGTTTACTCCAATCCACACTTTTGTGATTGGTTACCTCTTTGGAGAAAGATATGAATTTAGTTAAAAAAATAGCAACAACAATGTGTATCGCATTACCTGCGCTTGCCCATGCTGGTGAGTCTGTTGTTAAATGGAATGACTTTAATGATTATCGTGATGTGCGAGCGTCTAACCAAGCTAAGGGCTCGTATCACAAAAGTATTGCGGCAAGTTTTGAAAAACATATGTCTAAATTAGCTGAGCAACTACCAAAAGATTATAAGTTAAACGTAGAGTTTACTGATTTAGATTTAGCGGGAGATGTGCGTTATGGTGGTATGGAGGAAATTCGTGTAGTAAAACCAATATACTTTCCACGCATTAAGCTTAATTATTCGTTAACCGATAACGACGGTACAGTGCTTAGTAAAGATACTGATGTGGAGCTCAAAGATATGGGCTTTATGAATAAAATTAAAATGGGCCGCGACGAATCACTATATTACGAAAAACGCTTATTAACAGAGTGGTTTGGTGAGCAAATATTACCAAGTTTAGATTAACTTAAAATAAAAATGCCGCTAAATAGCGGCATTTTTGCTTTTTAATCTTTACTTAAAAGTAGCTAACAGCGTGAGTATTTGTTGTAACTTAATAACGGTTGTTTTAAGTTTTTCTTCATCAAAACCATCGTTAGATAAGCTTTCAACGTCAGCGGCTACGTCAAGAACATACGGCTTAAAGCGTTTAGCTTCAAAGCTAAAACCAGCATCTTGTGCAAATAAGGCTTTAAATTTGCCATGGCCTTGCTGTTGTAGTTCATCGAGTTTTTTGTCGGCATCAAGCGCCTGACGATAAACAATTTTTAAATTAGTATTGAGTTGTTCAATAATTGAATCCATGGTTTTCCTAAAGCTTTGTACTGCATGGCCGACATAATACTTGGATTACATTTAAAAGTCAGGTTTGTTATATGAATATATCAGGCACAAGTTTACCCGCTGTTTCTGGCTCAGGCCAAGGCAGTGAGCTTTATAGCGCTGCTTTATCTAAAAAGCAGCAACTAGCAGATGGCGCAGCAGCACTTGCACTTATTGAAGGTGCTGCACAATCGTCAAGTGCGCAAACACCGGCTAAATCGGTAACAGCATCATTGGGTAACAACGTAAATATATACGTTTAAATGCTGTTTTAAATTAGCTTAAGATCGATAGGTGTTTTACTTTTTTGACCACCTATTTCTCTAACTAATTTAGGCACTAAAAATCCAGGCAGGGCTTTTAATAGCTCTGCCATTATTTTTATAGCGTCTTCTTCGTTAATATCAAAGTGGCTGGCCCCTTCAACTTTATCGAGCAAATACAAATAATACGGTAATACGTCTGCGTCAAATAACGCTTCGCTTAAATTTATTTGCGCATCGAGCGTATCATTCACATCTTTTAAAATTACAGCTTGGTTTAAAAGCGTTACGTTTGCTTGTTTAAGCTTTTGCATGGCTGCTTTAAAGTCAGCGTCTATTTCGTTGGCGTGGTTTATGTGATTAATAAAAATAATTTTTAATGGCGATTTTGCTAATCGCTCACATAGCTCATCGGTTATTCGCGCCGGTATAACTACTGGTAAACGACTATGAATTCGCATTCGTTTAATTTGTGGTAATTGCTCAAGCTCATCTAAAAACCAACTTATTGCATCGTCTTTGGCCATAAGTGGATCGCCGCCACTTAAAATCACTTCGTTTATATTGGCATCAGATTTTATGTAGCTTAGTGTTTCAAGCAGACTTTTTTTATTAAGTTGGTTTTCTTGATACGGAAAATGCCTTCTAAAGCAGTAACGACAATTGACGGCACAGCCGGTTTTAAACATTACTAAAACACGCGATTTATACTTATGTAAAAGGCCGGGTTGTTCGTTATCTTGCTCAAGTAGGGGATCTTTATTAAAACCCGACTTAGTTAAAAATTCTTGATGGCGTGGCATGACTTGCAATAAAAGAGGATCGTTTGGATCGCCTTTGCGTATTTTTTTTATAAAAGGGATAGGCACGCGTACCGGAAATAAACTGCGGGCTTTTAGGTCGTTTTCATGGACTTGGCTCGATAAACCGACCATTTCAAGCAAGGTTTTTGGGCAGGTAACTACATTTGCTAATTCTTTTTGCCAGTTTTTATGCAAATTTGCTTCATTTCTTTGTATCATTGGCATGTAGATTACTCGAAAAAATATAAATAGAGGAAACGATGGCGAATTATAGCACCAACGAGTTCAAGGGCGGCCTAAAAATTATGATGGACGGCGAGCCTTGCAGTATCTTAGAAAATGAAATGGTAAAACCTGGTAAAGGCCAGGCGTTCAACCGTGTTCGTATCCGTAAACTTATCTCTGGTAAGGTGCTTGAAAAAACCTTTAAATCGGGTGAATCAGTTGAAGGTGCTGACGTAATGGATACAGATTTAGCGTATCTATACACAGACGGCGAATTTTGGCACTTCATGAACAACGAAACATTTGAGCAAATTGCTGCTGACGAAAAAGCACTAGGCGATGCAGTTAAATGGTTAGTTGAAAATGATTTATGTACAATTACATTATGGAACGGCAGCCCTATTGCTGTTACACCACCTAACTTTGTTGAGCTTGAGATCACTGAAACAGATCCTGGCCTTAAGGGCGATACAGCGGGCACTGGTGGTAAACCAGCAACGCTTAGCACAGGCGCTGTAGTACGAGTTCCATTATTTGTACAAATTGGCGAAGTAATTAAAGTAGACACTCGTAACGGTGAATACGTAAGCCGTGTTAAGTAAGCTTTAACATTGTTTATAAAATCCCAGCTTAAGCTGGGATTTTTTTTGGAGAAAATATGTCAGCAGATCTTTGGGCCCCAAGCGCAAGCATTGAAACACTAAAACAACGTGCAGCGATATTACGTAACATTCGTGAGTTTTTTTATACGCGTAATGTAATGGAAGTAGAAACGCCGAGCTTAAGTGCTGCCAGTGTAACCGATGTGCACTTAGCCAGTTTTAACACCACATTTGTAGGTCCAGGGCATGCTGGTGGGCTTCCTCTTTTTTTACAAACATCCCCAGAGTTTGCTATGAAACGCTTGTTAGCAGCAGGCTCAGGCGCTATTTTTCAGCTTTGTAAAGCATTTAGAAATGAAGAAGCAGGTAGTCATCACAATCCCGAATTTACAATGCTTGAATGGTATCGCCCAGGCTTTGATGAGTTTGCACTTATGGATGAAATGGATGAACTAATGCGGCTTGTTTTAGATGTTGAGCCGGCAACAAGGCTTACTTATCAGCAAGCGTTTGAACAAGCACTTGGGCTCGATCCGCTAACAGCGAACATAGAGCAATTAAAGCAACTAGCGTGTGAGCATGGATTTGCTGATATAGCCCAAAATGAAACGCATAAAGATACCTTACTGCAATTATTATTTTGTATGAAAGTGGAGCCCACAATAGGACAAAATAAGCCATGTTTTGTGTATCACTTTCCAGCTTCTCAAGCGGCACTTGCACAAATTTGTGAACACGATACACGCGTAGCAGGGCGCTTTGAGCTTTATTACAAAAATATGGAATTGGCGAATGGCTTTAACGAACTCACAAATGCCAGCGAGCAAGCTAAACGTTTTAATGAAGATAACGCATACCGCGCTGAAAACGGTTTAAAGCAAGTGCCAATGGATACGCGTTTAATTAAAGCGCTGGAGCATGGATTACCTCAGTGCGCAGGGGTGGCTTTGGGTATAGATAGGCTTGTAATGCTCGCAACAAATAAAGAGAAAATTAAAGACGTAATCGCGTTTGATGTGCAAAGAGCGTGATGCTTGGCTTGTAGGCGTAGGTGGAAAACCTGTCGGTGCGAATTTATTTCGCGCTCATGTAATTTAACTTTATAAAAAAGCGAGGTATAAAACCTCACTTACAATAAACATCAACCCCAACAACCTACGGCAAACCTGTAGGTGCGAATTTATTTCGCGCTCGTGTAATTTAACTTTATAAAAAGCGAGGTATAAAACCTCACCTACAAATAAAAAACACCGCGTTTAAATTAAACGCGGTGTTTTTTTATTGCTTGCTGTAGCTTTCATTTGAAAGCCAACGGCTATGCTTTACAGATTAAGTGTGAACGTAACACCTGCTACGCGAGGCTCACCTAATTGTGTATAGGTATGCGTTGCGTAACCATCTTGTGGGTCATTACCAAATTCAAAACCACGTGTAGGGACTGTTTCGTCAAATACATTACGAGCCCATGCGCGAACTGCCCACATGCCTGCTTCGTAGCCAAAGCTTAAATTAACTAAGTTGCTGCTTGGTGCTTGTGAATTGTGACTATCTGAGAAGTAGTAATCGTCCTTACCTTCAATACCAACCATGCCGTAAAATGCGTTAGTAAAGTTGTAACGTGCAGTAAACGCATACTGGTATTTAGGTGACTGTGCTTGTTCGCGACCGTCTTGATTTAAGCCTGATTGTGTTACAAAGTCGTCAATTTCAGTGTTTAAGTAACCAGCACTACCTGTTAAAAATAGATTATCAGTTAGTTGGTAACTACCTTCAACTTCAAGTCCGTAGTTGCTACCAGAACTTGCGTTATCAACATAACCGGTAAATTGCTGACCTTCTACTTGCCATGCTTTTAACTGAATATCGTCGCGGTGCATGTAAAATGCTGCTAAGCGAAGTGTAAATTTGTCATCAAGCGATGAACCTTTAACACCAAATTCGCCACTCCATAAATATTCAGGGTCAAAACTGGTGTGCTGTTGGAAAAAATCAGCGCTTAGGTTTAAGCCTTCATCTTTGGCTTTAGCAAGCGCTTCTGAGTTAATACCGCCAGCTTTGTAGCCACGCGTAATGCTGGTGTAGATCATAGTGCGATCAATTACTTGATATTCAAGCGCTATTTTACCGCCAACCATTACATCGTCAGTATCTTGTATAAAGCCATTGCTATCAGTGTAGTCGCCTTGGTATTGCTCTACACGTAAACCTGTAATTAATGTTGTTTTAGGACCAATTGGTGTCGCTACTTGACCGTATACTGCAACGTTACTCGTTTCGTAAGTTGAAGAGAACGGGCTTGCTAACCATGTGTACTGGCGCTCTAAATCAACATCACGGTTTTGGTAATAAATACCTGCAACCCAGTTACCTGTTTTAGAATTAAATTGTAAATCTACAGATTGGTCATCGCGATCGCGACTGTAAAGATCGGTGGAGCTGTATCCATCTGGATGTAAGCCAGCAGCACATAACTTTGGCTCACTTGTATCGTTACATACCCAGTCTTCGTCAAAGCTATAAAGCAACTCGGTATCAATAGCCGACAGGTTTAAATTTACATCAAAAGCGTCAAAACCCGTGTAAGTATTATTAACGCCTATAGCGTAGCTTTGTTGATTATCTTGTCCTGGTTCATCGGCAACACTATTGCGGCTGTTATCAAGCGTAAACGCATCATAGCCGTTGTTTATATCAATATAGTGCAGGTTTAGCTCAGTATTTAAATGCTTTGTAAGCTGGCTGTTTAATTTAAAACGGGCTACTTGTTCGTCTTGATTTTGTGTTTCGTCATTTAAGTACAGGTTATCTACGTAACCGTCTGACTTTCTACGAAAGTAGCTAACGCGTGCGCTAGTGTCATCTGTTAAGCCAGTGCTTGCTGCAATGCCTGCTTCGCGGGTGTTGTATGTGCCAGCACCTACTTGTAATTTTAAGCTTGGATCGCTTGTGGCTTTAGCTGAACCCATTTGGATCATACCGGCCATACCGTCTGCGCCAAAGCGTGTACCTTGTGGCCCACGATAAATTTCTACTTGGTCTATATCAAATAATAATGAACTGCCACCAAGGCCAGAATAGTTAATACCATCAATAACTAAGCCTACAGATGGATTAATAGGGTCTACAAATTGTGAACGAAGTCCCACGCCACGAATTTGAATATAACGACCGCGCGACGCACCAGATGCAAAATTTACATTGGCGGTACTGCCTAACATTTCGTCTAAGTAACTTGCACCACGTTGATTAATTTCATCTTCGCTGAATAAGCTCGCACTCGCGCTTAAAGTTTGAATGCTTTCGCGCTGAAAATCGCCGGTTACAACAATTCTTTCTAGGTCGCTATCATCAGCGTTAGCTGCAATTGGTGCACCAAGCAGCGGTAAAAGTGCGGCAGTAATTAAAGACAAACGTAAGTTCATTGGGTTACTTAACTCCATTTTAGGGACTCGTATGGTAGCAATTATTTAAACACATGTGCTATAAACGCGGCAATTATACGTTAAATAATCAGGATTACTAATATGACCTTTAAAGTTGACTTCAAGGTACGTGATTACGAATGTGACTTACAAGGTATTGTAAACAACAGCGTCTATTTTAATTATTTAGAGCATGCTCGACATGAGTTTTTGTACGCACACGGTATTGATTTTGCTCAGTTAGCAAAAGATAAAATTAACCTAGTCGTGATGCGCAGCGAAATGGATTATAAGCATTCTCTATTACCAGGTGATGAATTTTATGTGGCTGTAGAGCCGCAGCGTATTAGTCGTTTAAAATTTGCCTTTAAGCAAACGGTTATACGTAAAAGCGATGAAAAAGTAATGCTCAATGCACTGGTTATAGGAACGTCTGTTAATGAAAAAGGTAGGCCATTTTTACCAGAGCAAATAGATAACGTATTCAAAACTACAACTTAGTACTTAATCGGACAACTTTTAAACTATCATAGAACAAAAATTTACATTTAAAACATGCATTTTTAACGGATAAAGTGCATAAATATTGTTACTATTACATTAATTAGACAATTAGTTAGTAGTAGCATGAAATTAGCAGCAATACCGATGCTTATAGTCGGTTTATGTGTTGGTTGCGCATCAACAGGGACGGTTACCAGTGAGCAGCTTAAATACACCCAATGGCAATTATCACGTGTTGATGGTTTAGCAATTCCACCTTCGTTTAATGCATCAATGAGCTTTATTGAAGCGCTGCAAGTAAACGGTTTTGCTGGCTGTAACAAATTTTTTGGTGAAGGCTCGCTTGAAGAAAGTAACCTTACCGTAAGTAAATTAGGAATGACGCGCAAGTCGTGTGGCGAAGAGCTTGATGAGTTTGAGCAGCAGTTATTACAAGCCTTAAAGCAAGGTGCAGAACTTAAAATGCAAGACCAGCAATTAGTCATGCAAGGTGAGCAAACATTTGTGTTTATCCCTAAATAATTTTAAGTTTTTGAAAAACAGCCCCTTGCGGGCAGTTTTTAACTGACGTACACTCAGCGCAGATTTGTTGAATAATATCTTCGAATCGACGAACAAAATTTATATATCAATACTTGTCGGAGTGCCAAAGCTAAGTAATTAGTTTTTGGCTGAGATCGCGAAAGCGGGATCCGTGAACCTGATCAGGTTAATACCTGCGTAGGGAACAAGCTGTCTAAAATGGGACGCTTGTGCGTCTTTTTTTATGCGCACAATAAAGTGATTTTGTTTTTTAGGCTGCAAAGTAGCATGTACGCTACTTTACGATCTTTCTCTATTCCTCGGAATATCTGACAAGACAACCCTTAAGCAATGAGGCAAGTCATGTCAAATACTACAAATAAAGCGTCACGCCGAGAAACTCGTGCTGCCGCGTCTGAATATATTTATAACTTAACGGGTCAACCGTTCCCAAATTCTCATAAAGTATACGTTGAAGGAACTCAACCAGGCGTGCGCGTTGGTATGCGTGAAATCACGTTAAGTGATACGTTTATTGGCGGCACAGATGAAAACCCTGTTTATGAGTCAAACGATCCGCTACGTGTTTACGATACGTCGGGCCCGTATACCGATCCTAATTTTAAACTAGACGTGCGCAAAGGTTTACCAAAATTTCGTGAACAATGGATTGAAAACCGTGGTGACACCGAAATTTTAGAATCAGTGACGTCGCAGTTTTCGCAGCAGCGCATGGCAGATGAAGGGTTGGATCATATTCGCTTTGATCACCTTCCAAAAATTCGCCGTGGTGTCGCTGGTAAAAACGTAACGCAAATGCACTACGCACGCCAAGGGATTATTACCCCTGAAATGGAATACGTAGCCGTTCGCGAAAATATGGGACGTGCAGAAATTCGTAAAGAATTACTAGCCGCGCAGCATAAAGGCGAGTCGTTTGGTGCGAGTATTCCTGAATTTATTACCCCAGAATTTGTACGCGACGAAATAGCCCGTGGTCGCGCTATTTTACCAAATAATATAAACCATCCAGAAACAGAGCCTATGATTGTAGGTCGTAACTTTTTAGTAAAAGTTAATGCCAACATTGGTAACTCATCGGTTAGCTCATCTATTGAAGAAGAAGTAGAAAAAATGGTGTGGTCTACCCGCTGGGGCGCAGACACCGTGATGGACTTATCAACGGGGCGTTACATTCACGAAACGCGCGAATGGGTTGTACGTAACTCGCCTGTACCTATTGGCACAGTACCGATTTATCAAGCGCTTGAAAAAGTAAACGGTGTGGCTGAGGATTTAACGTGGGAGATTTTCCGCGATACGCTTATTGAACAAGCCGAGCAGGGTGTTGATTACTTTACTATTCATGCCGGTGTACTGCTTCGCTACGTACCAATGACGGCTAAACGTGTAACCGGTATTGTGTCGCGCGGTGGCTCAATTATGGCTAAGTGGTGTTTAGCGCATCACAAAGAAAACTTTTTATACACGCACTTTGAAGACATTTGCGAAATTTTAAAACAATACGATGTGTGTTTTTCATTAGGTGATGGCCTTCGCCCAGGTTCTATTGCTGATGCCAACGATGAAGCGCAGTTTAGTGAGCTGCGCACATTAGGTGAACTGACTAAAATTGCGTGGAAGCACGACGTACAAGTATTTATTGAAGGCCCAGGGCATGTGCCAATGCACATGATTAAAGCCAATATGGATGAGCAATTAAAGCATTGCGACGAAGCGCCATTTTACACTTTAGGCCCGTTAACGACCGATATTGCACCAGGGTACGATCATATCACCTCTGGTATTGGGGCGGCCCAAATAGCATGGTACGGCTGTGCAATGCTTTGTTATGTAACACCTAAAGAGCATTTAGGTCTGCCAAATAAAGAAGATGTTAAAGAAGGCTTAATTACCTACAAAATAGCTGCACATGCCGCCGATTTAGCAAAGGGGCACCCAGGCGCGCAAGAGCGCGATAATGCGCTATCAAAAGCACGTTTTGAGTTTAGATGGCATGATCAATTTAATATTGGTTTAGATCCAGAGCGTGCTCGTGAGTATCACGACGAAACCCTTCCGCAAGAATCAGGCAAAGTGGCTCACTTTTGCTCTATGTGTGGCCCTAAATTTTGCTCTATGAAAATTAGCCAAGAAGTACGCGATTACGCTAAAGATTTAGAAACACGCGGTATTGATCCAAATGACGCTGGCGAGGCTATTGAGATCAAAATGATTGATGTAGAAGCCGAGATGAAAGCTAAATCTGCCCAGTTTAAGCAAACAGGCTCAGAAATTTACCACAAAGCGGTATAGCAATAAGTTAGATGCAGATGTAGGTGAGGTTTTATACCTCGCTTCTTTAAACATTGAAGAAGTGCGAGTGAGTTCGCACCTACTAATAACTGCTTTTGGAGGTTTTATGTTTTATAACATTGCTGTGGTGGGTTTTGGTTTAGCAGGGCGCTTAGCTGCCCTTGAGCTAAGTAAGTTGCATCATGTAACGGTGTTTGAAGCAGACGATGAGCAAACCCCAAATAGCGCCGGTAAAGTGGCAGCAGCCATGCTGGCACCGCTGGCTGAGTCGGTATTGTGTGAGGCTGATTTAGCTTTAATGGGTCTTGATTCAATGAAGCGCTGGCCAGAAATAGTGAGTGAACTTGAGGGGGATGTGTTTTTTCAGCAGCAAGGCACATTGGTCGTTGCGCATCAGCAAGATAAGGGCGACCTACAAAGCTTTACTCAGAGAATAAAGCCCATAGCAGGGCACAGCGCTCAGGCATTAAATGCTCAGCAAATAGCGCAGTTAGAGCCAGAGCTTGCTAATCGGTTTAACCAAGGTCTATTTTTACCCTGCGAGGGGCAAATAGATAACCAAGCCTTTTATAAAGCAAGTTTTACCATGCTCAACAAGCGCAAAGTTAAGTGTGTGTTTAACCAGCGCGTAACCATTAAAAACGGCGAAATAAATAATCGGCCATTTGACTATATTATAGATTGTCGTGGGCTTGGTGCTAAAAGCGATAAACCGCTTAGAGGTGTGCGCGGTGAAGTAGCAAGACTATATGCACCTGAAGTAAATTTAACTCGACCTGTGCGTTTAATGCATCCGCGTTACCCAATTTATATAGCGCCTAAACCTAATCATGAATATGTAATTGGTGCGACCGAAATAGAATCGCAAGATAGCGGCGCCGCAACAGTGCGCTCAACTCTTGAGTTACTTTCAGCGGCTTATACCGTACACAGCGGATTTGCCGAAGCACGACTACTTAATATTCAAACCGGATTACGCCCTGCATTTAGCGATAACCGCCCAGAAGTATCACAAGTTGGCAATGTAATTAGCATTAACGGCTTATATCGTCATGGTTATATGCTGGCACCGGCATTAGTGGCGCAAGTAGCTTCACGAATAGAGTGAGAATAAAATGAACATTACAATTAATGGCGAGCTACTTAATGTTAATAGCAAAGCGCTCGTCGAGGTACTTCAAAGTTTTGGTGCAGTTGCGCCTTTTGCTGTGGCTGTTAATGGCGAATTTATTCCACAAAGTCGGCACAGTAACTATGTACTTAATGAAGGCGACAGTGTTGAGTTGCTGTCACCCATTCAAGGCGGATAAAGCTCATGCAAACTAAAGACTGTTTAACTATTTATGGTGAGCAAGTAAATAGCCGTTTATTAATAGGCTCTGCGCTTTATCCGTCGCCTGATATTATGACCCAATCGATAGTCGCCTCTGGTGCTGAAATTGTTACCGTGTCGCTTAGGCGCCAACAAAGTGCAGCAGCCGGTGATGACTTTTGGCGGTTAATAAAAAATACAGGCTTAAAAATACTGCCTAATACCGCCGGGTGCCACAGTGTTAAAGAAGCCATAACGCTTGCAAAAATGTGCCGAGAGGTATTTGCCACCGACTGGATTAAGCTGGAGCTGATTGGCGATGATTACAATTTACAGCCTGACCCTTTTGCGTTACTTGAAGCCACAAAAATATTAATTAATGATGGCTTTAAAGTATTGCCTTATTGCACCGATGACTTAGTACTTTGCCAGCGCTTAAATGAGCTAGGGTGTGAGGTGCTTATGCCGTGGGGGGCGCCAATAGGCACCGGTAAAGGCTTGTTAAATAGCTATAATTTAAAAACTATTCGAGAGCGTTTACCCGATACCACATTAATAGTAGATGCAGGTTTAGGTTTGCCATCGCATGCCTGCCAAGCACTCGAAATGGGGTATGATGCGGTATTATTAAATTCAGCCATTGCAGGGGCGGGCTGCCCAATTACTATGAGCCGCGCATTTAAAGCCGCAGTTGAAGCAGGGCGCTTTGCATATCAAGCAAAAGCAATGCCTGAAAAAGACGTTGCAGCCCCATCAACCCCAACAATGGGTATGCCATTTTGGCATCAGCAGTGAAGGAAAAAATATGAATAACGTAGTGTGGACAATTGCCGGATCTGATTCTGGCGGCGGTGCAGGCATTCAAGCTGATATAAAAGCAATGCAAAGTTTTGGTGTACATGGCTGCACGGCAATTACGGCGCTTACTGCACAAAATAGTTTAGGCGTAGAGGCTATTAATGCAGTGTCGACTGATATTATTGAGTCGCAGTTACTAGCGCTTGAAAAAGACATGAAAGCCAAAGTTATCAAAATTGGTATGTTAGCCAATGTGCAGCAAATTCAGTTAATCAGTGAACATATAAGTCACTATAAAGCTAAGTGGCCAGTGCCTCCCGTTATTGTATATGACCCTGTTGCTATTGCCTCAAGCGGTGACTTACTAACTGAAGAGGACACCGTCAGCGCAATAAAAGAATGCCTACTGCCGCTGGTGGATGTAATAACCCCAAACACTCACGAAACACAGCTATTAACCGGTGTGTATTTAATTGGCCCTGCTGCAATAAAAGAAGCGGCTAATAAGCTATTAAGCTGGGGTGCAAAAGCCGTTGTTATTAAAGGCGGACATTGGGATTACCCAAGTGGCTACTGCATTGATTATTGTATTGATAGTAATACGCAAAGTGGTGAAGAATATTGGCTTGGCAATCAAAAAATACAAACACCGCATAACCACGGCACCGGATGTAGCATGGCTTCGGTAATTGCTGCGTGTTTAGCTAAAGACTACCCATTAAAAGATGCCTTTATTTTAGCTAAAGCATATATAAACCAAGGGTTAAAACAGTCTGTACGCTACGGCGAGGGAATTGGACCGGTTGCTCATACATCGTTCCCCACTAATTTAGCTGACTACCCACAAGTAATTGAGCCAGGGAGCTGGCTGGGTGATGAATTAGATTTTGATGTGCCGCTTGATTTTAATATGGCTGCTGATTTTGCTCCATGTGAAAGTAAATCGCTTGGCTTATATGCGGTTGTAGATAGCACAGATTGGTTAGAAAAATGCTTACAACAAGGCATTAAAACAGCGCAGTTACGCGTTAAAAATAAAACGCAAGATGAGCTTGATGGGCTCATTAAGCAAGCTGTTGAGCTGGGAAAGCAATACAACGCACAGGTATTTATAAACGACTACTGGCAGTTAGCTATTAAGCACGGTGCATATGGCGTGCATTTAGGGCAAGAGGATTTAGAGATTGCCAATTTAGCGGCAATTAAAGATGCTGGGTTAAGGCTTGGGCTTTCTACTCATGGTTTTTATGAAATGCTGCGTGCGCATAATTATCGCCCTAGTTATATGGCATTTGGTGCTATTTACCCAACCACAACAAAAGATATGACAGGCCAAATACAAGGCCTTGAAAAGCTCATTAAATTTGTACCTCTTATGCAAAGCTACCCAACAGTAGCAATAGGCGGTATTGATTTAAGCCGTGCTGAGCAGGTAGCTAAAACAGGCGTGGGCAGTGTTGCCGTAGTGCGTGCGATTACCGAAGCTGATAATTACGTAGAGGCTATAAGCGCTCTGCAAGTGGCCATAAGCAGTGCCAATTAAAACTAACAAGGGTAATACTAATAAGGCTGATAAACGTGAGTGAGCTAAGCGATAAAGAAACCCTGCGTTACAGCCGCCATTTATTGCTTAGAGAAGTTGGGCTTGAAGGGCAATTAGCACTTAAATCCTCAACGGTTGCAGTAGTGGGGGCTGGTGGTCTAGGTAGCCCAGCGCTTTTATATTTAGCCGCTGCAGGTATTGGAACGCTTATTTTAATTGACGATGATGAGGTTGAGCTTTCAAACTTACAGCGCCAAGTGCTTTATAAAATAAATCACTTAGGACAAAGCAAGGTCGCCGCAGCGGGTAAAGTATTAGCGAGTCTTAATAATCAAATAAACATAGTAACGCATTGTCAAAAGCTAGATGAGAGTAATGCAGCTAACATGCTCAAAGGTGCTGACATCGTACTTGATTGCTCTGATAACTTTAGTACTCGCTATAGTGTTAACCGTTATTGTATTAGCAATAAAACACCGTTAATTTCGGGTGCTGCACTCGCAACCAAAGGGCAATTAATGGGCTTTGATTTTAGGCAAAGTGATAGCCCATGTTATGGCTGTGTTTTTCCACGGGGCGAAGCTACACCGGTTATCAATTGCAGTAACGCTGGGGTTATTAGCCCGTTACTTGGTGTAATAGGCTCTATGCAGGCGCAACTTACGCTCAACTTATTGCTGGGGCATGCAGAGGGAGGTGTGTTTATAACCTTTGATGCGCTCACTTTAAAACAACAGCACTTTAAAGTGATTAAAGATTCAGAGTGTAAAGAGTGTGGTAAATAAGTTTTTGAGGGGCTTGTGCCTTTTATTAAATGTAGCGTTAAAGAATTAAAAGCTGCGCTTTTCGCGTGAGCAAGCTTCACGCCTACAACATATCAAACTTTTGCACCAAGCTTGTTGACGCACAGCTTGCTGGCGTGACGAGCAAAGCTCGTAATTTCTATGCTTTGGTGTCTTCTCATTTACTCCTATTTGTGCAATAAGGTTTTAAGTGATTTATTCACAAAGAGGTTAAGAGGGCGCTGCGCTTTAGAGAAGTAAAAATAAATAATTACTATGTTTTATATCTTCTCATTTACTCCTCTTTTACTTCTCTTTGTGCAATAAGATTTTAAGTAATTTATTCACAAAGAGGCTAAGAGGGCGCTGCGCTTTTCGCGTAAGCAGGCTTTGCGCCTACAAAAATAAAAAACCGCGTTAATTAAACGCGGTTTTTTTAATTTCGAATTAACGATTGATTTTAATCGTTAATTTTTGCAAATGCAGTACCTAAGCGAGTAACCACTTCTGGTAGTTGGTCATCCAGTATTTCAGCTTTATCAGCACCCCATGCTAGTACCACAGTAGAGCCTAATTTAAATCGACCCATTTCTTCACCCTTTTTAAGCGTGATAGCGTTATCGCCAGTGGTTGGGTATTTCCAACTAAATACATCGCTACCTGCTGGTGGCGTGACAGTACCTGCCCAAATAGTTTCTATGCTGGCTACAATTGTTGCGCCAACAAGTACCATAGCAAGCGGACCAATCTCAGTTTCAAAAATTGCTACTACTCGTTCATTACGCGCAAACAAGTTAGGCACGTTTTGCGCTGTAAGTGGGTTTACTGAAAATAAATCACCTGGCACGTAAATCATTTTGCTTAGTGTGCCATCAATTGGCATATGAATACGGTGGTAATCTTTAGGTGCTAAATAAATCGTTGCAAACTTACCGCCTAAAAATGGTGTTGTATCATCTTGTGAGCCGCCTAGTAGCGCTTGTAAGCTGTAATCGTGACCTTTAGCTTGTATTAGCTGTCCGTCAACAATATCGCCTAGCTGGCTGATTGCGCCATCCACTGGATGAATGATGATATTGCTATCTTCTACCATTGGGCGCATGCCGTCTTTTAAAGGGCGAGTAAAAAATTCATTAAAGCTTTTATAATGAGCCGGATCTGGGTATTGGGCTTCGCTCATATCTACTTTATATTGCTTAATAAATAGTTTAATTAAAGTCGTTGTTAAAGCACCTGCTTTAGCTGCGGCTAATTTACCCACTACACGTGAAATAAAATGTTTTGGCATTGCGTACTGCATTGCGATTTTAAATTTGTCTAAACTCACAGTATTTATCCTAAATTATACGCGAGGCGCACGGGCGCCTGCACGGCCATCGGCCATTGTTTCTAAAATTCGGTGGTAGCTGTCAAAGCGCAATTGAGAAATTTTTCCATCTGCTACAGCTTCTTTAACTATACAGCCCGGATCGTTTAAATGTTTACAGTCTCTAAAGCGGCATCCGCCTATAAATTCTCTAAACTCTTTAAAGCACCAGGTTACACGCTCAACATCTAAATGCCATAAACCAAATTCGCGAATTCCTGGCGAGTCGATTAGGTTACCGCCACTTGGTAAATGGTGAAGGCGTGAAACAGTTGTTGTGTGCTGGCCTAGGCCGCTGTTTTCAGATACTTCTTTAGTTAATATTTCAGCGTTAGGTAATACAGTATTAACGAGGGTTGATTTACCCACACCACTTTGGCCAACAAAAATGTTATTTTTACCAACAAGTACTTCTTTTAATTCATCAATACCATTACCCGATATATTACTAACAAGGAGTACTTGGTAATCAAGTTTACGATAGATATCGAGAACTTTTTGTATTTCGCTAAGACCTGCGTCATCAATTAAATCTATTTTATTGAGTACTAAAATTGGCTCAATACCCATATCTTCACAGGCTATTAAATAGCGGTCGATAATACTTGGGGTAAACTCAGGTAATACCGCCGATACCATGAGTATTTGATCAATGTTAGCCGCAATAACTTTTACGCCGTCGTAAAAGTCAGGGCGGGTAAGTTGCGAGCGACGCTCTTGCGTGGCTTCAATTACTCCGGCTAAATCACCTTCACTTACTTTGGCACGGCGAAACAATACCTCATCACCACACACTAAATTTGACACGGTACGTCGTATATTACAACGAAGTACATCGCCATTTTCAGTTTCGACATCGGCGTGTTGGCCAAAACGACTGATCACAATTGCGCTCTCGACCTGACCTAAATTATCGGTTTGCCACTCTTGCGCGCCTTTTTTAGCTGGTCTTGAGTCTGCGCTATTAATGCGCTTTTGGTGGTTGGCCTTGATCTGACGCGATTGGCCTTTACTTAATTTTTTCTGTTTTGCCACTGGAGGCCTATAACCTTAGTTAAATGTCGCTTTTCCTAAAAAAAGCTTTAGCTCGACGGTTGATGCTAATATGATATATCGAAATGCGTTGGATCTAAAGGAAAGCACCGCTTAGGTAATTATGACTATTAATAAATCAAACTTAATTTGGCTCGATCTTGAAATGACAGGACTCGAACCAGAGACCGATAAAATACTCGAAATTGCGACGGTTGTCACTGACGCAGACCTGAATATATTAGCTGAAGGGCCAACCATAGCTATTCATCAAAGTGATGAATTACTAAATGGTATGGACGAGTGGTGTACTACGCAGCATGGTAAGTCGGGTTTAACAGCGCGCTGTAAAGCAAGTACATTCGATGAAGAGTATGCCGTGGCACAAACGTTAGATTTTTTAAAACAGTGGGTGCCTGCAGGTGTATCACCAATGTGTGGTAATTCAATTGGGCAAGACCGCCGCTTTATGAATAAATACATGCGTGAACTTGAAGATTTTTTTCATTACCGCAATCTTGACGTGAGTACTATTAAAGAATTAGCACGTCGCTGGAAACCCGAAGTGCTTGCAAAAGTGAATAAAAAAGGCTCGCACCTTGCTTTGGATGACATTAAAGATTCGATTATGGAATTAAAAGTCTATAGAGAAAATTTCTTTAATTTGTAAAAAACACTTGCAAACACATCGGATTATTGTAGAATCCTGCCCCGCTCAAGACGATAACCCACGCGGGGTTAGTGTGTTTGAGTGATTGAATTACCATCAATAAATGCGGTACTAGCTCAGTTGGTAGAGCGCGACCTTGCCAAGGTCGAGGTCACGAGTTCGAGCCTCGTGTACCGCTCCAATTTCTAACCAAAAGAAATTGTAGTGTTGAATGAAAATATAATGCGGTACTAGCTCAGTTGGTAGAGCGCGACCTTGCCAAGGTCGAGGTCACGAGTTCGAGCCTCGTGTACCGCTCCAATTTCTAACCAAAAGAAATTGTAGTGATTAAAAGAAGTAAAATGCGGTACTAGCTCAGTTGGTAGAGCGCGACCTTGCCAAGGTCGAGGTCACGAGTTCGAGCCTCGTGTACCGCTCCAATCTTTTTATATCCTTTCAAAATTCTCTGTATTAAAAATCATAAATAAAATTATAATTTAAAATCTCTCTTATCTACTTTATTCTATGTACAATATTCAGCATTAAAGTTTTGGTTGTTAGAAATTATTACTTCGCGCGCCTAAGATTTACGTCTATAGAGTGGCGTATTTTGAATCTATGAGGGTATGGCTGAAGAAAAACAGAGGTTAACATTTTAAACCGAGAAGCTTGAGTTAAAAAAGCTCCCCCTGAATAGTTGCTATAACTCGTCTAGAGCCACCAGAATCACGATGTTCACCTAAATAAATACCTTGCCATGTACCTAACGCTAAATAACCATTTGAAATAGGAATACTTAACTCGCAGCCTAACGTACTGGTTTTTATGTGTGCAGGCATGTCGTCGTCACCTTCATAATCGTGGCGATAATAAGGCTGACGCTCAGGAACGAATTTATTGAAATGGCTCTCCATGTCCATACGAACAGTGGGGTCTGCATTTTCGTTTATTGTAAGGCTCGCTGAGGTATGCTGAATAAATAAGTGCAACAAGCCTATTTTGTAACTCGCCAGTTCTGGAAGCTGAGACAATATTTCGTCATCGATTATATGAAAACCTCGCGGGCGAGGCTTTAATGTAATTTGCTTTTGCTGCCAACTCATAATTTATCGAAACTAACTTCAATGTTTGCATTACCAGCATCACAGCTAAATGGCATTATGATTTTTTTACCTTGGCTTTTGTGAGTAATTGTATGACCCTTACCCGATACCACAATAGGCGTTGCCATATCAAAGTCGAAGCCTTTCTCGCCAAGTAAATTTTTAGCACCACCTGTTACCATGTTGGTTATTTCGCCAACCATATCAGTAACTTCTTCATCTATAGCATCAGGGCGTTCGCCAAGCATACGCTCCATGATGGTCAATGCTAATCCTTCATCAAATGTAATTGAAAATGATCCTCGCGTTTGCGGGCCAACCATGCCAATCAAACCTGATACATCACCACAGGCTATCTCATCAGTTTTAATGCGAGGTTTACCCGGTTTTAATTGAGTTTGAGCCATAGTGCTCAAAACATTAATTAAAGAAGATAAAAAGGGATTGATGAATTCTACATTCATAATGGCTACTCTTAAATTTGTTCTGTGAAATGACTATATAGTTTGAGTATAGTCACTAAGGATAACTTTGAAGGATTATGATGCTCTGCAAGATTCACATTTACCATGTGCTTCTATTGTCTGCCCTGATACAACAAACCCACCTTCGGCAGCTAAATTATTTAGCTCATGCGAAATTACACTCGAGTGTAACTCTTTGACAAAACCACAGGTATCGCAAATTAACAATTGTACTGGGTGTATATGGTCAAAATGATGACACAGCATAAATGCATTTGTGCTTTCAATTTTATGAATAAAACCTAGCTCAGCTAAAAAGTCTAATGCACGATAAATAGTTGCAGGTTTAGCACCCGTTTCAGTTATTTTTAATTGCTCAAGCAAATCGTATGCACCAACACCACCTTGTGCGCTGGCTAATAGGCGAAATACTTTCTCGCGGATAGGCGTAAAACGCGCACCACGGTTGTCACAAACTTGTTTTGCTTTACTTACGAGTGATTCTATATTCATCATTACTCTTATCCTTATGCTACCGTGATATACTAACATACTGTGTTGTAGTTGCAGCGTTTTTATTAAGCGCTTTTTACCTAGGAAACCCAGTAATGCACGAACTATTAGCTATATTTATTTTCTTTTTTGCGGTTATTGACCCCATTGGTACTGTACCTGTATTTATTGCAGTCACACGTGGTGATGATGAGAAATTTAAACGCAAAGTTATATATAAAGCGGTAGGCGTATCTGCATTAGTGCTCTTATTTTTTGTACTTGCAGGTGAGCAATTACTTAACGCAATTGAAATTCCGCTTTCGGCTTTTCAAATAGCCGGCGGTATCATATTACTTATTTTTGCGCTCTCAATGATATTTGGTGAAAGTAAACCAGAAGCCGAAATTAAAAGTGTACGCGACAGCACTGAAACCGCTATTTTTCCGCTTGCGATTCCCTCTATCGCGAGCCCTGGCGCTATGTTAGGCGCCGTATTAATGACTCGTAATGAAGAATATACCTGGGTTGAGCAGTTACTAACGTCTTCGATGATGCTTGCTGTATTAGCGGTTGTACTGGTTTTGTTACTGCTTGCAACACATGTACATAAATTAATTGGTGATAGTGGTGCAAGTATAATAAGTAGAATTATGGGGCTTATTTTAAGCTCGGTTGCGGTTACCAATATTTTAAATGGCATAGCCCATTATTTTGGCTTGCAGGTTTTCTCTTAACATTGATGCTCGCTAGGCTTTTGTGTAAAATGCAGCGCCTTTTAAGCTGTGCTTAATAACTTTAATACCCTGAGGTTTGCTTTGAATAAATGTACTTTGGATAGACGCTTTTCTGTGGCCCCAATGCTTGATTGGACTGATCGCCATTGTCGTACTTTTCATCGCAAAATGACTAAACATACTGTGCTTTATACTGAAATGATAACCACAGGGGCTATTTTATTTGGTCGAGGCGACTACTTACATTTTAATAAACACGAAGGCCCAGTTGCGCTGCAACTTGGTGGCTCTGATCCTAAAGCGCTTGCGCAATGTGCAAAACTTGCAGGTGAGCGTGGTTATGACGAAATAAATTTAAATGTAGGTTGCCCGTCAGACAGAGTTCAAAATGGCCGATTTGGCGCATGTTTAATGGCTGAACCTCAATTAGTTGCTGAGTGCGTAGCTGCAATGAAAAACGAAGTAAGCATTCCTGTTACCGTTAAAACGCGTATTGGTATTGATGAGCAAGATTCGTATGAGTTTTTATGTGCGCTTATTGAAGCGTCTCATAAAGTAGGGTGTGATGATTTTATTATTCATGCTCGTAAAGCATGGCTTAATGGTTTAAGCCCGAAAGAAAATCGTGAAGTTCCACCGCTTGATTATCCACGTGTTTATCAACTTAAAAAAGATTATCCGCAGCTAGACTTAAGCCTAAATGGCGGTGTTAAAACAATTGAGCAGAGCCTAGAACATTTGCAACATATTGATGGTGTAATGATTGGGCGTGAGGCTTACAGCAACCCATTTATGCTCAATGACGTTGATGAGAAAATTTATGGTGATGCTGCAAACACGCAGTCACGCCACGACGTAGTGCGTTCAATGTATGACTACATTGAAGAAGAAATGCGTTTGGGTGCTAATTTTTGGCATATTGCACGTCACATGCTCGGTATTTTTCAGGGGCAGCCTGGTGCGCGAGGTTTTAGACGCCACCTTTCTGAAAGTGGTCACGGTAAGCAAGCTGATTTATCGGTAATGGATAAAGCATTAAGCTTTGTACCAGAATAAAAGCTAAGCTTTAAAAATTCTAAATTTTAGCCACTTTCGAGTGGCTTTTTTGATCCTAAAAATTAGTCAAAATCATAATTTATTGGCCAATTACACTCTATGTTGTTCAGCTTAAAGTCACTAAAATTTAGAGTGATTATTGTTTATCATTATGATTTTAAATGTTTTATTTTTGTTTTGATGGACTTGGCACAACTCTTGGAATCTTCTTGTTGAAATTAATTAAAAATCAACAGGAGAATACCATGGGAATCTTTAACCGCGTAAATGATGTAATTCAATCAAACATTGTCGCCATGCTTGATAAAGCAGAAGATCCAGAAAAACTTTTAAACCTAATGCTTACCGAGATGCAAGATGCATTGAATGAGTGTCGTAGTACAGCAGCCGCTTTATTGTGTGAAGAGAAAGTAATTAATCGCCAAATTGATACTAAAAAAACAGAATTAGCAGCTTGGCAAATGAAAGCAGAACGTGCTGTTGAGAAGGGCAGTGATGACCTTGCTAAATCAGCTTTACTTGAGAAGCAACGCGTTAACGAAAGCATTGAAAATAAGCAAACTCAACTAGAAACATTGCAAGAGTCTATTGCAAAAATTAAGTCTGATTGTGAGCGCTTGCAGCAAAAAATGGCTATGGCTAAAACTAAGCAAGCTCAGTTAATGCAACGCCATAATGTTGCTATTGCTAGAGGGCGAATCAGTACGCAACTACAAAGCGATAAAGTAGCTCATGCGTTGTCTCGTTTTGAACAAATAGAGCAGCGTGTTGAAGGTATTGAAGCTCAAGTAGAGGCTTATGAGCTGACTGATACAGCAAGTTCTACCAGTGCCCAAATTGAGTCGTTAGTTAAAAATGAAAAAATTGATGCTGAACTGGCTCGCTTAAAGGCGAACTTAAATACTAATTTAAAACACACTGCTTAGGAGATTGCTATGAACAGCTTTAATCGTCAACAAGGTTGGTATAAAGATACTCTGAATAAAAAAATATCGGGTGTTTGTAGTGGTTTAGCCCATAGATTGGACTTTCCGGTATGGGCAACACGCGTAGTTACTATTTTATTGTTTTTGAGTTTTCCGTTTGCAGTTGCACTTGGCTATTTTATAGCGCATTGCTGTCTTGAAAATAAAGAGTATTAATACCAACAGGCATAAATATTTGAACAATTTAACGAATTAAATCACCCTATAACGTTGTTAAAAATTTTAATTTAGAACAGCTAAGTATAAAAATTTTTGCCTAGTTATAGCGCAATTTTCTTATCGTTAAATAGACCTCATGTATAAGCCGGTTGGTATAAGGAGAATTACTATGAAAGCTTTGGCAGTATGTGTAATTATCTATTTATTACTGTTTACTGATTTAATAACGTTTGTGCAGATTGATTCTTGGCAGTTGCCGTTATGGATTGCTGACATTAGTTGGGCTGGGCTCGAGCTTGTAGGTGCTTTGGCCGCAATTATTGCTGTAGTTGCGGTAGTGGCTTTAATTACTATGGGATTAGTTGGTGCCGGTGTAGTGGCATTAGCAGGGACTGTTTTAGCGCTTTTATTCGGATCTATAATGATTGCATGGCCGTTACTATTTGTTGCAGTGTTGTGTTGGCTTGTTGCCGATAACAAAAAAGTAGCCTCTTAATCCTTAATTTGACTGACTATTATAGGTTAACTATGTTAAATTTAGCCTGTAATTTAAAGTTTTCATAAGGATAATAATGATGACGAAACTATGTTTTTCGATGGCTTCTGCATTAATATTTAGTTTTTTTTCGTCATCGTTGGCGGCGCACTCAGGACACGATCATGGTTCTGATGTGGCTGTGCTCGAAGTAACTAACGCGCAAGTTAGAGAGTTTTTACCTGGCAGTACTTCAACTGTAGGTTATTTAACCCTTATTAATCACAGTGGAGCCGCAGCAACTTTAACTAAGGCAACTATTGATGGCTTAGGGCGTGTTGAAATACACGAGCATTCACATGTAGACGGCATGATGAAAATGCAACAAGTTGAATCGGTTGAAATTAAGGCGCACGAAAGTGTCAGCTTTCAGCCTGGCGGTTATCATTTAATGGCATTTGAACCACAAGAGCCATTAAAAGTAGGACAAGAACGTAAACTCACACTATATTTTAGTGACGGTAATCGCTTATTTACTAATGCTCAAGTCGTGTCGCTTGAGGCGCAAGCTAAGCAGTCAAAACCATCTACTCAACACGCTCATCATTAGGAGTACACATGTCGCAACATAAAGGAAAAATAGCAGGAATAATTGTTTTACTGCTTATCATTTTTTACGCAATTGCTGTTTATTGGAGCACAGAACCTTCACGTTTTGACGTTGTTGCAAACGCGAAAGAGCAAGCGCAGCTTCGTAATGAAAAAATAGTAACGGGTTATGTAACTACTTCTACATTAATTACGGTAGCCAATACCTTACTAGATAAACCGGGTGGCTACTTATCAAATGATGTAATACCACCAAGTATTATTATGGATGATATGCCAGCGTGGGAATATGGCGCACTAGAAATGGTACGTGATTTATCGCTTTCTATGCGAAAAGATTTTAGCCGTTCTCAATCACAATCAACGGAACATGAAGCCCTTAAAAAGGCGCAGCCGCAGTTTAATATAAGCTCTGAGGCATGGGCATGGCCAAGTGCCGAAGGTGAGTACCAAAAAGGTATTGACTACTTAATGGTATATCGTGGACAAATTGCTAATGAGCATGAGCGCGATAGCCAATTTTACGCACGAGCAGATAACTTACGTAGTTGGCTTAAAGAAGCTGAGAAACGTTTAGGTAGCTTAAGCCAACGTTTAAGTGCCAGTGTAGGCCAAGAAAAAGTGAACACCGATTTAGCGGGTAATTCATCTAATAAACAAGCAACTCTTGCGCCACTGCAGCAGCAAGTAAGAACACCGTGGTTAGAAATTGACGATGTGTTTTACGAGTCGCGCGGTGCTACTTGGGCGTTACTGCATTTTTTACAAGCGATAGAGTATGACTTTAATGACGTACTTGAAAAGAAAAATGCACGTGTAAGCTTACAACAAATCATACGTGAACTTGAGGCGACTCAAGAAACAGTATGGAGCCCACTTATTTTAAACGGCAATGGTTTTGGCTATGTGGCAAACCATTCTTTAGTTATGGCAAATTATATTTCTAGAGCCAATGCGGCTTTAATCGAACTCAGCGAACTACTAGCTCAAGGATAAAAAATGAAAAAGTATTGTTTAGCAGCAGCCCTTTCAATGGCATGTTTAGCACCAGCAGCGCAAGCTGACACTCTACTAGGTTTATACGTAGGTGTTGATGGGTGGAAGTCAGATAACGATGGTCAATTTTCTTATAAAAATAATGCATCTCAAGATTTTAATTTTGAAGATGAGACTTTTGTAAGTTACTACGCGGCACTTGAGCACCCTGTACCATTAGTTCCAAATATTAAATTAAAGTATACCGAGCTTGAGTTAAATGGTTCTGCGCTACTTACAGATACATTTAGCTTTAATGGCTCTGATTATGTTGTAGGCTCTACGGTAAATACTGTAAGTGATTTAACACACATCGATTACATTTTTTATTATGAGATTTTTGATAACGATTTAATCTCAATTGACTTAGGTTTAAATGCTAAGCAGTTTGATGGTGATATTGTTGTAAATGGTACTACTCAAAATGGTGGTACTAACTTTACCGAAACAAAAGACTTCTCTGGTTTTGTTCCTCTTGCATATGGCCGTGCCGAAGCAGGCTTACCATTTACTGGTTTAAGTGTATTTTTTGAAGGTAGCTTTTTGGCTATTGACGATAGCAAAGTACAAGATTACCAAGTAGGCGTAGCGTGGGAACTTATTGATAACCTAGCAGTAGATGTTGCTGTTAAAGCAGGTTACCGCTCTATGGTATTAGAACTTGATGATGTAGATGATATTACTACTGATATTGATGCATCAGGCCCATTTGCGGGTATTCAGGTTCACTTTTAATTAGTATTTTCTAATTAAACAAAGCGTGGCATATTATTTTATTGCGTGCCACGCTAAATCAAACTCTCCCTCCAGCGCATTATTAATTAACTGCTTATAAATTTTATTTACAGGAAAATTAATGAGTTTAGATAACTCATCACCTGTTTGCGTGAATTTATAATAGCTCAATACCAAATCACTACTTTTTGCTTTTAACGTTACTTTTTGCGATAAAAATGAAAGGGTAAGTTCTTGTCCCGCTTTAAGCACTGCAGATTCAATTTCTTTTCTATACAGTAAATTAAGATCCATGAGCGTTAAAATATCAGGAAAACTAATACCTGTTTTTCCTAAATTTAGAGACACTTTATTGCCTTTTCGTAGCAAATCAAACAATGACGGTTTTTTGTAAAAGCCGAGTAAAATAAAGTGGCTGTCGTCTTTTTCGTTATAGCCTGAGAGCGATACACATTTTTGCAAAGAGTCAGCTTCTCGCTGTGTCATATGCTTTAACGTTTGCAGGCTTTTAATTGAAAACGTACCAGGGTTGAGTGTTTCTCCCGTTAAAATTTTGGCCCATAAAGTTTGCATTGACGCATTTGAAGTATCTTCGCACAGTGCGATAAAATGCTCTACCCAGTCAGCATCGGGTTGTTTAGTACTTGCTACATCGGGGCAAAACCCCATAGCCATTGCTAAAATTGACTCTATATTTTGTTGTTGTTTTATTAGTAGTAAATCTTGGCGCTTTTGGGCACGAGCTAAAACAGAGTTTTCACTGTTGATATGATAAAGCGGCTTAACTTGGCCTTTAGTATCGTAATTTTGTTCGGGGGTAGGCAGTATTCCGTTACTGCCTATTTTTGTTATAGGGTAACCAAGTAAGGATTCGATAATGTTAGCAAGGTTAATTCTCGCTTGTGCTGTCTTGACTGGCATGACTGTGCATTGTCCTTTGTGAATGACTAAGCTGAGCAACAGTTTTAAGGTTATTTAACCCCATTGAAACTGTATTACGGAGCACATATTCGCTCAAAATTGCGGTGTAACCCGATATTAAAGGGGCGGTTGTTTGTCCGTTAATCTTACATATTAAAGTGACGATACCGTTTTGCTCACTAAAATTAAAAGTCCCCCTAATAATATGCTCAGCATTTAAAAGTATATTAAAGCTGACCTTATTTTGATTCACCGAAGTTATGATCATTTCACCATACCCCCATTTTCCTTTCCAAGACTGATGAGCACCTAGGCCAGAGCTTGGTTCGCCCAAGGTAAAACGTATACTGGGGTCTACTTTTTCCCATGGAGACCATTTTTGCCATTGATTAAAGTCAGTAATTAGCGGTTTTACTGCGTCAATATTTGCATTGATTTCTATTGTTTTATTTACATTATAACTTTGGGGAAGTATCAGCCCTACCAGTACTAATACCAATAGCAATAACAGTACGCCTTTGATCAATATTTTTAATGGTTTAATAAGCACACCTTTTATTAGTTTTTTGAGTTGAAATACAACAACTTTTTATTAATCGACTATAGTATGAATTAGATTATAAACCAAAAATAATTTATAAATTGCTACCTAGGAGAGCGAATGTCGTCAGATCAAAACGATTTTTTATTTTTTGAACAAGACTATGAAGATGATGCAGTAATTGAGCCGACTAAGTTTTGGGATATTTTAATTGTTGATGACGAACCTGAGATCCACTCTGTGACAAAGTTAGCTTTGTCTGGGGTTGAGTTTTTGGGGGCAGGCTTGCGATTTCATGATGCCTATTCGGGAGCTGAAGCAATAGAGATTTTAGCTGAAAATAACGATATTTCAGTTGTTTTTTTAGACGTTATTATGGAAACTGACGATGCTGGCTTGCAGGTTGTAAAAAGGGTGCGTGACGAATTAAATAATCAACATGTGAGAATTATTTTAAGAACAGGGCAAGCTGGTAATATACCAGAAGAAAAAGTAATACGTGAGTACGATATAAATGATTATAAAACTAAAACAGAACTCACTCGCTCTAAATTAGTAACATCGCTCATAACCGCTATTCGCTCTTACGAGCAGGTATGCCAGCTTGAATATCAAAGTGATGCAATGAACACGATTGTTTCTGCATCAAAGTCTATTTTAGGGCTTACTGATATTAAGCAACTATGCAAAGAAATCATCAAGCACATGAGTATTATTTTAAAGTGTTCACCTCGAGGGCTTGTGTGCAGCAAATTAGACGGCGATGACTTTATTCAAGTATTAGGTGGTTGTGGGCATTACGAAGACTACTTTGGTGAAAAATTAATTAATGTTGATAGCAAAGTATTTAAACAAGTTGAGTTGTGTTTTGATTTATCAAAGCATCAACATACAGACTCAAGTGCAACATTTGTATTAAAAAGTAAGCATAGAAAAGCGGCTTTATATATAGAATGTGACCATGTTCCTTTGCAAGCACAATTGCAGTTTGCTGAAATCTTCTTAACAAATGTGAGTGTTGCCCTGGATAATATAAGGCTGTTTGTAAAGTTAAGAGATGCAGCTTATAAAGATGTGCTTACAGGTATTTCAAATCGTACCAATTTTATTGAACGGGTAGAGCGTTATCAAAAGCCGCACGTGAATGATTATGTATTTGTACTACTTGATATAGTTAATTTTGCAGATATTAATAATGGCTTAGGGCAAGAGGTCGGCAATAAAGTATTAATTGGCATTGTGCAAAGGTTAAAAGAAAACTACCCAACAGCTAAGTTACTATCTCGTATTGGTGCTGATGTTTTTGGTTTTATTATTCGCCGTGATGAACTCGACTTAAAAAAATTGAATGAGCAGTTAGGTGTTCCATTTTGCGCAGAAGAGCATACATTGCCTATCGATTTTAGATTGGGTTTATGCCAACAGCAAGACTTTCAAAGTAGCGGGATTGATACACTTAAAGTTGCTTATATTGCACTTGACCAAGCTAAAAAAGCAAAGCATAAAGAAGGCGTTTATTACAATATCGACATGCAAGATAAAATGGCTTGGCGCATAGGAATTATTAGACAATTACGCCATGATTTTGCTCGAAACAAGTTAGAGGTATGGTATCAACCTCAACTTTCATTAGGAGACTTGTCTTTAATTGGGTGTGAGGCATTACTTAGGTGGCCCACCGGTAATGGGTCGTATATATCGCCAGCGGTATTTGTTCCACTTGCAGAAGATGCGGGCTTGATTGTTGATATAGGGCAGTGGGTTTTAGAGCAAGCTTGCCAACAACAAAAGCGCCTAGAAAATATGGGTACCGAAATTTGTATTGCGGTTAATGTGTCTGTTCCGCAGTTTAAAGTAAAAGGTTATGCTCAAAACGTTAAAAATACATTATTAAAATATGGTGTTAAGCCAAAAAACATAGAGTTAGAAGTCACAGAAAGCGTAGTAATGGATGAACTCGAAACTGTTATTAATACACTTAGAGAGCTTCAAGAGTTAGGGATTGAGGTTGCTATTGATGACTTTGGGACTGGCTTTTCATCGCTTAGTTATATACAAAGTTTACCCTTGGATAGGTTGAAAATAGATCGTGCATTTATTAAGGATCTGCCAAATGATGACACTGGCGCTATTGCTGCCTTAGTTATTTCTCTTGGTGCTAAGTTGGGTTTAAAAACGATTGCTGAAGGCGTTGAAACACAAGAACAAGCTCAGTTCTTAAAAAACTTAGGCTGTGATGAGGTACAAGGTTTTATGTATGCTAAACCCATGCCTGAGCATGAATTGATAGAATTTATAAATAAACGCTAAAAAAGATTAACTTATTATTTAAGCTAATGAACGATTTAGAATTTAAAGCGCGATATGCTTTGACTACTTTGTATATATAAAGAATTTAGTAGGGTATAATTCGCGCCTTTTGTTATTCTACGGCCACAATTATGAGCACACTCAAAGCTAAGCGCGCCTTATTTTCATACCCGAAATACTGGGCTGAATGTTATGGCACCGCGCCATTTTTACCAACTACACGTGAAGAAATGGATGCACTTGGCTGGGATAGCTGCGACATAATAATAATTAGTGGCGATGCGTATGTTGACCATCCTAGTTTTGGTATGGCTGTAATTGGCCGTGTACTTGAAGCGCAAGGCTTTAGAGTGGGGATTATTGCCCAACCTGCATGGGACTCTAAAGATGCATTTATGGAGCTCGGCAGACCGAATTTATTTTTTGGTGTAACAGCCGGCAACATGGATTCGATGATCAACCGCTATACAGCGGAAAAACGCATGCGCCACGATGATGCTTACACGCCTAATAACGTTGGCGGTAAGCGCCCAGATCGCGCCGTGATGATTTACTCGCAAAAATGCCGTGAAGCATACAAAGGTATCCCAATTGTTATTGGCGGTATTGAAGCCAGCCTTCGCCGTATTGCTCATTACGACTATTGGCAGGAAAAAGTACGTCGTAGTATTTTATTTGATGCAAAAGCCGATATTTTAATTTACGGTAACGCAGAGCGCCCGCTAGTTGAAGTTGCACACCGTATTGCGGCGGGTGAAACGATGGATACGATTCAGGATATTCGCGGCACGGCTGTTATTCGAAAAGAGCCTCTACCTGGTTGGCGTGGCAGTGATTCTACCGCTATTGATAAAATTGGTAAAATCGACCCTATTCCAAACCCATATGGCGCGGATGATGTTGGCTGTAGTAAATCAGAATTTAAACAAGCGGGTATTGATTTAAAAGCAGAAGCGGCAAAACCAATCATGGTTCAGCCTGCACGTCCTAAGCCGTGGGAAAAAACCTATGTTAAGTTACCTGCTTATGAGCAAGTAAGTGTTAACAAACCTTTATACGCCCATGCCTCGCGAATTTTACATCAAGAAACAAACCCTGGTTGTGCAAGAGCGCTTTACCAACGACATGGCGATCGCTCTATTTGGGTAAACCCGCCAGCATATCCATTAGAAACACATGAAATGGATGCTGTATTTGGTTTGCCGTATCAGCGTATTCCTCACCCAAGTTATGGTGATGCTAAAATACCTGCTTACGATATGATTAAAACGTCAGTTAATATTATGCGTGGCTGTTTTGGTGGTTGTTCGTTTTGCTCAATTACAGAGCATGAAGGGCGCATTATTCAAAGTCGTTCGCAAGAATCTATTATTGAAGAAATTGAACAAATTAGAGATAAAGTTCCCGGCTTTACTGGTGTTATTTCTGATTTAGGTGGCCCAACGGCGAATATGTATAAGCTGCGTTGTACTAGTAAAAAAGCCGAGAGTACCTGTAGACGCTTATCATGTGTGTATCCAGATATTTGTAAACACATGGATACAGATCATACGCCAACAATAGATTTGTATAAAAAAGCACGTGAAGTTAAGGGTATTAAAAAGGTATTGATTGCTTCAGGTGTGCGTTACGATTTAGCCGTACGTGACCCGCGTTACGTTAAAGAATTAGTAACGCATCATGTAGGCGGTTACTTAAAAATAGCGCCAGAGCATACAGAGGATGGTCCATTATCAAAAATGATGAAACCAGGTATGGGCGCATATGATCAATTTAAAGAACTATTTGATAAATACTCTAAAGAAGCCGGTAAAAAACAGTACTTAATTCCTTACTTTATATCTGCTCACCCAGGTACAAAAGATGAAGACATGGTAAACATGGCTTTATGGCTTAAATCAAACGACTTTAAGCTTGATCAGGTACAAAATTTTTACCCATCACCTATGGCTAATGCGACGACTATTTACCATACAGAGATGAACTCTTTGCGTAATATAAAAAACAACTCAGAAGTTGTTCCAGTACCTAAAGGCGCACGCCAACGTAGATTACATAAAGCTATTTTACGCTACCACGATGCAGCTGGTTGGCCAATGATACGTGAAGCTCTACGTAAAATGGGTAAAGCTAATTTAATTGGTAAAGGGCCTAACTGTTTAGTGCCAGAAGAAGGGCGCGATGAAAAATCAGGTAAAGGTGGTAAAAAAGGTGGGCGTCCGGCACTAACGCGACATACTGGTTTTAGCCAATTTAAAAAGGCAAACACTAAGCCAAAAGTGGGCGGTAATCGTCAAAGCACACGTTAGTAATTTTATTCGCTAATAGATAAGGCTAATTGCGGTACGCGTTTTTTAGCTTTTGTATACGTAAATTAAGTCAGCTTTGCTCTTTATTATCTATATTATTGTAGGTGATAAAGAGTGAGGTTTTAGAGCCTCCCTCTCTTTAGATATCCTGTGCTAAGTTTAGCTTTTTTTTAAAGCATTGATGATAACCACAAACGCAATTTAAGTGACCATAACGGCTGAATGCCGGTGAGTCCTTGCGTCATTTTATTATCTTTTAAGATTATATAAGATGGCGTGACTTGTCCCTGCCAATCGGAAAATATCTCCCCGTGTTGATCGTTAACAGTACTGAAGCTGTAGCCTTGCTCATTTAAATAATCATGCAGCTCTTGATCAGAGCCTGATTTTATCGCGATGCTCACAACAGGGTATTTATTCTCGTTTGCGAGTTCGTTTATGGCAGGGGAGGTAATACTACAAATAGGACACCAAGTTCCCCAAAAATACACAAGCGTGGGTTTATCTTGGCTCATTGCTGCTAAATTAATGTTTTGCCCTTTATAGTCGATTAATTGTAATTGAGGATTTGCTGGCATGACAGGTTGCCGCCACCAATTGACGGCGGTATAAATGACGAAAAATATAGAGCCATATACCAGTACACTTTTTAATATGGATACGCTTTTTTGTTTTAGCGTTTTTTTAGGTATGTCATTTTTATGTTTGGTATCCGTTGCCATAGCTACTGATTTACCCTAAGTATTTTTGCTGTAGTTTTTTACATTTAAAGCGTTTAATTTATATCAGCAACCATGTAGCAGTACCTAAAAAGGCGAATATACCAACAATATCAGTCACCGTGGTTAGCACCACACTCCCTGCAAGAGCAGGGTCTATATTCATTCTTTTAAGAATTATTGGAATACTTGCACCAGCAACACCTGCCACCACTAAGTTCATAAACATAGCGAAGGCGAGTACGCCACCAAGCATAAAGTCCCACTGCCATAGCGCAATAACACCCGCAATTAATAGTGACCACAAAATACCGTTTAGCGCGCCAATGGCCAGTTCTTTCATCATCAAGAAACGTTGGTTTGTTTGGTTTATATGACCTACTGCAATACCACGGATAACAAGCGTTAATGATTGGCTACCAGCAACACCACCCATAGAAGGGACAATACCGTTAAGCACAGCCAAAATAGGGAGCACATCTAAAGTGCCTTCAAAAAAGCTAGCTACAAAAGCAGCTGCAAGTGCGGTTAGTAAGTTAACTCCTAGCCAAACTGAGCGTTTTTTAGAGCTTTTTAGTACTGGCGCGAATGTATCCTCTTCATCATCAAGACCGGCTAGGCTTAATAAGCTATGCTCGGCATCTTCTCGGATTACATCAACGATGTCATCGATAGTAACACGACCGAGGAGTTGGTCGTTATCGTCCACCACTGGGGCCGATATCCAATTATGACGCTCAAATAATTGCGCTACTTCACTTTCATCCATTGAGATTGGGATAGACTCACAATCTTCATCCATTAAATCGCGGACAATTTTTTCTGGCGGATTAGTTAATAATGTACTCAGCGATAAAGCGCCTATAAAGCAGTTATGTTTATCAACAACATATAAATCATCTGTACCCTCTGGTAACTCACCACGCAGTCTAATATAACGAAGTACAACATCGAGTGTTACATCAGGGCGAATGGTCACCGTATCGGTGTTCATTAGCGCACCTGCTGAACGCTCTTGATATGACAGTGCTTGCGTGGCACGTTCACGGTCTTGAATGTCCATCGCGCTAACAACGTCTTTATAGACGGTATCTGGCAGGCTACGTAATACTTCACCTAAGTCATCGTGGCCCATGTCTTCAGTTGCGGCGGCAATGTGCTTAGGTTCCATTTGGGCAATAATGCCTAAACGAACATCTTCAGATAATTCTTCAAGAACATCACCCTGCACATCAGGATCGACCAATTGCCAAAGCAGTCGGCGAATTTTATGCGGTGATGATTCTAATAATAATGCGGTATCACAAGGAGCCGTTTTTGCGAGCATGCGCCTAACTTGAACAAATTGACCACTATTGAGTGACTTCGTCACCTGCTTTAGTTGCTGTAGTGGATAATCTTGTTCAAAAGCTTCTGGCATTGGCGTCCTTTATAAATTGTTATATTACTTTATGGGGGGAGGTGAGTTAACTGGCGTTACTAACCTATTTATTTTATATATCTGTTTTAATTGAAGCACTAGTAATGCGAATATTGTTTTTATAAAACAGATTATTCTTGTTCATTAAAGCGTTGTGCTATTAATTCTCCAACAGCGTGTAAAGCTTGCTCAGAATCAGGGCCTTTACAAACAACTTTAACTTCTTTTCCTTGGCTACTTTCAAGTAACATTAATGCAAGTACGCTATCGCCTGCTGCTTCTTTGTCATCTTGGAATAATGTGATTGTAGCATCAAATTGTACTGCTAATTGCGCAAGCACAGTAGCTGCTCTGGCGTGTAAGCCTAATTTGTTTTTTATTAAAAAGGTATCTTCACAATGCATAACTTACTCTACCTAAGCTGAACAGGTGATTATTCAGCTATATTATTTTTCTTGTTCGCGATGGCGAATTTTTACATTGGGATGTGTCATTGCAAAACTTTCACCGATAGTTTGCGCTAAATACACAGAGCGATGTTGCCCACCTGTACAGCCAATAGCAATGGTTAAATAACTGCGGTTATTTCGTTCTAAATGCGGTAACCACGTTTGTACAAATGTTTGAATTTGCCATGTGAATTTTTGCACTATGCTGTGATTAGCTAAATAGTCTTTAACCGGTTGATCTAACCCATTTAAAGGCTTCAACTCTGGTTCCCAGTGTGGATTTGGTAAAAAGCGTGCATCAAATACGTAGTCTGCTTCTTTTGGTATACCGTGTTTAAAACCAAATGATTCAAATGTGACAATCAGTTGCTTATCTTTTTTACCTAAAATCTTTTCACGAATAGATTCAGCGAGTTGATGAACACTTAAATCAGTCGTATCTATCATAAAGTCGGCGCGAGTGGTTAATACATCAAGTAATTCTTTTTCTTTTTTGATGGCTAAATCAAGAGGCAACGAGTCTATTGATAGTGGGTGTAATCTGCGTGTTTCAGAAAAGCGTTTGATCAATGTCTGATCGTCACTATCTAAATAAAATAACGTAGGGTTTGCAAAGCCTGGTAAGTATTCAAGAATATCGTTAAATTCATCTTGTTCTTTAGGTATGTTGCGCACATCTATGCTAACAGCAATTTTATCGTAGCTATCAGACACACTGCGAACTAATGAAGGTAGTAGGTTTACTGGAATATTATCTACGCAATAATAACCTAAATCTTCTACAACGCGCAAAGCAACCGACTTTCCAGAACCAGAACGGCCGCTTATGATAATTAACTCCATTTAACACCCTTTATAAAACTATGATTGATCGACAATAACTTGGTAAAGCTCAGTATCAGATTTTGCACTGCGTAACTGTTTACAAAAATCTTTGTTGTTTAGTTTATCAGCAATGGTTGCTAGAGTCTTTAAGTGCTGCTGGTTATCGCCATCTGGTACGATGAGTGCGACAAAAATATCAACAGGGCGATTATCGATTGCATCAAAGTTTATTGGAGTTTCGCTAACGAGCACTAAAGCCAAAGGCTCTTCTGCACCGCTCATTCTTCCATGAGGAATAGCAATGCCACGTCCTATACCTGTACTACCTAATTTCTCTCTGCTCATTAAAGCATTAAGAATATCTTGTTGCGGTAAATACGGAAGTTTGTCGTGAGCAAGTTCGCTAATGAACTCTAAAATTCTTTTTTTGCTATTAAAAAGGACCGCAGCTTTGCTGCAGTCCTGGCATATAAGTGAACTTAATTTCATCATATTAGTGTCGAGCAAGCTTCTCTTTGTGTTTGATTACTTGGCGATCGAGCTTGTCGATCAACGAGTCAATAGCGGCATACATATCTTGATGTTCTGTAGAGGCAAATAGCTCAGCACCGCTTACGTGTATTGTGGCTTCTGCTTTTTGATTTAATTTTTCTACATCGAGAATGACATGAACATTATTAATATGATCAGAGTGTCTTTCAAGCTTCGCAAATTTAGTATTAATATAGTCTCTTAGTGAATCGGTTAATTCTACGTGACGACCAGTTAAGTTTAGTTGCATAAGCATTACCCTCTTAGTTTAGCGTCTTAAATCAGACTTTTACGCTGATTTGACGGTGGAATAGCAAGAGATTCGCGGTATTTTGCGATTGTACGTCTCGCTACTTTAATTCCTTGCTCAGCCAATATATCCGCTATTTTGCTATCACTCAATGGTTTTGCTGAGTTTTCTGCTGCGATTAATTTTCGGATAAGCGCACGTATTGCTGTAGATGAACATTCACCACCGTTTTCAGTACTTACATGGCTTGAGAAAAAATATTTAAGCTCAAATATACCACGGGGTGTATGCATGTACTTTTGAGTAGTTACGCGAGAAATTGTCGATTCGTGCATTTCTACCATTTCAGCAACATCATTTAAAACCATTGGTTTCATGGCTTCAGGGCCATGTTCAAAAAAGCCTTGTTGTTGCTTAACAATACAATTAGTAACTTTTAATAGCGTGTCGTTTCTACTTTCTAAGCTTTTAATAAACCATTTAGCTTCTTGTAAATGTGAGCGAATAAACTGGCTGTCGCCACTTGATTTTACAGTGCGAGACATTGCTGCGTATTGGCTATTAACACGAATTTTAGGCATGCTATCTGGGTTTAATTCGACAACCCAGCGGCCTTTAATTTTTTTAACTGACACATCAGGAATAACATACTCAGATTCTTCCCTTACAATAGTATCTGCAGGTTTTGGGTTGAGAGTATGTATTAGTGTCATTACTTCTTTAAGCTCTTCTTCTTTGAGCTTAGTTTTTTTCATTAATGTACGATAGTCGCGAGCTGCTAATAGATCAATATGCTCGGTTAAAATCATTTTCGTTTCATTAATATAAGGTGTTTCTTTATCAAATTGATTAAGCTGAATACACAAACACTCTTGTAAACTACGTGCAGCAATACCAACAGGATCAAACAGTTGGATGCGTTTTAATACCGCTTCAATTTCATCAAGTTCGACTTCGTTATCATCTTCGTTTTCTTGATTAAAGCTTTCTAAAATCTCTTCGCAGCTTAGTGTTAAAATACCTGAATCATCGACAGCTTCTACAATAGCAATAGCAATAGCTTCGTCTGTAGGGCTAAATGGCGTTAGTTGTAATTGCCACATTAAATACTCATGCAGCGTTTCAGTAGAGGCGCCTTGGTATATTGATTCGTCTTCAGGCATTGGACCTGATGAGGCTGCAGGAGCGGCACTCATGTACTCATCCCAACTGACATCCATAGCCATGTCGTCACTTAGCGTGTCTTTTGCAAGTGCTTCACCAGTATCTTGTTCGTATTCGCTCGGAGCATCATCAGCAGATGCGCTAACAGTTATGTCATCGGTATCAGCTTTTTGCTCGTTTTTACCAGCAGCGTCTTCGGAATAGTCTGCCTCTTCAACCTCTAATAGTGGATTACTGTCGAGAGCTTCTTGTATTTCTTGCTGGAGATCCAATGTACTGAGTTGCAACAAACGAATAGCTTGTTGCAACTGTGGAGTCATTGTAAGTTGCTGGCCCATGCGCAGCTGTAGTGATTGCCTCATGTATCTCTAACAATCCTTTTATGTTGTTATAATTAATACTAGCAGATGCTTAAAGACATGGCGTAAATGTTACAGCCTAAATTGCTCGCCTAAGTAAACATCGCGTACTGTTTTATCATTTAATACGTGTTCTGGAGTACCTGATGCAATCAGCTCCCCATGAGAAACAATGTAGGCTTTTTCACAAACATCAAGGGTCTCTCTTACGTTATGGTCGGTAATTAATACACCAATCCCACGATTTTTAAGATGTTCTATTATTTTCTTTATATCTAATACCGAAATAGGGTCAACACCGGCAAACGGTTCATCCAGTAATATAAATTTAGGATCTGCTGCCAGCGCTCGTGCTATTTCTACACGACGACGTTCTCCCCCCGATAATGCCATACCTTGGCTATCACGAATGTGTTGTATGCTAAATTCATCTAATAAGTTATTGAGCGTGTCTTCTCTGGCTTGTTTATTTAGTTCTTTGCGCGTTTCTAAAATGGCCATTAAGTTTTGATAAACAGTCAGCTTTCTAAAAATCGATGACTCTTGTGGTAAGTAGCCTATGCCTAATCTAGCACGACTATGCATAGGTAAAAGAGTAATATCGTTATCATCAATAGATATTTTACCTTTGTCGCTAGGAACAAGCCCTACAATCATATAAAAAGTCGTTGTTTTACCAGCACCGTTAGGGCCAAGTAAGCCAACTATACTGCCAGCTTGTACTTCAAGGCCGACGTTTTTTACAACTTCACGACCTTTATAGCTTTTTGCTAATAGTTCTGCTTTTAATGTGCTCATGGTTGACCTTTATCGCCTTTTTTACTTTTTTTAGTTTCGATCGGTACTAAAATTGTGTGAACGCGGTCAGTTGAGTTTTCATCTTTTTCGGCACTGATGAGCTGCTGCTCTATGTCGTAGGTAATGCTTTTAGCATTTATTTTTTGTCCGGCTTGCGATACTTGTGCATTACCAACAAGCGTTAAAAAACGCTTAGATACATCATAACGTACTTCGTCAGCACTGGCGCTCATAGTCGTGCCGTCTGATTGCTTTTCTTCAAAGTGCGCAGGGCTACCTGTGGCAATTAATAATTGTTTATTATCACCAAGTTCATCACGTTTGTGTACTTCGAGGCGATCGGCTGTAATGCGGCGATTACCGTGAATAATCTCAACGTTTTTCTCAAAAATACCCACATTAGCTTTCAATTGACCTTCTTGCTTGTCGGCACTTATTGAAATTTGATTGGCAGCAGGTTGCGTGTTTTGCTCTGCAGCACTACTATTAAACGCTAGTATAAGTGTAGGAATTATAAGTGATTTTAATATTTTATTGGTCATAATATATGGTTCGCGTATGGTTAATTAGTTTTATCACTTCGGTTTTCAAGTCGGCTTCTAGGCCTTTACCGGTGATTTTTAAATTGGGTCCAGTGATAATGACGGGTTGCTCCGAACGCATTGTTAATAACTTTATATCAACCTGAATATTATCAGCATTGATTTTGTCTATCATGGCGTTATCGGTTAAATTTTTGGCAACCACATTACCTTCTAAAATTAATTGTTTATCTTCATATAATGTTGCTTCGTCTGCATTTATTTGCCACGTTTGTTGCTCGTTATATAAAGTAAAAATGGGTTTTTCAAAAAACGTGAAACCTAATTGCTGGTATAGCTCCATTTTAGCCGCAGTGACTTTGTGGCTAATTTTACCTTGCTCATCATAGGCTGTCTGTTTGAGCTCAATAGCTATGTAATCAGGCTTAGCAACAACTTCAGGCTCAGCCTGAGGCACAATATTTGTTTGTGTAAAATAAGGGTACCAAAGCCAAACCATACAGCTAATGAATAAAACGCTTAATATTATGCGCGCTGCATTCATGAACTAGTGCCTTGTGTAGTCAATGCTTTACCATTTTCAAGCATGAGCAAATCGGTGAGTTCTCTCACAGCGCCAAAACCACCAGGCATTTGCGTTACATAATGTGACAAACGCTTAATAAGAGGGTGGGCATCATTTACTGCAACGGCAAAGCCTACTAACTCCATAACAGGCATGTCAGGACCGTCATCACCAATATAAGCAATTTGTTCATCGCTAAGGTTGAGTTTATCTTTTAATTCTTGATAGGCAATGAGCTTATTTTCTTGGCCTTGATAAATATGCTGTACGGTTAAGCTGCTCATACGTTGTTGTACTATCTGTGAATGACGACCAGTAATAACAGCTACTTCAAAGCCACTGTTTATAAGTGCTTTAATGCCAAAACCATCTTTTGTATTAAATGCTTTTAGCTCTTCACCTTGATTGCCAAGGTAAATACGGCCATCAGAAAATACACCATCAATATCGCATATAAGTAGTTTTACTTTTTTAGCGCGTGCTTTTGCATCATCGCTCAGCGGTTGATAGAGTTCTTCAAATTGCATTTATAACACTCCTGCTTTTAATAGGTCTTGCATATTTAATGCGCCAATAGGTTGGTTTTTCTCATTGACGACGATTAGGCCATTTATACGTTTACGTTCCATAATATTGAGCGCTTCAGCGGCTAAAATATCTTGCGTAGCTGTAGTGCATGACTTAGTCATAACAACATCTATTTGTGTTGTATGAATATCAATTCTTTGTTCTAAAATGCGACGTAAGTCACCATCGGTAAATAACCCTACGAGTTGCTGATTTTCATCAACAATGGCTGACATACCTAATCCTTTAGCTGACATTTCTATTAGAGCATCTTTAACTGTTTGTGAAACATCAATAATAGGTGTATTTGCGCCGCTGTGCATAACATCTTTTAAAGTAAGTAATAAGCGCTTGCCTAAACTACCACCTGGGTGAGATAGCGCGAAGTCATCAGCTGTAAAGCCGCGAGCTTCTAATAATGCAACTGCCATGGCATCGCCCATCGCAAGCGTTGCAGTGGTACTTGATGTAGGGGCTAGACCCAATGAACAAGCTTCTTTTTCTACTTTAATGCATACATGTACATTAGCAAGGGTTGCCATGGTTGATTGTGTATTGCCAGTCATCGCTATCATTTTGGCACCAAGTCGTTTTAAAACCGGAATGATATTTAAAACTTCGCTGGTTTCCCCTGAATTAGAAATAAGCATAACCACGTCATTTTTAGTGATCATACCTAAATCACCATGACTTGCTTCACCAGGGTGAACAAAAAACGCAGGGCTGCCAGTGCTTGCAAGGGTTGCCGCTATTTTATTGCCAATATGGCCTGATTTTCCCATGCCAATAACAATAATACGGCCTTCACAGTCGTACATTAATTGGCACGCGTTATGAAAATTTTCATCTACATATTGTGCAATATCACTAAGTGCTTGGCGCTCAACATCTAAAACGCGAAGGCCTTGTTCAATAAAGTTTAGCGTTGCCATCATTTACCCTACTTGACTAAAAATATACCCTTGGTAACCCAAAAACGCTATTAGCAATAAGCCGCCTTCTACCCTATTGATACGCTGGGTGCCTCTAAAGTTCAATGACATAATAATAAGAGCAAGTGTTGCACCAATCATAATTAATATATCTCGGCTTACTAACGATGGATCAATTGCTGAAGGATTAATAATACCTGCTAGAGGTAATACAGCTAAAATATTAAATATGTTTGATCCAACAATATTACCTAGTGCTAAATCATCTTCATTTTTAAGTACACCTGCAACCGAGGCGGCAAGTTCCGGTAAGCTAGTACCAATGGCAATAATTGTTAAACCAATGACTAAGTCGCTTAAGCCGAAGTATTTAGCAATATCAACAGCTGAGCCGATTAAAAAATGAGAACTAACCGGCAGGAGTATCATGCCAACAATTAACCAAAATACCGCTTTTTTAGTAGGTACGTCGTTTGGTACATCGTCGCAGGCTTCTGAGACAAATGGGTCATCTTGGTTTTTTGCACGCATAGATACAATGATTAACCCACCGATGAATACGATAAAGCCAACTAAAAGCGCAACACCTTCACTAAATGAAAAGTAGTTATCTGAGAACACATACCAAGTAGCTAAAGATACGAGCATCACTAATGGCATTTCACGTTTTAACGTACTAGATGAAACTGAAAGAGGGCGAAATAGAGCAGTGATACCTAACACAAGTAAAATGTTTGTAATATTAGAGCCAACAGCATTGCCAACGGCTGTGTCGGTTTTGTTAGCTAAAGCGGCAGAGGCTGAAACCATCATTTCAGGGGCTGAAGAGCCCATGGCTACAACGGTCAAACCAACAATAAGTGTAGGTACACCAAAGTTTTTAGCAAGAGCCGCAGCCCCATAAACAAACCTATCGGCACTCCAAACAAGAGCTGCAAAACCAAGAATTAAAATAACAAACGAGGTAACCATTGTGTTAAGCCAGTTATACAAAATACGGATGGCGCGAATAGTAACAAAAGCCAAGATGAAAGTATAAATAAAAGAGTAAGGTCAACTAGGTAACAATGTTGCTTTTAAACAGCTAATTTAAAAATTTAAGCCGGGGTTAAGCTGTTTTGAGCGAGTCTTATAATCCTTTTCATGGGTGTATTACAAAATCTTACGAATTGTTTTTTCCATCTTTGACAAAAAAGCTTTAAAATAGGGGCACTAGTGAACATTTTTATGGAGAGCGACTTGTCGCAATCAATAGTAGAAGTCAAGGATGTTAGCTTTTCGAGAGGCAATAGAACCATATATAAAAATATGAGTTTTAGCGTTCCTAAAGGTAAAATTACTGCGATTATGGGGCCAAGCGGAATTGGCAAAACCACTATGTTGCGTTTAATTGGTGGTCAGCTTAAACCAGATTCAGGTGATATTTTATTTGAAGGTGGCAGCATTCCTAAAATGTCTCGTAAAGAGTTATACGAAGCACGTACTAAAATGAGTATGCTTTTTCAAAGTGGTGCGTTGTTTACTGATATGTCGGTATTTGACAATATCGCGTTTCCTATAAGAGAGCACACAAAGCTAAGTGAAGACCTGATTCGATTAGTTGTGTTAATGAAACTGCAAGCGGTTGGACTACGTGGCGCTAAAGATTTAATGCCATCTGAGTTATCCGGCGGTATGGCAAGGCGTGCTGCACTTGCACGCGCTATAGCACTTGATCCAGAGCTAATCATGTACGATGAACCATTTGCAGGGCAAGATCCTATTTCGATGGGCGTATTGGTTAAGCTAATTAAGTCGCTCAACGAAGTATTAGGTTTATCGTCTTTAATCGTGACGCACGATGTAACAGAGGTAATGAGTATTGCCGAACACGTTATAATTATCGCCGATCAAGGGGTAATTGGTTCTGGTACTCCAGATGAAATGCGTAATCATGAATCTCCTTTAGTTCAACAGTTTTTAAAAGGCTTGTCGGATGGTCCTGTACCATTTCATTTTCCGGCTCAGGCTTATGCAGACGAACTACTTGGAGAAAAAGCATAATGTTGGATTTATTTCAAAAGCTAGGACATAAAACGCTAGGACGCTTTGCGGCCCTTGGTCGTTCTGCTTATATGCTGTTTAGTGCATTAGCGCATGTTCCTAATTTTAAAAAAGGCACACCGTTACTTGTTCGCCAGCTCTATATGGTTGGTTCGCAATCGTTACTCATTATTATGGTGTCGGGTTTGTTTATCGGTATGGTGTTGGCTTTACAAGGTTACACCGTATTGGTTGGTTATGGCGCTGAGGATAGTTTAGGGCCGTTAGTGGCACTGAGCTTATTGCGAGAACTAGGCCCGGTTGTTACTGCATTATTATTTGCAGGACGCGCAGGTAGCGCTTTGACAGCTGAAATTGGCTTAATGAAAGCAACAGAGCAACTTTCATCACTTGAGATGATGGCAATCGATCCGCTAAAACGTATTATTGCACCGCGCTTTTGGGCGGGTTTTATAAGCATGCCATTGCTTGCATTGATATTTTCAGCTGTAGCAATTATAGGCGCTCATTTAGTGGGGGTAGATTGGCTGGGGGTTGATACAGGTAGTTTTTGGTCAATCATGCAATCGCAAGTGTCGTTTCAGCAAGACATACTAAACGGTATTATTAAAAGCTTTGTATTTGCCATAGTGGTGACCTGGATTGCGCTTTATAAAGGATATGACTGTGTGCCGACCTCAGAAGGGATCAGCAAAGCAACCACCGAAACGGTTGTTCATTCGTCATTAGCAGTTTTAGGTTTTGACTTTATTTTGACAGCGGTAATGTTTACCAGCTAATAGGGTATAGATAATGAATTCACGGAAATTAGAAATTTTAGTTGGTTTTTTTGTAGCACTTGGCATTTTAGCTTTTGCGATGCTTGCACTTAAAGTTGCCAATTCAGGTATTAGTGGCTCTGGCGAAACATATACGCTTAATGCCAAGTTTGAAAACATCGGCTCGTTAAAAGCGCGTGCGCCAGTAAAAGTAGGTGGTGTTGTAATTGGCCGTGTTGAATCAATTTATGTTCACCCACAAGAGTTTTTACCAGTCGTTAATATGACCATTGACGCACAGTACTTATGTCGTTTTTCAGACACAAGCTCAATCTCTATTTTAACGTCGGGTATTTTAGGTGAGCAGTACTTAGGTATTCACCCTGTAATTTCTCCAGATTCTGCTAAGCAACGTTGTTTAGGCGAAACAGTGACAGAAAACAAGCAAGATGAAGCAATTGACGATTTATTTGGTGTGGAAAGTAAAGCACTAGGTGATGGCGATTCAATCACTGATACTAAGTCTGCCATTGTACTTGAAGAATTAATCGGGCAGTTTTTATTCAACCAAGGTAGTGAGTAATTATTATGTTGAAAAAGTTTTTAGCTATTGTAGCAATTGGCACAATGACGCTAACTCAAAGCGTAAGTGCAGCAGATGTGAAATTAGTCGATCCTAATAAAATGGTACGCCAAGTTGCCGATAATACATTTGCGCGCATTAAAAAAGATCAGCCATTAATTGTTAAAGATCAGGAATACCTTCGCGTAATAGTCGAAGAAGAATTAATGCCTTATATCGACTATAAATATGCAGCACTTCGTGTACTTGGCAGTGAAGTATCTAAAGTTCGTGCAATTACCGACGAGGCTGAAAAGGCCAAAGCAATTAAAGAAATTCAACGCTTTATTGGTGTATTTAGAGAGTACTTAGTTGCTACTTATGCAGGTGTATTTACTCAATACACAAATCAGAAAGTTGAGTTTGGTGCAGAGCAAGCGTTTAAAGGTAAAGACGTCGTTGTTGTTAAGACTAAAATTATTGAAGACGGTAAACCTGATATCAGAATCGATTTTAAAGTACGCGAAGACCGCGACGGTGAATGGCGCGCGTACGATATGATTGCCGAAGGTATTAGTTTACTGGATGCAAAGCAAAGCGAGCTGCAAGGTATTTTGCGTCAGCAAGGTATTGATAATGTAAGTAACCTTTTAGAGCAAAAGAGTCAGCTACCAGTTCAGTTTAGAGGCAGTAACTCGAATGACTAAATTGGCAATAAGCCAAGTTGATGGACAACATTTTGGAGTAAGCGGTGAGCTTACTCGAAATTCAATTGGCGATGAACAGCTTCTGAACAATAAGTTATTAACTAAGCATAAAATCATCTATTTCGACCTAAGTGGAGTATCAAGGGTTGACACAGCTGGCTTAGCTTGGTTAATTCACTCTTTTGCAGAATTAAAGCAGCAAGGCATTCGCCTTGAATTGCAAAACCTACCTGAGCAATTGCAAAATTTAATGCAATTGGGTCAGGTTACAACCCTATTTGAGTGAGAGTTATGGAAACTAGCCAAGTCGAAACATTATTACGCGAAGAACTTCAATTAGCTGAAGTACATGTAAAAGCCAATGGTAGTCATTATGAAGTTGTTGCAGTAGGCGAATGCTTTGACGGTTTAAGCCGAGTTAAAAAGCAGCAGCTAGTTTATGGTCCATTAATGAATACAATTTCAGATGGGACAATTCACGCAGTATCTATTCGTGCATTTACTCCTGTAGAGTGGAAGCGTGAACAAAAATTCATTTTACCGCAATAACTAGGGCCTCCTAATGGATCAATTTGTAATTCAAGGTGGCACTTCACTTGCTGGTGAAGTGACTATTTCGGGCGCTAAAAATGCCGCACTTCCTATCTTATTTGCTTCACTATTAGCTGATGGTAAAAGTATATTTACTAATGTACCGCGTCTTCGCGACATAGTGACCACTGAAGCCTTATTAAAAACTTTAGGTGCAGATGTTAATTGGCAGGGCGATACGCTAGTAATTGACGGTGCAACGGTTAATAAAACATTAGCGCCTTACGACTTAGTAAAGCAAATGCGCGCCTCTGTGCTTGCATTAGGCCCTCTAGTTGCACGTTTTGGTGAGGCTCAAGTGTCTTTACCTGGTGGGTGCGCTATTGGTGCTCGCCCTGTTGATATCCATATTCAAGGTTTGGAGCGCATGGGCGCACAAATAAACGTTGAAAATGGTTATATTAATGCCAAGGTTAATGGTCGCTTAAAAGGCGCTGAAATTTTTATGGAAATGGTAAGTGTAGGCGCTACCGAAAACCTATTAATGGCAGCGGCCCTCGCTGATGGTAAAACCATACTTGATAATGCGGCACGCGAGCCTGAAATAATTGATTTAGCTAACTGCCTAATTGCTATGGGCGCTAAAATCACAGGTGCAGGTACTAGCCGCATTGAAGTTGAAGGCGTTGAGCGTTTAGCTGGCTGTGAACACAGTATTTTACCTGACCGAATTGAAACTGGGACGTTTTTAGTCGCAGCAGCAATGGCTGGCGGTGAAGTACTTTGTAAAAATACAGACTTTCATTCTCTTGAGCCTGTGATTGAAAAGCTACGTGCTACGAATGCGCACCTAGAAGTACATAACGATAGTATTTATCTTGATATGCGCGGCCGAGAACTTAAAGCCGTGAATATTAAAACAGCTCCACACCCAGGTTTTCCTACGGATATGCAAGCTCAGTTTACAGCATTGAATGTAGTAGCAAATGGTAGTGCAACGATCACAGAAACGATTTTTGAAAACCGTTTTATGCATGTACCAGAGTTGCAGCGTATGGGCGCTAATATTCGTTTAGAAGGGCATACCGCAATTTGTGGTGAGACTGAAAGCTTAACGGGTGCGCAAGTGATGGCAACCGATTTACGCGCTTCAGCTAGCTTAATTTTAACGGGTATAGTGGCACAGGGTGAAACGGTTGTTGACCGTATTTATCACGTTGATAGAGGCTATCAGCGCATTGAAGATAAGCTAAGTGCGTTGGGTGCAAACATTAAACGTAGAAGTAGCTAAGTAGATAACTAGTTAAGCTATTTAAAAAAGGTCGGATACGCAAATTGCTATCCGACCTTTTTATTGACGATTGGTATTACTCTTTTTTAAAGCTTTGTTTCAAGCTCAGCTACCACCACCATGATTTTTTCTATTTTGCCATCTCTGTATAGCTCAAATTCTATTTCTTTACCGGGCTCCGTATTACCTATTTTTTCAAGCACTTTTTGTGGGTTTGCTACCGAAAGCCCTGCAATTTTAATGACGATATCTTGCTCTTCAATGCCTGCTTGCCATGCTGGCCCCAAAGGGTCTAAATTAGTAATACGCATGCCGGTAACCGGCGTTAGGCTGTCGTTTACTTCTTTACCCGTACTATCTACTGCTGTGCCTTCAAAGCCTAAATAGCCGCGCACAACCCGACCGTGACGAATGAGTTTACCCATCACTTTTTTAGCAAGTGAGTAAGGAACCGCGAAAAATATTCCTTGAATATTCAAGTTCTCACGCGTTTTAAATTGTGCAGAAGTAATGCCGACTAAATCACCATTGGAGTTAACTAATGCGCCGCCGGAGTTGCCCACGTTAATAGCTGCATCCATTTGCAATAAGTTATTGTAAGGGCTATCTGTAATTTTTTGCTTACCCGTTGCACTAATAATGCCTTGAGTGATTGTTTGCCCTAAGTTAAGCGGGTTGCCTATAGCAAGTACAACATCGCCTACATTTGATACATAGCTATCGTTTACGGGAATCACTGGGAGGTGATCTGCATTGATTTTAAGTAAGGCTAAATCAGTAATAGTATCAAAACCAATGAGTTGCACATCAAAAAAGCGTCGGCCATCGGTTAAGATAACCATAATTTGGTCTGCATTATTAACAACATGATAGTTAGTAAGAATATAACCGTCTTGCGACATAATGACGCCAGAGCCTAGCTCTTGTACCGTGTTTTTTCTTTTATAACGAGGTTCTTTGGAAATGCTTTCTGAAAAAATAGTAACTACAGAAGGAGCTGCTCGTTTAACTGCATCAGAAAAACTTAGGTGACTCGCACTCATCGCGCTTGGAAGGGGAACATTAGGAAGTAAGGCGGCTCGCATATTAGGGCTGAAAAAAACCACTAAAAAAGCAATACTTAGACCTGCAAATAAAGGGGGAAGAATAAATTTTATTAATTTCAGCACAGTTTTCTTATTATGTAAGTGAGCAATCTCTTTATGATGACATAAAAAAAATAACAGCGGCAAGTGCCACTGTTATTTTTATTACATTAATAGTGCTATTTATTACTGAATTAAAATAAATATAGACTCACGACCACGTTGCACGCCAAGTACGATATTACCTTTAGTGTTTTCGATAATCTTATTCATATCACGGATAGTCTCTACTCTTTGGCGATTCACTTGCATAATAATATCACCTTCTTCAAGGCCAACACGGGCAGAAGGTGAGCGAGGGTCTACAGACGTAACCTCAACACCTTTATTACTATTTTTTTGCACGTTTTCAAGTGTCGCGCCTTGGAACGCAGGATGCAGCTCTTCGCCAGTCGCTGTAACACCTGATGCACCATCAAGAGTTACTTTTACCGTTTTAATTTTACCATCGCGGTAAATACCAAGTTTTATTTCGCGGCCTTCACCTAGCGTAGCAATTTTGCTGCGTAGTTCATGGAAACCACTAATATCACCGCCATTAATGCTAACAATTACGTCACCTGCTTTTATACCTGCTTTACTTGCAGCAGTGTCGTCCATTACTTGCATTACATAAGCACCTTGTTTAACGTCAAGTTGCTGCGCTTTAGCAAGGCCTGCATCAAGTGGGCGGCCAGAAATACCCAGCGAACCTCGGCGTACTTCACCGTGTTCAACAATTTGATCAACTAAGTTTTTCATCATGTTTGATGGAATGGCAAAACCAATACCCACGTTACCGCCAGAAGCACCTAAAATCGCAGTGTTAATACCAATCAATTCACCGTTTAAGTTAACTAATGCACCACCAGAGTTGCCTTGGTTAATAGCAGCATCGGTTTGAATGAAATCTTCGTAGCCCTCAATATTTAAACCACTACGACCAAGAGCACTAACAATACCAGATGTAACTGTGTGGCTAAGTCCAAATGGGTTACCAATAGCAACAGCAAAGTCGCCCACTCGTAAACTGTCTGAATTTGCGAGTTTTATTTCAGTTAAGTCATCAGCGTCTATTTGTAAAAGAGCGATGTCTGATTCTGTATCAGTACCAATTTTAGTTGCTTCAAATTCACGGCCATCTTCGAGGGTTACTACCATTTTTTCGGCATCTTGGATTACGTGATTATTAGTGACTACATAACCCTCATCAGCATCAATAATCACCCCAGAGCCTAATCCACTAAATTGACGCTTTTGACTGCGAGGCTGTTGCTGTCCAAAAAAGTATTCAAGCGGATCTGCACGGCGGCGTACTTCTTTTGAGCCTGAAACTTGGATACTTACAACACCTGGAGATATTTTCTCTAGCATGGGGGCAAGAGTTGGTAGTTGTTGACCATTTACTGCAATTGGCATTTTTGCATAAGACGCTACTGGGCTCATTAACAAGCTTGTAGATAAAATAGCTGCGCTGATAAGTGATAATTTCATTTTCATAGTCAGGGGTAACTCCACTTAAGATAAAGCAAAACAAAAAGGGCTACTTTACAGCAGCCCTTTTCGGTTTATTAAGATAAAACAACAAAGCTGTTATATCTAAAGACTATGGGGTCTAAAAAAAGTTCATCAAGATGCTTTAGAATGTTCTGAAACTTTATTTTGACCAGCAAATAAACCAGATTCACCTGATACATAATCAGCGGGTTGCGCTGCAGCAGATGAGCGATCTGAACTACGTTCTTTCAAAGACGCCTGCAATTGCTCTGTGGTTTCTTTAGAAAAGAATGGTTCCGCTGGTACTTTATTTCTATCTTCTAGAAGAAGCTGGTTTGTTTCTTCAACGTGACTAAGCAGTTGATCATAGTTTTCTTTCATTTTATTTACGAGCTTACCCGTATTTGCTAAATGATCAGCGACATCTTGGCGATACTGCTCTAATGCGTTTTCAGCTTGCTCTGCTTGCTCTTTTAATTCATCTTGTTTGAACTGTTTTTTAGTAACAAATGCACCAATAAAAAATGCTACTACAGCAACAATAACAACCAAACCTACCCACATAACTGTGCCCATAAAAACTACCCCTTTGGGAAAATAACTAACGAATGCTTGATTCAATTATAAATCATACTAAGTGTAATATACCCCGAGTTATGATGCGTGTTAATATACTTTGCAAATTAAACTGTGTTTTAACTGTAAATAGATATGACTCCTTGGCAAACATACCAACAAGACTTGAAGCGAGATGACTTTGTACACGACGCAGCACAAGAAAATGCTGTGCGCCATTTACAACGTCTATACGATGACCTAACTCAGACAAAGCCAAAACAAAAAGGCTTTTTTGCTAAGCTATTTAGTAAAGAAGAACCTGCGCCTGTAAAAGGTTTGTACTTTTGGGGGGGAGTAGGGCGTGGTAAAACTTATTTAGTTGACACTTTTTACGAATCATTACCGGGCACACGTAAAATGCGTGTGCACTTTCATCGATTTATGCACCGAGTGCATAACGAGCTTAAAAAGCTAAATAATACGGCTAATCCATTAGAAAAAATTGCTGACACTTTTAAAGCAGAAACAGACATTATTTGCTTTGATGAGTTTTTTGTACAAGACATTACTGATGCCATGCTATTAGGTGGCTTAATGGAAGCGCTATTTGCACGGGGCATAGTACTTGTAGCAACCTCTAATATAGTGCCAGATGAACTTTACAGAAATGGCTTACAGCGAGCTCGTTTTATGCCAGCTATTGAGCTTGTTAAAAAAAATACCGAGATAGTTAATGTAGATTCAGGTATTGATTACCGCTTACGTACTTTAGAGCAAGCTGAAATTTTTCATAGTCCGTTAGATGAAGATGCGGATAAAAACCTATTTGAGTACTTCGATAAGTTATCGCCAGAGCCAGGGCAATTAGATGAGCCGATAGAGATAGAAGGGCGAAAAATCAAAACGCGTAAAGTAGCTAAATGCGTTGTGATGTTTGAGTTTAGTGAATTGTGCGAAACAGCACGTAGCCAGGTCGATTACATGGAGATTAGCCGCTTATACAATACGGTGATTATTTCTAACGTAAAACAGCTAGGTCAAACTAATGATGATGCTGCTAGACGTTTTATTGCTTTAGTGGATGAATTTTACGAGCGCCATGTAACTTTAATTATATCGGCTGAAAAACCTATTACCGAACTTTATACCCAAGGTAATTTAAATTTTGAATTTAAGCGTTGTATTAGTCGTTTACAAGAAATGCAATCCTTAGAATATTTAGCTAGAGAGCATTTAGTTTAAATAAGTAAGTAAATGTGTAATAGGGCAACTATAAAAAAAGAGGTATATATATAGTACTTCTTATTTCTGAAATTTCTTGTGGAAAAAACAACCGGCGAGTAGCAATGTGTTTTAAGTGCTGGTATACTCCCGCGTCTGCCACGTTGCGTTCTATGTCCTCATATAGTCTAGCCACTTGTGAGCGGCGCAAAAGTCTAAAACTCGAAGGGGTTATAGCAAACTTAGAGCAGTAGTTAATATTAACTACTTGTGGTTTTAATTGAAAAACATTGGATTTTTATAAATGAAAACGTTTGTTGCTAAACCAGAAACAGTAAAACGTGACTGGTACGTAGTTGACGCTGAAGGTAAAACTTTAGGTCGCATCGCTACTGAAATCGCTCACCGCCTACGCGGTAAGCATAAAGCTGAATACACTCCTCACGTAGATACTGGTGATTACATCATCGTTATCAACGCTGAAAAAGTTACTGTAACTGGTAACAAATTCAAAGATAAAGTGTACTACGCTCACTCTGGTTTTCCAGGTGGCCTTAAGTCTACTACTTTTGATAAACTTCAAGCTGCAAAGCCTGAAATGATCATCGAGAAAGCTGTAAAAGGCATGTTGCCACGTGGTCCTTTAGGCCGCGCTATGTACCGTAAACTTAAAGTTTACGCAGGTACTGAGCATAACCATGCTGCACAACAGCCTCAGGTTCTAGACATTTAAGGAGCACCATCATGGCAAATCAATACTACGGTACAGGTCGTCGTAAAAGTTCAAGTGCTCGCGTATTCTTACGCCCAGGCACTGGTAACATCGTAATCAACAAACGCTCTCTAGAAGAGTATTTTGGTCGCGAAACAGCACGCATGGTTGTTCATCAAGCTCTTGAGCTAGTTGATATGACTGAAAAATTTGACCTTTACATCACCGTTTCTGGTGGTGGTACAACTGGTCAAGCTGGTGCTATCCGTCACGGTATCACTCGTGCACTTATGGAGTTTGACGAGTCACTACGTCCACAACTTCGTAAAGCAGGTTTTGTTACACGTGATGCACGTAAAGTTGAACGTAAGAAAGTGGGTCTTAAGAAAGCGCGTAAGCGTCCACAGTTCTCAAAACGTTAATCTATACGTTATCAAGAATTCAAAAACCCAGCTTATGCTGGGTTTTTTGTTTTCAAATCAAAAAGTTTACATTTGCTACTTAATTTAAATTTGTTTATAGCGGTCGCCATACTTGGTATTGCTGTAATTAATGATGATCAAATTTATTAATAACTGCGTATTAATCGAACGAAAGTTAAAAAACACTCAGATAGCTGCAAAAAAGTTAAATAATTATCGTAATTAGTTTAAATCCATCAGTTAATTGGTGGAATTTTTTGCTACAATTGGCGTGGAAGTAAAATGAGTGAGTTTAACGACACTATGTACAGTTTTTACTGTTTCCTCTTAGTGGTGTTGATCTCGGTCAGTATATTGTTTTTACAGAAGCGTTATTATAGTCGTTCGGCTTTATTCTCGAGCTAGCTTAATCAAATTTTTGATCAAGTCAGGTTTATTCGAGCATGGGGCTTTGAATAACCTTGTTTTAATCAAGGGTTTTAATTATGATCGCTTCTATTTTAAAAATTTCGAATAATTAACCTGCTGTAACTGATGTTCTCAATATAGCAAGTGTTGAGAATCATAGTGGAGATAAGTGGATGAGCAATGCGCCTGTAGACAATGGCCGACGTCGCTTTTTAACCATAGCTACCTCTGTTGTAGGTGGTGTTGGTGCGGCTGGGGCTGCTGTTCCTTTTATTGCGTCTTGGAATCCAAGTGAGCGAGCTAAATCTGCGGGTGCGCCTGTAGAAGTAGATATCAGCAAACTTGAGCCTGGACAATTAATACGTGTCGAGTGGCGTGGTAAACCTGTATGGGTTGTATCACGTACCCCAAAAATGCTTGAGCAGATGAAAGAACATGAAGGTCAACTTCGTGATCCGCAATCGCAAGAGCCACAACAATTAGAATCATCAACAAATGATTACCGTTCATTACGTCCAGAAATATTTTTGGCTGTAGGTATTTGTACGCATTTAGGATGTTCACCAGGCTTTTTACAAGGTAATTTTGGTGAGAAAGTAGAAGGGACTGATGACGGTTTCTACTGCCCGTGCCACGGTTCTAAATTTGATATGGCTGGTCGAGTATTTCAATCGGTACCTGCACCATTAAACTTAGAAATACCACCTTATACTTTTCTAGATGACACCACTATTTTAGTGGGCGAAGAAAGAGGGGTAGCCTAATGTTTGGTAAGATTATTGGTTGGATAGACGACCGAATCCCAATGACACGTGTTTGGAACATGCACATTGCACAGTATCCAGCACCTAAAAACTTTAACTTCTGGTACTTTTTTGGCTCACTAGCCATGTTAGTACTAGTAAACCAAATCCTAACAGGTATTTGGTTAACGATGAACTTTGTTCCGTCTGCTGAAGGTGCTTTTGCTTCGGTAGAGTACATCATGCGTGATGTAGAATATGGCTGGTTACTACGTTACTTGCACTCAACAGGTGCATCAGCGTTTTTCATCGTTGTATATATGCATATGTTCCGTGGCATGATCTACGGTTCTTACCAAAAACCGCGTGAATTACTGTGGTTATTTGGTATGTTCATTTTCTTAGCGCTAATGGCTGAAGCATTCATGGGATATTTATTACCATGGGGCCAAATGTCGTTCTGGGGCGCACAAGTAATCATTTCATTATTCGGTGCTATTCCGGTTATTGGTGATGACTTAACACTTTGGATCCGTGGTGACTACGTAATATCAGGTGCAACACTTAATCGCTTCTTTGCATTACATGTAATTGCACTACCACTGGTTATTGTAATCTTAGTTTTCTTACACATTGTTGCTCTACACGAAGTGGGTTCAAATAACCCTGAAGGTATTGAGATTAAACGTAAGAAAGGCTCAGTAGCTGAAGAAGATAAGCCTAAATTTAAATTCCACGAGTATTACACTAACAAAAAAGACATTGTTGATGCGATACCGTTCCACCCTTACTACACAGTTAAAGATATTGTGGGTGTGGTTGGTTTCTTAATACTGTTTTGTTGGGTTGTGTTCTTTATGCCGGCGATGAATGGCTTCTTTTTAGAAGGTCCAAACTTCGAGGCAGCTAACCCACTTAAAACACCTGAGCATATTTTCCCGGTTTGGTACTTTACGCCATTCTATGCAATCTTACGTGCAATCCCTGATAAGTTAATCGGTGTTGCGGCGATGGGTGCATCGATTGTAGTACTTGCATTACTACCTTGGATAGACCGTGGTAGAGTTAAATCGGTTCGTTACCGTTGTGGTTTCCATAAATGGAACATTGCAGGCTTTGTTGTAACTTTCGTTCTTCTTGGTTGGGTGGGTGCAACTCCACAAACTGATATGAAAACGATTATTTCTCAAATCTGTACTGTGACTTACTTTATGTTCTTCGTACTGTTGTTTGTATACAGTAAGAACGAAAAAACTAAGCCATTGCCAGAGAGGTTAACGAAATGATGAAGAAGCTTATTATTGGTTTATTTGCTTTATCAGTAAACTTGTTGCCTAACATGGTTATGGCAGCAGGTCCGTCGGTTCCTTTAATGGAAGCGAATAACGACCTTACTGATCAACCATCTTTACAACGCGGTGCAAAGTTGTTCATGAACTACTGTCTTGGTTGTCACCAAATGCAGTATCAACGTTATGAGCGTACTTTTCGTGATATCGGTATCCCAACAGAAGTTGGTTTAGAGCAGTTAATTTTTGACGGCTCTAAAGTCGGTAGCCATATCACAAACGCAATTACAAAAGACGATGCAGCAAAATGGTTTGGTGCGGCTCCGCCGGATTTAACTCTTATTGCACGTGTAAAATCACCAGATTATATTTACACGTACCTAAAATCGTTTTATAAAGATGAATCTCGCCCGTTTGGAGTTAACAATATTGTTTTTCCATCGGTAGGTATGCCTCATGTTCTTCAAGAACTACAAGGTTTACCAACGCCTATCACTAAAGAAGTAGAAGAACATGGCCACACTGTGACCAAAGTTATTGCTACTGAAACTGATGGTACGGGTGAATTAAGCGTAGATGAATACGACCAAGCGGCTCGTGATTTAACAAACTTCCTTGAGTACGTGGGTGAACCTTCACGTCTTGAATCGGAAGCGCTAGGTATTAAGGTAATAGGATTCTTAATAATTCTATTTATCTTGGCATTTATGCTTAAGAAAGAATACTGGAGAGATGTTCATTAAGTTGAACATTTTTAAAGGTAATTTTGCAATAGGGGCTTAAGCCCCTTTTGCTGTTTTAGTTATTTAATGGAGGTATAGGCATGGCCGTAGCTGCCAATAAGCGCCCTGTAATGACCCTTTTTTCTGGTGCTAACTGTATGTATAGCCACCAAGTACGTATTGTACTTGCGGAAAAAGGTGTAAGTGTAGATATTCATTTGGCTGAAAAAGATAACTTGCCAGAAGCACTTCACGAAATTAACCCTTACGGCACAGTGCCAACACTGATTGACCGTGAGCTTGGTTTATACCAGGCAAACATCATCATGGAATACCTTGATGAGCGTTTTCCTCATCCTCCACTAATGCCTGTTTACCCGGTAATGCGTGGTCGTAGCCGCTTAATGATGCATCGTATTGATACTGACTGGTACAGCCTAGCTGACAAAATCAGTAACAACACGTCAGATGCTGCTCAAGCTCGTAAAGAGCTAACAGAAGCATTACTTGCTGTAGCACCTATTTTTAGCGAAGCACCTTACTTTATGAGTGAAGAGTTTAGCTTAGTAGATTGTTATTTAGCTCCACTATTATGGCGTTTACCAGAGTTTGGTATTGAGCTTAATGGTGCAGGTTCTAAAGAGCTTAAAGAGTACATGATCCGTTTATTTGAACGTGAGTCATTCCAAGCCTCTTTAACTGAAGCTGAGCGTGAGATCCGTTTATAATGACGCCTAATCGTCCTTATTTATTACGTGCTTTTTTTGATTGGATAGTCGATAACGAGTGTACACCGCATTTAGTGGTAGACGCTGGGTTTGCAAATGTACAAGTGCCAACACAGTTTGTTCAAGACGGACAAATTGTTTTAAACATAAGTCCATCAGCGGTCACACAGTTTTCGTTAGACTTAACCCAACTTAGCTTCAATGCGCGCTTTGGTGGTCAGCCAATGCAAGTGTATGTGCCTCTAGGTGCTGTGCTTGCAATATACGCGCGTGAAAATGGCGAAGGAACAGTCTTTACTGCAGATGAGTTTTTAGAGGACGAAGACGATTTTGTGCCTGAGCTTGAAAGTGTTGATTCATCAGCTGAATTTATTGATGAAACACCACCAGAAAAGCCACAGAAGAAAAAAGGCTCTCATTTACGCGTTATTAAATAATAAGTAAATGCAAAAAAAACCGCTTAATAAGCGGTTTTTTTATGTCTGTATTTTACTTTACATATATTCGAATACTTTAATTACACGCTCTACGCCAGATACATTTCGGGCAATGTTTACAGCTTGAGTAGACTCAGAGTCAGATACTAAACCCATTAAAAATACTTCAGCGTTTTCAGTAACTACTTTAATGTTATTACTGCTAATGTCTTTTGCTGTTAGTAGCTGAGCTTTTACTTTAGATGTTAACCAAGAGTCATGCGTTTGTGTAGTAATGCCAATATTTGAGCCAATACGAATTTGGTTATGTATCTTACGAATACCTGAAACGCCCTCAATGGTACGCTGTGCTTCGTTTCTCATTTCTTCATTAGATACTTGGCCTACAAGTAAAACAATACCGTTAACGCTTACAGCGCTTATATTGGCAAACTTTTCAAGGCGTTCTACTTCGCTAAGTGCAATACTGGCTTTTATTTCAATATTGTTATCGTCAATTTGAGAGCCAATGGTACGGCGATCGTTCGCTGCAGTTACTGCACTGGCTGTACCTGCAACAACAGCAGCTGCGCAGCCTTGTAGTAATACAACAGTACCTAAAACAATAAGAGAGCGTTTAAACATAATTTTCATCCTGAGGGAAAAGCGTTAAATCAACAAGTTCGCTTAAACAATGTAAGTTAACTAAATGGGATTCGATAATGCGGCTAGGGCGTTTAGATGGCGATCTAATTTCAACATCGTTAGGGCCAAGTAGGCCAACCAACTCGCCACCATCATCACCAACCATAACTATGACCTTCATATCTTTAGTTAGTGCTGCTTCAACGGCAGAAATAACATGCTTTTCGTTACCGTTAATAGCCAGTACGAGCAATAAGTCGCCTTGCTGGGCAAAAGCGCGGACTTGACGAGCAAATGTATCGTGATCGTCTACCTGGGTACTTTGCCCAAGATTAACGTTTTCTTGCGATAGAGCGATTGCCGGCAAACAAGGACGCTCGGTTTCATAGTGATTAACCAATACACCCGCCATATGCTGAGCGAGCATGTGGCAATTTGCAGTACCGCAGCAAATGAGTTTATTTCCGTTGATCAGACTTTGTGCAATAGTAAATGCAGCTGACTCAAGCGCACTAGGTAGCACTTCACCAGCAGCGATTTGAACTTGAATGCTTTCTGTAAAAATTTCTTTAATTGTGTCTTGCATAGCCTACCAATAATTTATCTTTGTATTTGCGTTCAAAATACATTTTTAAGCCAATTAATATTAGGAGATGCTTCTCCTGTAATGGCTACATAATCAATTCTTAGTGCTTGGTTAGTTAAATTTTTAGCTGCTAAGTAATGATAAATACTACGTTTTAATCGAGCTTGTTTTTGTGGGCTAAGTGCATAGTTGGCACCGCCACGGGCATTATTTTTGCGAAACTTGACCTCAATGAATACAAGGGTGTCGCCTTCTTTCATAATGACATCAAGCTCGCCAAAGGGGCAGTAATAATTACGTTCAATGGGTGTTAAGCCCTGAGTAACTAAGTATTTTTGCGCTTCAAGCTCATAATACTGGCCTTTTTCGCGACTATTTTGCCACAGCTCTTTAAACCACGACATGCCGCCCCCTTAACTTAATAAAGTTTAATTTATAGTTTGTATATCACCCGCTGATTGCATAAACAATGGTACCGGGCGTTGTGTTTCTAATTGCACAGGCTTAATGCGACGGTTTGTATATTGAGCCCAGTCGAGCATGCGTTCTATATGGCCGCTGGTATTAACAGACAACTTACCACTTAAACCACTATATTGATTGCCTGGCATTACGCTTAACTGTCTAATGTCATGTAATATTGATACTGCATCGTACGCCATTGCAAATAAGCGTTGGCTAATATCAATTTGCTCAGGCCATAGAGAGTTGTACTGCTGGCGTAAATTATGTTGTTTAATTTGCGAATCGAGCATCCACGGTAATTCTGTGAAGTATAGGCCGTCTAAGTCGCCTTTGTCTGTACTGTCAATTTGTTTACTATGACTTTTAGAGCTTGCATAAAGTGGGATACGATCAGCAAATGTACTGACGTTTACATCAAGGTAAGGTTTAATTAAGCGAGTTTCTATGGCATCACCCAAAATATAAATAACGTCTATATCACTGCGTGAACGCGTTTCGTTTTCTACTTCTTGCTTAAATAATGCTTTAACTGTTTGTATGCGATCTTTTGACTTATCAACTTCTAATAAGCTGGTAATTGTGTTTGGCATATCTTTTTTATCGTTATAAAAACCGATTTGTGGCTTGGTTTCGCTGTAGCGTTGCCACTGTAGGTTAAAATAATCAACTAAACGTTGGCCATTTGCATTATTTGGCGCAAGCAGCATAGGCTTTTGATAGCCCTTAGTTAAAAAGTGTTCCAGAGCTTGTTGTACTTCGTGCTCAGGGTTCAATGCAAAGTAATAATGCTGAAGCGAAATGCGCTCACCATCAAAGGTGTTTAAATGCAGTACCGGAGTATCAATAAGAGTTTGTGCATTGGCTAGTTTATCAATATTTGCTTTAAGTAGAGGACCAATTACAAAATCAGGCTTTATTTCTTCAAGTTGCGCTGCGATTTCCTCAGTGCTTAGGTTTTCATCAATAAAAATAGTGTCGTTGATAGTTTGCGTATCAAGTGCAGCTAACACACCCGCTTTAAGCGCATCACCTAAGCGTTCGTTAGGGCCTGATTGTGGAAACAACACAACTAAACGCTCTATATTAATAGGGGCGAGCTCAGTAAGCATTTCGTCTTGTTCAGGTAATACAGAAAAAGCTGGATGCCCAATATAGCGCCTGCGCCAATTATTAATTGCTTGGTCTAGCTCCACGCCACTACTTGCATATACTTGATAGTATAGACCAAGGTTTACCCAGCCTTGCTGGATAACCGAACCACGGTTAAAACGTTCAAGCGCATATGAAGAGAGCTGTTTTAAGTTATCCCACAAATTTTGATTGAGCTGAGGGATTTCTATATTGTTTTTTGTGGCTGTTTCAGAAGCTCTAAAGAAATAGGGGGCAGCTTTTTTTGGAAAATTTTGCGATGCATAAATACTGGCTGTTAAAAACTGATGCCAAGCAAAATGCTCAGGTTGAGTAAGTTGTCCGTCTAGCGATTGTAAAATCACCAAAGCTTGATCATTCTTATTCTGTTGTTTTTGTGCAAATGCAATATAAAGACGGTTTTGGATTTGATCAACACTTGCGGTTAATTCAAGCTCATTACCGATTTTCTCTAACAAAGGCCAGTTTTGCTCACTAATTGCGGCATCACGGGCGCTATACAATAACTGTATTTTATCGGCACCTTGGCGGTTTTGCGCCAATTGGTAGATAGATTGCGCACTGGTTGCCTGATTTTGCAGTGCATTAGTGCGGTTACTTACGTTATCGCTGTTTTTAGTTGGTTTTTCGGTTGTGCTACACGCCGATAACCCTGACAATATAATTAATAGACTAACTAGTTTAAGTCGCACAATGATTTCCCAATACGTTAACGCGATTTGCTTATATTACTGACTGACGCAGGAGACCTCAATGTTAAATGAGGAGAATTCACAGAAAATTGGCACTCTTTACATTGTTGCCACCCCAATTGGCAATTATGACGACTTAAGTCACCGTGCCATTGCGACATTATCGCAAGTTGACTTAATAGCTGCTGAAGACACTCGCCACACCGGCAAGCTACTTAGCCACTTTGGAATTAAGGCAAAAACGTTTGCATTACACGACCACAACGAAAAGCAAAAAGCACAACAAATTATTGATCAACTTAATCAAGGTTTAAATATTGCTTTAGTATCTGACGCTGGTACGCCACTAATTAGTGATCCAGGCTACGCTGTGGTAAATCTATGTCGCGAACAAGGTGCTCATGTTACACCTGTTCCAGGTGCATGTGCTGCAATTACAGCCGTATGTTGTTCAGGCTTACCAACCGACCGTTTTCAGTTTATTGGTTTTACGCCAGCTAAAAGCAAAGCTCGCCAAGACTTTTTTACCGAAGCTGTTAACTCAGGTATCACCAGTATAATGTACGAAAGTACGCACCGTATTATGGCAAGCCTTGATGATTTAGCACTAGCCCTTGGTGATGAGCAGCAAGTTGTATTTGCTAAAGAGCTAACCAAAACCTTTGAAACATTTTTTAATGGTAGTGTAAGTGAGCTTAAACAGTTTTTAACTGATGATCCTACCAAGCAGCGCGGCGAAATAGTGCTTATGCTTGCGGGCAAACCAAAGCAAATAGACGATGTTCCACCTGAAGCGCGCAAAATGCTGGCACTGCTTGAAAGTGAAATGCCAATGAAAAAAGCCTGTGGCGTTGTTGCTGAATACTTTGGAATGAAGAAAAACGCTTTATACAAAACAATTATTGAAGAAAAAGAGTAAATTTTACTGCGCTTGGTATTAGCCTCATGTATACTGCGCGCCGAGTCAGCCAAGATGATCGCTGCCTGTGACGAAAATGATCAGGGGGAGGAAAGTCCGGGCTCCATAGGGCAGAGTGCCAGCTAACGGCTGGGGGGCGTGAGCCCACGACAAGTGCAGCAGAGAGGAGACCGCCAATCTCGATTGGTAAGGGTGAAAGGGTGCGGTAAGAGCGCACCGGGCCGCTAGTAATAGTCGGTTGCAAGGTAAACTCCACTCGGAGCAAGACCAAATAGGGTTCTATCATTTTAAATAATGAACGCGTGGCCCACGTGAGAACCGGGTAGGTTGCTTGAGCCATAGAGCGATTTATGGCCTAGACGAATGATTATCACTTTCTTCGGAAAGGACAAAACCCGGCTTACCGGCTGACTCACTCATTCAATAAAAAGCCCGCAGTTAACGCTGCGGGCTTTTTTGTGCTTAAAAATTAAGGCAAGTAATTAGTTTTTGGCTATCTGTTTGCAGTACTCGTTAGAATTTCAACAAAGAGTGATAACCGGGCAGTGAGAAATTATGATGTATGAAGTCAAGATTTGGCCCCGTTGGCTTTTGCACATTGGCTTTTGTTAAATTTCACATAACACTAACAGCTTTACTTGTTAATAAAAAACCGCCATTTGGCGGTTTTTTTGTATAATTTCATTTTAGGAAGGTTTTGCTAATGCTATCGCTTCACCCGCAAGTGCGAAAATATTTTTAAGCATTAATTGTAAAATATGTCTAATCGAAGCGTAAGTAAAAGAAATTACCTTAAATGGATAGCCACAAAATGTTAGTATGTGCCCTAAAATCCCTTTTATATCTTTGGTACAGTTTTTAGAGAAGTCAATGCTATCAGCTAATGCTTTAGCTATCTGATCGTACACTGTGAGAGCGTTCGATAAATGATTTTGTATCGCATATAGCTTACCAGTATCACGTAAATGAGTTATTAAAGCTGCACCAATTTTCCTAGCCCATTTAGACGTGCGGCTACATTCGAGCCGTCTATCATAATCAAGCCTTACCTCTTCTTGAATTCGTTTTTCCATTCCTTTGTTGATAGCAGAGTAACTTTTGAAGTTGCTTGCTGTATGTAAATATCCTGGCGTCTCATTAGTCATACTATGTGCTTTTGGAGTAATAGTGGCAGCACCGTGTAAAATATATTCTTGTTCAGTATGCATAAATGGCCACACAGGCACTAAAGGAACTGGATCTGCGGCATGTACGCAACGATAGATGTTGTTATCTGTTGCGGACTCTGTTTTTACAGCAAAGCTATTATAACCAACGCGCGGCGCACCAAAAGTATATAATTTTACATTGGCACCGAAACGTTGCTTTAGCCAGTTAGCAGCTAAGTTTGCTAAAGCCCCACCTAAACTATGACCTACAACATGAATGTTTAACTTTTTCTTAGTGCTTTTTTTAAAGTATAGTTCTAACTGATTTTTGAAAGAGTTAAATGTATGGTTAAAGCCTGCATGTACAGGTTGATTATTACTACAAGTACTTAAACCACAATGTAAATCAGTGACAACATCACGAACTTTAGCCGTGCCTCGTAAAGCTAAAACATAATCATCTTCATATGCTCCTTTCTTACCCTTTGCAATGCAGCCAAAATTGGTCGAGTGGTTAAAAACTCGTTCGAGAATAGAACCACTTACACCTTTTATAGATTCTGATTCGAATGAAAATAAAGAGCTAATTCTTTCAAAATATGGATTAGCTCTCAAGCCTCTTTTGTCAAGGCTTTCGTATGAGATAGCTGCAAAATTAGCAGCTATTGCAGGGCTTAAAACATTCATTAATATTTCCTTATAATTTAGTTTTTGATTTATTAATTATTATCCGTTTCAATTTCTGAAAGGTCAAAATAAGCATTTTGTTCCACTACTTCAAAATCATCAGACCAACGACAAATACTTAAAGCCTCAAATTTATAGCCTTCAGTTTTCTTATTCTGAAATTTAAAAAGAACCTTTCCATTAGAGATGTCGGCTATTAATTGCCTTAACTTTCTTGCATATTCCTCTCGATATTTAACGCCTGATAATCTAGAACCCCAAAGGCAATATTCTTCATTATTGTAGGATAGATAAATAGCTTGAGAAGTGAAAATCTCAGCAAGTGGGACTGCTGGTTGATTAGAACGGATATTAATTTCAGGTAATGAGAAGCCCCCATTATTATCCGTGTAAGTGAAATCTTCAACACTTTTACCATCAGAAAAATTCAATACTCTCTCTATTTTTACATTCGATAAAGGTTTGCCTTTTTCACTAGCTTGGCCTTTTACCTCAGGGCACAAGTGCACTTTGTAAGCACCAATATGATTACCAAACTTTTTAAGTGTTGTTAAAAATGACATAAACAAGAAGCCTTAAAAATAGGCTGTGAATTTTTTGTGGGGAGGCTACATGATTCCCTTGCAAACTTTAATATTCACATGCCCTTGTAAATAGATCTCATATGATAAACAAGCTTATATAAAATACAATAGTTAAAACTTAAGATGTATAGATAAAGCGAAAGATGAAGCTGGGCGCGAAGAAAATGACTTTGAGCTAAGGTCATTAATATAAAGGTAGGAGGGTGTTAACTGCTTTTTAGCGATTCGGCAGGGTCAAATCTTACCTTCATACATCAATGATCTAGATTTATAGTTTATTGCTCATTGAGTTTATTATTATGGCTAGACCACTACGAATAGAGTATGAAAATGTGTTTTATCATGTGATGAATCGCGGAAGAGGGCGTGAAAACACCTTTTTGAGTGATGACGATTCTAAGCATTTTTTATACTGCATTGAGGAAGCCAGTTTTCGTTTTAATATTGAAGTGCATTCGTATTATTTAATGACCGATCATTACCACCTACTAATAAAATCCCTGATGCAAACATGGGCAGAGCCATGAAACATATTAATGGTCTCTATACGCAATATTCTAATAGAACACATAATACAGATGGTGAACTGTTTAGAGGTCGATACAAGGCGGTGTTGGTGGATTGTAGTAGTAACTAGACCAGACTAGCTGTGGGCATCTGACCAATGAAGTAAATTTAAATCCAGAGAAAAAAGAAGCAATGCGGGCGGCATAAAATTTTATTTGATGCGACAACTAACTTGAAAAACTCCGCAAACAAAGGGCAAAAGTCGATTAATATCCTATAAAGCCTTTTGCCTTTTCATAAGATACTTCCTAACCAGCGTTAATATATATTAGCGTTGATTACTTATTTTGCTTATTGGGTCGAGAGTATTAATATTGAGCTAAATACTAATATATACAACTTCAGCATTATTAAATAATATTTTTACCTTGTTCTGGGTCTCTTGATTGCTCTGCTTGTTCACGTATTTCGTCGGTATCACTGCTCACATCATCAAGTGTTTTAGTTTGATCAACTGTTTCACTTTTTTCGCTTTGCACTTGCGATGGTTGTTTTTCCTCTAAATTAGAAACATTTTCACTAGGGTCGGTGAGTATAATTCTTTCTCGTGCATCATCAGGCATGCTGATGTTTTGTTTTGTGAACTCATTGACTAATTCGCGCATAAGCTGGGAAGCTACTTTTAATGGACTGTGTTGCTCGCTATTAACCCAAAAATACAAAACGAAGTTAATAGTAGATGAGCCTAAGTTTTTTATTAAAACCTGCGCAGGTGGATCGCTAAGCACCGCATTTTGTTGATTGGCAATAGCTAGGGCAAGAGTTTGTGCGCTGCGTATATCATTATCATAGCCAATACCAATTTCTACTTTTCCGCGCATTTTTGGATTGGCAGTCAGGTTTTTAATAGTATTTTTATATACCGTCGCATTGGGTATTTGAATATGATTGCCATCGTAATCAACAAGTGTGGTTGCTCTTGCGGTTACTTTTTTAACAACGCCTAAACGATTGTCTACTTCAATTACATCGTCGATTTTGAAAGGCCTCTGTATGCTCAGTAATAAACTAGCGATAAAGTTCTCAGCTATGTCTCTAAAGGCAAAACCTAATATAAGTCCTATTAGTCCCGTTCCACTCATAATGGCGACAGCAAACTCGGTAAGCCCTGCTAAACGCAGGAATAAGTACACGCCAAATAAAATAATTAAAGTGCTTATACTGCGCCTTACAACTAGATGAACTAGTTTACTGTCAGTCATGTAGTCAACAGGCTTTATAAGCAATCGAGAAAGTGGCCCTGCAATTAAATAGCTTAATGCTAAAAGTATTATACCGAGTAATAGTGTGGGTAATATTTGCGCTGTTGCATGAATTAATTGCACAGCTTGTTCATGAAAAAACTGCCACGTAAACACATCGCCTTGAAAACTTTGCGTGCTGGGAGGCGTATTGTTTAAAGCTATAATGTTTGATTGGCTACTAGGCATGGCTTATCGTCCGTGTTTGGTTTTTATAATCGCTAATATTAGGTAACAGCAAGTTTAGTACCAAATACTTTATTTAACTTGGCAAACATTTTGCTGTAGCAATGTAATACAAATATTGAGGTTTAGAATGAAAGAAGCTAAACGAGGACAGCAAGCTGAGCAGCCTGGTCATATTCCTTTTATAGGTTGGTGGGATATTGTTAAGCGCATTTTTAAGCAAATGAGTGAAGATAACTTATCTATAGTGGCAGCGGGTGTGGCATTTTATGCGTTACTTGCTATTTTTCCGGCCATTGCGGCGATGGTTTCTGTGTATGCGTACTTTTCATCCCCTGCAGATATTAGTGATCATTTAAGTAAAATAGTTACTTTGCTCCCACCAAGTACCAGTGAACTAATTTTATCTCAGGTTTCTAGCCTTGCAAAAACATCAAGTGCAAGCTTGAGCTTAAGTGCAATTGGTACGCTTATACTTACTATTTGGAGTAGTTCTAAGGGCAGCCAAGCACTTATTACTGCGTGTAATATTAGTTATCGTGAATATGAAAAGCGTTCATTTTTTAAAGCTCAATTAGTACGCTTTTTATTTTCGGTAGGGGCGATTGTTGTCGCAATTTTTGCGTTATTAATTATTGGTATTTTGCCTATTGTGCTTAATTTAGTGGGGCTAAAAGAAAGTATAGATTTATTAATTAAACTCATCTCTTGGCCATTATTAGCTTTTACCTTTAATTTTGCATTGGTACTTTTATATCGTTATGCCCCACATCGTAAACCGGCCAAATGGCGTTGGATCACGATGGGTTCGTCTATTGCTACTGTGCTTTGGATTTTGGCATCTATAGGTTTTTCATTTTATGTGTCTCGTTTTTCTAGTTACAACGAAACTTACGGCTCACTAGGTGGTGTAGTGATCATGTTGATGTGGTTGTATATCAGCGCTTATATAATCACATTAGGTGCGGTTATTAATGCTGCAACTGAACAGCAAACAGGTAAAGACAGTACTATAGGCCCAGCTAAAGAGCGTGGGCAGCGAGGCGCCTATGTAGCAGATCACCTCGATGTAAAAAATGAATAGCTATTAGCTAGCTAAGTTAGTGAGAGCCGTAAGCTGCTCTTTAAACTCTTGTGCTGCAGGACCAAGCCTGTCGTTGTCGTTGCACATTAAATATAAATTAAGGGTACGGGTTGTACCTTGGTCTAAATTAAGTGGGATGAGCGTTTTATTTTCAATTAAATGTGCTATTTGTGTTTTTGGCAGCCAAGCGTAACCCAAATTTTGACTAACCATATCAATAGAGTTGCGTAAATGGCTGACTGTCCAGCGCATATCAGCACCTAACCAGCCATCATTGTGACTGGTGTGGGTTGCTGAGTCGCGAACTACTATTTGCCGGTGTAGCTTTAAATCGCGAAAGTTGAGTTGTTCAGTTTGTTGGTGTAATACATGGTCTTTATGCGCAACGGCTATAAACTCTATATCGCATAACGTACTGCAACTAATTCCATAGATAGGAATTGATGAAATGGCTAAATCAACCACTGAGTTATGTAGTAATTCGTTTGCACCGGTTAGCACGCTTTCTACTAAATCAATCTTTAAAAGCGGGTAAAGTTCACTCGTGTTAGCAAGTGCCTGGTATAAAATGGTGTGTGGAAAAACCTCATCAACAGCTATTTTTAACGTGCTTTCTACGCCATCGCTTAGTGTACTTGCTACCGATTCTATTTTAGTTGCTTCTTCAATTAAAAATTCAGCTCTGCGTAAAATTAGTTTACCGCTATCGGTTAAAAATGCTTTACGACCTTTTACTTCAAGCAACTTAATTTGCAAGGCGGCTTCAAGTTTTTGAACAGCATGGTGTACGGTTGACTGACTTTTATGTACAGCTGCACTTGCGCCTGCAAATCCGCCGTGATCCACAACCGCCTTAAACATTCGCCATTGCTCTAATGTTGCTTTTGCCATTTTTAAATCCTGTTACTACTTATATCTGATTGCTTAACTTGACCGCGCAGACGCATTATTTATTGCGTAACAGTGATTTTTTGTTTATTTATTTTAATAAAGCGACTTTTTTATCAGCTAGAAGTGCCATAAAACTGCTTTTATTTAAAGGTCTTGAAAATAAATAACCTTGTCCGTAATCACATCCGGCTTCAAGTAATAGCTGCATTTGTAATTTAGTTTCAATTCCTTCGGCGATTACTTTTAAGCCCAGTTGATGCGCCATAACAATTATTGCTTCACACAGTGCAAGTTCTTGACTGCCTACTTGGATATTATCAACAAAACGTTTATCTATTTTTAAATAGTCGGTATCCATTTCTTGTAAGTAAGCGAGTGACGAATATCCTGTACCAAAATCATCAAGGGCAAGCTGCATACCTGATTTTACTATTTCTTTTAAGCGACGTTGCGTTAATGCTTCGGGGTTAATCATTAGGCCTTCAGTTATTTCTGCCACAATTGAGGATGCAGGTAATTTTGCAGCTTTTAGCATATCGTACCATTCATCTATACCACTCTCTGGCGTGGATAACTGCACTGGCGACACGTTTACACTTATTTGAAAAGTGTCATCGGTTAGGGTTTTTATATCGTTAAGCGTTTGCAAGGTTTGAGCAAATACAAATTGGCCAATTGCATTTATTTGCCTAGTTTCTTCAGCAAGAGGAATAAATGCGACAGGGCTAATTAGGCCTTTTTCGGGATGTTGCCAACGAATAAGTGCTTCAGCTTTATGAATATGTAAATCATTCAAAGCAACAATGGGCTGATAAAACAACTCAAACTGTTCAAGTTCAATGGCACTTCGTAAGTCTTTTAATAGCACCATGCGCGCGTGTGCATATTCGCGCATGTCAGCAGAGAAAAATTCAAAACAGTTACGACCATTACTTTTTGCTTTATACATAGCCTGATCGGCTGCTTTTAAAAGCTGTTCAGTATTTTCACCATCATTAGGGGCGCATGCTATGCCCATGCTGGCGCTAATAAATAATTCTTCGTTTTCAAGATGCAAAGCCGACGATAGGCTAAGCAAAATATTACTGGCAATTTGATTAATATGACGCGTACTTTTTATACGATTAAACACAATAACAAACTCATCACCACCAATACGTGCCACAAACTCAGCATTTTTTGCCGACTGGACTATACGCTGAGATACGAGTTTTAATAAGTTATCACCATAGTGATGGCCTAATGTGTCATTAATATCTTTAAAGTGATCTATATCTAAAAGCATGACAACCAATTGATTGTCGGGAGTAACAACGTTTGAAAATCGTTGATTTAATCGCTCCTTTAACTCTAAACGATTTGGTAAGTCAGTTAGGTGATCATAGTGAGCTTGTCGCCAAATTGTTTCATCGGCTTGTTTTTTCTCAGTGAGGTCTGTGAATATCGCGATTCGACGAATAGGTGCTTTGTTTGTATCATAAACCGTATCGATTGTGAGCCACTCAGAGTAAAGCTGCCCGTTCTTTTTACGGTTAATAACCTCGCCTTGCCAGCGGCCTGTTTGCTGTAATTCAGACCACATTTTATTGTAAAAATTCTTATCATGTTTTCCTGATGAAAGAATTGAAGAGGATCGCCCAATAACTTCTTCTTTATTATATAAAGTCGTTTTGCAAAACGCAGGGTTTACATCAAATATTATACCCGCTGGATCGGTGATTGCCATGCCTTCACTACTGTTGTTATACACTAGCGAGGCAAGGTGGAGTGCTTCTTCATTTATTTTTCGTTGTGTTATATCTCTTAGCACAACAACGTATTCATTTTTACTTTGCATTGCACTAATACGCGCTTCAAAGCTGCGTTTAGGATCTGATTTTTCGAGTGTAAATTCTAAATTACTCGAAACATCAAGCTTAGATAACTGCGATAACAAAAGCTGCACATTGTTGTGAGAAAGTATTGATGACAAATGAGGTACTGCAGTGCTGTTTGTGTTTACTTGAGGCTTAAATTGCCCCGTTATGTTGAGAATATCGCCATGGATGTTAATTCTAACGTAACTGTCGGGTAGAGTATTAAGCAAGCTGGTAAGCTCATCGTGCTTGTTTTTTAAATTAGCTTCAGCTGTTAACCTAGTTTGCGCCATTGATTTAAAGCGCTGATAGAGAGTATTTAGCTCTGGATTATTTGGCTGTGTTTTTTGTGACGGCATTTCGCCCTTAGCCAACACGTTTGTTGCATTTGTTAGATTATTAATTGGGTCGATAATGCTGGTTTTAAGCAGCTTACGTGCAATTAAACATAGCACTAGCAGTGATAAAATAAATACACCAATCGCTATAAAAAAATTATTATTTATTTGCTTTAAAGCATGCGTAATAGGAAGTGCAATATGTATATTTAAGCTGTTATTACTCGGATCTTTATAAATAATAGAGTGATGAAGCATTCGATCTTCACCCTCAATAGATTTTATTTTTGTTGATGCCTCATTATCAATCGAAGAATCAGTTGCTAATAAAGTCTTTGCAATATTATCGCCAAGGGCTGCAGTTGTTGGTGGGTAACGCGCTAAAATTTTTCCATTAGAATCAGCGATTGCAGCAATAGAGCCAGGTGGCAGTTCAATATTATTAAAAGCATTGTTCCACCAGTCAAGCGCAACAACGATAACTACAACGCCCTGAATTACATTTTTTTTATTAATGATAGGTAACGCAAAGTTAAGGGTGTTTTTTTGCAAGTTTCTATCGTGCTGAAAATAACCTACTGACAATTGGTTACTTTTTAAGGCATTTTGAAAATACGCACGATCTGCAATACTTATTGTTTTGGCTAATCCGCTTGTTGTACACATGACAATGCCATTTGGATCTATAATCCCGATATTGGCAACATGGGCATAAATAGCTCTAAATTGATTAAAATAATTAGGGCAGGACGTTGCTAGATTTTCTTTCTTACTTTCCTCTTTAGACAAATAACGCGCTAAACGGTCAATATCATCGACTAAGTGCTTTTGCTGTAAAATTAATTGCTTAGCAATGTTTTCTACTTTTTTTTCACTTTGCTCAATAGAGTGGTGGCGTTCAAGCAGCAGAGTAAAAATAATTACAGCGGTGCCCGGAATACTTAGCAATATAAGCAAACGATAAAGCTGATGTTTGAGAGAATAAGTAAAAATAACCATTCCTTAGTTTCGTATTTTGCAATAACAATTGTAGCCAAATTCACTCCAAATAACCATAGTAATTATAAGGTTGAAAATGTAACCAATGAATCAATGTCGTTCTATTTTTTAGAACCTTAAGCTCGATTTAAAGACATAGTTGTTTTGTTTAATGAATGATTTAATAGCCTCATAAACTTATTCTTTAGAGTGAATTAAAAAATGAAAATATCAAAAATACTTACAGCTTATGCAACTCAAGATGGCGATGGCGTGAGCATTAGCCGTATACCTGGGTTTGATGGTAAATATTTAGATCCGTTTTTGATGATTGATGAACTTAAGTCAGACGACAAAAAAGATTATATGGGAGGCTTTCCAGAGCATCCGCACCGAGGAATTGAAACGTTTACTTATATTCTAAAAGGTGGCTTTGAGCATCGTGACCAAATGGGTAACAAAGAAGCAATTAAAGCAGGCGATGTGCAATGGATGAGCACAGGGCGCGGCGTCATGCACAGTGAAATGCCACTCGCTGATGCTATAGATGGTCTGCATGGCTTTCAAATTTGGATAAACATGCCAAGCGCAGAAAAAATGCGTGATTCACGTTATCAAGATACGACTAAAAACCCAGCTCCTAGTTTTACAAATACGCAAGGCGTGACGTTAAAAGCACTTGCGGGATCGTGGCAGTTCGAAAGTGAAACGCTTGCAAGCGAGCTGCAAAGTTTAGCTGCTAATGCGGCGCTCGCTGATATTACATTACCTGCTGGTAAAAGCATTTATTTAGAGCCTCTTAGCCAACAAAAAGTAATGCTTTATATTCATAGCGGCTCACTAATAATGAGCGACTATCAAACAATACCAGCGGGTAAGTTACTTATTTTAGAACCAGGCAGTGATATTAATATTAGCTCTGAACAAGGCGCTGGCGTTTTGGTTTTTGCAGGCGATCCACTTAATCAGCCAATTGCTCATATGGGTCCGTTTGTAATGACGACGCAAGCTGAAGTACAGCAAGCAGTGCGTGATTATCAAAACGGCGAGTTTGGCAAAATATAACGGTATTTTTAGGAGAGTTTCATGGGATTATTAGTTAACGGCCAATGGCAAGATAAATGGTACGACACAGATTCAAGTAACGGTAAGTTTGAACGCGAAACGGCGCAGTTACGTCACTGGGTAACTGTTGATGGTAGCGCTGGAATAACGGGCGAGGCTGGTTTTAAAGCACAAGCGAACAGGTACCATTTATATGTATCACTTGCGTGTCCTTGGGCGCATCGAACGCTTATATTTAGAGCGTTAAAAGGGTTGCAAGATTTAATTACGGTGTCGGTTGTTAGCCCTGATATGCTTGATAGTGGTTGGGCTTTTGATACGCAAAACTACAGTACTGGTGATGCTTTATTTAATAGTAACTACTTACATCAAGTGTATACAAAAAATAATCCTAAGTATTCCGGGCGAGTTACCGTACCCGTATTGTGGGATAAAAAGCTAAATAAAATTGTCAGTAATGAGTCTGCCGATATTATACGTATGTTCAATAGTGCATTTAATGAATTAACAGGTAATAACGATGATTACTACCCAGAGGCACTACGACCAAAAATTGATGAATTAAATGCGTTGATTTATCCAAATATAAATAATGGTGTTTATCGTACGGGATTCGCAACAACTCAAGATGCATACGAAGAGGCGTTTAACGATTTATTCAAAGCACTCGATAAAGTAGAAGGGATACTGAGCAAGCAGCGTTATTTAACAGGTAATAGGCTCACCGAGGCAGATTGGCGATTATTCACTACACTCATTCGGTTTGATAGTGTGTACGTTGGCCATTTTAAATGTAATTTACGCACAATTGAAAGCTATCCTGCATTAAGTGGATACCTTAGGGAGCTATATCAAGTTAAAGGAGTGGCTGAAACAGTTGATTTTTATCATATTAAGCGTCACTACTATTTTAGTCACACAATGATCAACCCAACACAAGTTGTGCCAAGTGGTCCAAGTATTGATTACTTATCTGATCACGGTAGAAATGTTTAGCGCTTAAGCTATCAAGTTCACTAGCCAGCCGTATTTTCTTACGAAGCTGGTTTCGCTTTTACCCGCTTGTACTGCTGCACCTGCGATAAAGGCACTTGAAAGCCCAACTTTGGTTACGGCAAAACGCTTTAGTCTATATTGGAACGCTGCATGATGTTGGCGTTTCAATTCACTGCGCGTATCCATTTGCTTACTTAGAGCATCAACGTTTTCATTAGGTGCTTTAATTAAGTAGTTAACTAACATACTAATGTCCTTGTAAGTTAAATAGCTGCTTTAAACTTTTAAGTGTTTTACTAAAGCCAATTTTATTGCTTAAGTAAACTGTATTTTTCCAAAGCCATATTAAACAAGCAACTTGTAGTAAAGTAGCTGTTGCTATACTTAGCCATACCGACCCAAAAACATCGTATACACCGTATCCAACAGCACCTAGAAATCCTGCCCACAACAAAACCAAACCACTGGCAAAGCATCCTAAAAATATAGTGATCAATGCAAGCGATCTAAGCGATAACCGCCATTCAGCTTTAGCAAGCTGGTGGGTGATCTTTCCTTGAGTTTGGTAATCATCCTTGAGCTGCTTAGAATACTCTAAAAGCATTGCAACATGATCTTGCCAATCGTCCTTTTGGCTATGTTGCTCAGTAGTTTGGTCTTGCGCATTACCATCCTTGGTTGCTGTTGTTTGTGGGTTATTCATCACTAATTACTTACGACGAAGTAGTGATGTGATTAACATACCCGCAGCAAAAGCAATACCCGCAGTTGCTAATGGATTTTCAGAAGCAAAAGCACGAGTTTTTGCAGTACATTCGCTTAGTTTTTCACGTGCAATAAGTTGTTTTTCGCTCAATGCATCTGCTGAGCTAGAAGCTCCTTTACGCACACTGCTTTCAGCTGTTGCAGCTTTGCTAGAAAGTGCATCTACAGCATCGTGCGCCGCTGATGTTGCTTTCTCTGTAAGAGGAGACTCAGTATTTGTTAGTTTAACGTCAGGCTTAACATCTGAAGTTGTATTTGGTTTCGTATTCGTTGCAGTAGCCATAATCAATCCTTAATAAGTTAAAAATTTAAATAGTGATTTAGATGATGCAATGATTAAACCAAACTTGTTATTTATTTTAAATGCCTGAATTTTAAGGTTTTGTTTGTGTTTTTTTAATTTTTGATAATTAGTATTTTAAAATAAATAGTAACTATTACTACACGGCTAGGTAAATTTTACAAAGAGGATAAAAACGCCTTAAAAATTGTAAATATTCATTGGTTATTCAGTAAGCAATGCATGTAAACAGAAAGTTATAAAAGCAAAGCTGATATTTTTCTTTACCTCAATCCCACTTTTTCCCACGTAATTCAAACGCTTCGCTTGAGCCCTTATTTTTTCTAGCTTTGAGACTCACTAAAGCTGGTCAGCTTACTTGACAAAATGGCTTGTCAAGCCCTAAACTGGAGCACTGTGGTAAAAAGTGGTTTTTAGTGGATCTCATTGGATAAAATAAACAAAAAATTGAATAAAACAATTTCAAAGTAGGTTTTTTATGTTTCGTGGCGCGAGTTCACTGAGTTTGGATGATAAGGGGCGTTTTGCGGTACCGACAAAGTACCGAGAATCTCTGTTGTCTGAAGATCAGGGGACAGTTATTTGTACCGTCGCATTAAATGAACCGTGTTTATGGTTATATCCATTGGCTGAGTGGCTCGAAATAGAAAGCCGTTTAGCGAAAATATCTAATATGAATCCACGAGCTCGACGAATGCAACGTATGTTGCTAGGTAACGCTACAGAGTATCAACTTGATAAAAATGGTCGAATTTTGCTTGCGCCGTCATTACGTGCCCATGCATCTCTTGGCAAAAAAATCATGCTGGTTGGTTTGATGAATAAGTTTGAAATTTGGGACGAGGCGCGTTGGCACGAGCAAATGCAGCAAGATACTGAGCTTGAAAGGCTTGGTGATTTTGAACCTAACCAAGATTTAGATAATTTTACACTCTAACGGCACAAAAAAAGGCACACAATAGCTAATGACAGCGCAATTTGAACACGTATCCGTATTAATGGATGAGACCATCGATGCCCTTGCAATTAAGCCAGACGGTATATACATGGATGGTACATTTGGACGTGGTGGCCACTCTGGGCAAATTTTAGCACGCCTTGGTGATGAAGGTCGCCTGCAAGCAATTGACCAAGATCCACAAGCAATACAATCAGCTGAAAAATTTGCTGATGACCCACGTTTTGCAATTGCACATACTCGCTTTTCAAACCTATACGAAGTAGCACAGCAAAACGATCTAATTGGTAAAGTCGATGGCATTTTATTAGACATTGGTGTTTCGTCACCACAATTAGATGACGCTGAGCGTGGCTTTAGTTTTATGAAAGACGGCCCACTCGATATGCGTATGGACCCTACAACAGGTCGCAGTGCAGCACAGTGGTTAGCAGAGGCTGAGTTGGATGATATTACCCACGTAATTAAAAAATTGGGCGAAGAAAAGTTTGGTAAACGCATTGCACACAAAGTACTTGAAGTTCGTGAGCACACGCCAATCACAACTACCAAGCAGCTTGCTGACCTTGTTGATGAAGCTGTACCGGTAAAAGATAAGTTTAAACACCCAGCTACCCGTACTTTTCAGGCTATTCGTATTTACATTAATAGTGAGCTTGAAGAGATTCAAACTGCGCTACAGTCTGCAGTTAAAGTGCTAAAGCCAGGCGGACGTTTAGTAGTGATTTCGTTTCATTCTTTAGAAGACCGTATTGTAAAACAGTTTATTAGAAAACAGAGTAAGGGAGAAGCATTACCCAGAGGTTTGCCTTTAACTGATGCACAAATAAATAAAAATCTGACGTTAAAAGCAGTGGGTAAAGCTATTAAGCCAAGTGCTGCAGAAGTAGAGCGTAATCCACGTTCTCGTAGTTCTGTACTTAGGATTGCACAGAGGTTGGGATGAGTAAAAAAGCGAGCTATCGGCAACCTAATTTATTCTTTGAAATATTAAAAGGCCTAGGAGCTAATAAGCTAACCTCGGCCTTGTTGGTTGTGATATTCGCTTCTAGTTTAGCTGTTGTGCAAACAACCCACTTAGCTCGTGGCCAACTTATACAGCAAGATCAATTATTACAAGAACGCGATGAGCTCGATTTAGAGTGGCGCTACTTACTTGTTGAAGAAGAATTTTATTCGCAACATGCACGCATTGAAGAAGTAGCTACATCACAATTGAAAATGAAAAGACCTACGAGTCAAGATGAGCAGGTAATAATAGTACAATGAGAAATAGAGGCAAAAAACCAGTCACTAATTTAATCACATGGCGCTTTATGCTGGTGTGTGCAGTTGTGTTTATGGTGTTTGTAACACTCGTATCTCGCGCTGCTTATTTACAAGTAATAGAACCTGATAAAGCACGTTCAGAAAGTGACAAACGTACCGTGCGCGTTGAAAAACTACATGTGCAACGCGGGATGATTTTTGACCGTAATGGTAAAGAGTTAGCGGTAAGTGTGCCTGTTGTAAGTGTATATGCTGATCCTAAAGCATTGCACAAATCGCTTGTCTCTAAAGTAATTAAACAAGCACGTAAAAGCGGCGAAGATCATTTATCTTTAGCTGAAAATACCACTGAGCTTGATAAGCGTACTGCACTTTATTATAAAAACGATTTACGCTGGCGTGAGCTTGCAGATGTATTGCGCATTGATCCCAAGAAGATTAACTCTCGACTTTTAAACGATCCCTCGCGTCGCTTTGTTTATTTAAAGCGCCAAGTTACTCCTGCTGTAGCAAATTATATTGGCGATTTACGCCTACCAGGTATTCATTTACTAGATGAATCTAAACGCTATTACCCCGCCGGTGAGGTTACCGCGCATGTTATTGGTTTTACTAATATAGACGGTAAAGGCATTGAAGGCATTGAAAAGCTATACGAAAACGCTTTAACGGGCGAGGAAGGCCGCCGCACTATACGTAAAGACGCACAAGGGCGTGAAGTAGAAGTGCTTGACGAGCGTGAGCGCGTAGAGCCAGAAAGTATAGAACTAAGTATTGACCAGCGAATTCAAGCTATTGCCTACAAAGCTGTAAAATCAGCTGTACTGACTTACAAAGCCACATCGGGCTCAGCTATGGTAGTTGATGTTAAAACCGGTGAAGTGCTGGCAATGGTAAATAGTCCTTCATTTAATCCAAATAACTTAAGCGATGCTGCACCTCATAAGCGTCGTAATCGCGCAATTACAGATTTGTTTGAACCAGGCTCAACTGTTAAGCCTCTAGCCATTTTAGCTGGGCTAGACTACGGCGCCATTCAGGCAGATGACACGATTGATACCTACCCAGGTTGGATGCGTTTAGGTGGTAGTTTAGTTAGAGATACTCGTAATCACGGCGAACTAACATTGCGCGAAATACTAAAGTACTCCTCAAATATGGGGGTTGCGAAGGTTACTCAGTTAGTGCCTAAAGATTACCTTGTTGGCTTATATCAAAAAGTAGGCTTTGGCAGTGACACCGGTACTGGAATGGTAGGTGAAAGCAGCGGTTTGTTTTATCCAAATCGTCGTTGGTCTGACTTTGAAATTGCCACTTTATCATTTGGTTATGCAATTTCGGTAAGTACTGCGCAAATGGCGCGCTTTTATACCATGTTAGGCGCTGGTGGAGTTAATCGACCACTGACTATTTTAAAGCAAGATAATATACCTGAAGGCGAACGTATTTTTAAACAAAAAGACGTAGAAGCCGTAGTCCACATGATGGAAAGTGTATTTGAAAAAGACGGTACTGCTCGCAACATAAAAGTTGATGGGTATCGTGCTGCCGGTAAAACAGGTACATCTAAAAAAGCCGTAGCAGGTGGTTATGGTGATGAATATGTAGGTTACTTTGCAGGTGTAGCACCGGCAAGTAATCCTCGTTTAGCCGTGGTAGTTATGATTAATGAACCAGGTGGTGATGTGTACTATGGAGGTGCCACCGCTGGCCCTGCATTTGCAGAAATCATCTCTAACGCATTAAGAATATTAAACGTAGCGCCTGACAAGGAAGAGGTTGCGTACGTACAAGGTAAAGATAACGATGCGTGATTTAAAGGATATTTTAAAATACATCGAAATAGATGCGCCCTCGCAACTGGTAAAGCATTTACGCCTTGATAGCCGTGAAGTAACGCCAGGTGATGTATTTGTTGCTATTAAAGGCCATACACTTGATGGCGGACAATTTATTAATAAAGCAATTGAAAATGGCGCAATAGCTATCATTGCTGACAGATTATGTGAATTTGAAAGCAGTTTTGAGCCACTGTATTTAGTCTCAGAGCTTGATAAAAAGCTTCCAGAATTAGCTAGTCGCTTTTATAGCCAACCAAGTCAGACTCTTGATTTAATTGGTGTAACAGGTACAAATGGTAAATCGACTACCACAGCAATGATTGCCCACTTAGCACAATTTTGTAGTACTGATTCGGCTATTATAGGCACTTTAGGTTATGGCCATCCTGATAACTTAATTCCACTGATAAACACTACGCCTTCAACAGTTGATTTACAGCATATTTTGAGCGATTTAAATTCGCAGCATAAAAAGCTGATAGCCATGGAAGTATCATCTCATGGGTTAGTGCAACAACGCGTTGCTAAATGTCAGTTTAAAGCGGCTGTGTTTACTAATCTTTCGCGCGATCACTTAGATTACCATGGTGATATGGCAAGTTACGGTGATGCGAAATTAATGCTTTTCCGTGACTTTGAGCCGCAAGTTGTAGTGCTCAATCAAGATGACTTTCAAGCTGAGCAATGGCTTGAAAAGTATGATTTTAATAACCTAATTTGTTATGGCCGCAAAAACTTAGCTCCTAAGAATGCCCGATACGTTTATTTTTCTGATGTTGAATATTCAAGTGAAGGTATTTCGGCGCAGTTGTCGACAAGTTGGGGTGATATTTCAATTAAATCGCCTCTGTTTGGCGAATTCAACTTATATAACTTAACGGCAGCGCTCGCTACATTACTAGGGCTAGGTTATCCGCTTGAACAACTAGTTGCTGGTTGTGCGCAGTTACAGCCAGTCGCTGGTCGAATGCAAGCTTTTAGTCAAGCTGGCATGCCAACGTGTGTTGTTGATTACGCCCATACACCCGATGCACTTGCACTTGCATTACAAGCATTGCAGTTGCATGTGCCAGGTGGTGTAAGTTGTGTATTTGGTTGCGGTGGCGACAGAGACAAAGGTAAGCGCGCATTAATGGCGCAAGCTGCAGAGCAAAACGCTAATAAAGTGATTATTACCAGCGATAACCCTCGAACAGAAAATCCTGATGACATTATTGCAGATGTAGCAGGCGGTCTAACCCATCCTCAAAATGCACATTTAGAGGCTGATAGAGCAACTGCAATTCGTTTTGCTATAGAAAATGCTACAGCTGATGATGTTATTTTGATTGCAGGTAAAGGCCACGAAGATTATCAAATTATAGGCGATAAGCGCATCGACTTTTGCGATCGCCGCTATGTACAAGAACAACTAAAAAAAGCAGTAAGAGGGATAACACAATGATCCCAATGGATTTTGATTGGTTAGCTAATGTGCTAACAACTGATTATCAAGGTGATAATCAACACGTGCTAAATATAAATACTGATACTCGCACAGTGTGCGATGGCGAAGTGTTTTTAGCACTTAAAGGGCCAAATTTTGATGGCCATAAATTTATAGCTGAGGCTAAACAAAAAGGCGCTATAGGCGTTATTGTTCAGCACAAAGTTGATGTAGATATTCCACAATTTATAGTAAGCGATACACGTATTGCACTAGGTACAATTGGCACCGCTGTTATGGCCCAAGTGGCGCCTAAAACAATTGCAATTACAGGGAGTGTAGGCAAAACCACCGTAAAAGAAATGTGTGCAGCAATTTTGTCGGTTCACGGTGATGTATTAGCTACTAAAGGTAATTTTAACAACGATATTGGCGTCCCTCTTACGTTATTGCGCTTAGAGCCTCAACATCGTTTTGCTGTTATTGAGCTAGGTGCAAATCACTTAGGTGAAATTGCTTACACAACGGCAATGACAAAACCAGATGTGGCCGTTGTATGTAATGTTGCAGCAGCTCACTTGGAAGGTTTTGGTAGCTTAATGGGCGTTGCAAAAGCTAAAGGTGAGATTTTTGATGGCCTAAAAGATGACGGCGTTGCCATTGTTAATTGCGATAGTGAATTTAGCCAGTATTGGTTAGATAAACTTGAAGGGCGTAATGTTAAGCGCTTTTCTACAACCGAAAAACTCGATATTTGGGCAGAGAACATCACGCTTGATGCCAATGCACGTGCAAGCTTTACGCTTTGCACTAAAAACAAGCAAGTGCCTGTTACTTTGGCACTACCTGGTAAGCATAATATTAGTAATGCACTTATCGCTGCGGCGCTGACCAGTGAATTTGATGTAACCCTTGAAGAAATAGCCAATGCACTTGCCACAATGGGTGATGTAAAAGGGCGCGTTAATTTAATTGAAGTGTCTGATTTACTTACCGTGGTTGATGACACCTATAATGCCAATGTTAAGTCGGTAAAGGCTGCGATTGACTTGTTAAGTGATATGCAAGGTCACCGCATTTTAGCACTCGGAGATATGGGTGAGCTTGGTGAAGATGCACGTAAGTACCATCAAGAAGTTGGCGAGTATGCACTTGAACAAGGGATTGATGAGTTATTTACATTAGGCGTGTTAAGTAAATACGCAAGTGATGTGTTTGAACTCCCTAATCGTCACTTTTCGAGCCGCGAACAGATGCAGCAAAAAATTCAAGAAAGTATTAATAAAGTGAATAAAAAAACAACAATAGTAGTGAAAGGATCGCGCAGTTCTCGCATGGAATTATTAGTAACCGATTTAGTTAATGGCCAGCAACAAGCCATCAATGGAGTATCATAATGTTAGTTTGGCTGGCAGAGTATTTAACACAGTATTTTAGTGGTTTTCATGTTTTTTCGTATTTAACGCTACGTGCCATTTTAGGTATTTTAACTGCGCTAATTATGTCTCTTTATTTAGGGCCTAAGTTAATTCGTGGTTTGCAACGTATGCAAATAGGTCAAACAGTTCGCGACGATGGTCCGCAATCGCATTTGTCTAAGTCGGGTACACCGACAATGGGTGGCTTACTTATTTTAGCGGCTATTTTTACAAGCACGCTACTTTGGGCCGATTTATCAAATAAATATGTGTGGGCAACACTGTTTGTAATTGGCTCATTAGGTATTGTTGGCTTTGTTGATGATTACCGTAAAGTTATTCGTAAAGACCCAAAAGGTTTAATTGCTAAGTGGAAGTACTTTTGGCAATCGGTCATTGCATTAGTCGTAGCTACTGCTTTGTACTTTACCAGTGCACAAGCATCTGAGACATCACTTGTTGTTCCATTTTTTAAAGACGTATTACCGCAATTAGGTTTGTTTTATATTGTGCTTACGTACTTTGCGATAGTAGGTACATCAAACGCAGTAAACCTGACCGATGGTTTAGATGGCTTGGCGATTGTGCCAATTATTTTGGTGGCTGCAGCATTGGCAATTATTGCTTACTTAACAGGTAATATTAACTTTTCGGCTTACTTACATATTCCACATTTACCGCTAGCGAGTGAGCTTGTAGTTGTGTGTACTGCCATTGTGGGCGCAGGGCTTGGCTTTTTATGGTTTAACACTTACCCAGCACAAGTATTTATGGGTGATGTTGGCTCATTAGCACTTGGTGGCGCATTAGGTATTATTGCTGTTTTAGTACGCCAAGAGTTACTACTTATTATTATGGGCGGTGTATTTGTAATGGAAGCACTATCGGTAATATTACAAGTGGGGTCGTATAAATTGCGCGGACAACGCATTTTTAGAATGGCGCCGATTCATCATCATTATGAATTAAAAGGTTGGCCAGAGCCTCGCGTTATTGTGCGCTTTTGGATTATTTCTGTTGTGCTAGTGCTTGCTGGCTTAGCTACTTTAAAGATTCGATAAATGCAGTATTTAAACGAGATAAAAAACAAACAAATAACAGTGCTCGGACTCGGTGTAACCGGTCTGGGCATTGTGCGTTTTCTATTATCTCATGGCCTCGCCCCCAAGGTCGTTGATAGCCGAGCAACCCCGCCGGGGATTGATTGGTTAAAAGAGCATGCGCCAAATCTAGATACCCACTTTGGTAATTTAGATGACGCTGAGCTTTGTTCAAGCAATATGATTATTATAAGCCCTGGGCTTAGCTTAAAAATACCAGCTGTTGCAAATGCAATTAACGCAGGTGTTGAAGTGATTGGCGACGTTGAGTTATTTGCTCGTATTAATACAAAACCAGTTGTTGCTGTTACGGGCTCTAACGGTAAATCAACCGTGGTTACGCTCGCTTATGAAGTATTAAAAGAAGCCGGCTATAAAGTTGCTTTGGGTGGGAATATTGGCACAGCGGTACTTGATTTACTCAACGATGATTTTGATGTGTATGTACTTGAGTTATCTAGTTTTCAGTTAGATACCACAACGAGTTTAAAACCTGTGAGTGCAACGGTATTAAATGTGTCAGAAGATCACCTTGACCGATACGACAGTTACCAAGCTTATATAGACTCAAAGCTAAGTATTTATGGCGGTGCAGAGCTTATTGTTGTCAATGCAGACGATATTCAAACACATCCAGTTGAGCGCGGTACAACCCCCCTAATCAGCTTTGGTGCTCAACAAGGTGATTACCATTTAGCGCAGCATAATGGCGAAACTCATTTTATGCTTAAAGGCGATGCCTTTTTACCTGTTGATACGCTTGCGGTAGTGGGTAAACACAATTATTTAAATACGCTTGCAGTAATGGCGCTTTTAAGTCCGTTTGAAGTAAGTAAAGATCAATATAAGAACGCGTTAGGTCAATTTAATGGGTTGGCTCATCGCTGCCAATTTGTAGCTGAGCTTAACGGTGTAAAGTATTTTAACGATTCAAAGGCAACGAATGTTGGAGCGACCATTGCTGCAATAGATAGTTTGGCTAGTAATGGTGAAAACCTGATTGTTATTGCAGGTGGCGATGCTAAAGGCGCTGATTTAAACGCACTTAAACCCTACATAGAACAGCATGTAAAAGCATTAATTTGTTTTGGTAAAGATGCAAGTGACTTAGCTGCGATTACCAATAAGAGCTATTTAACTAACAACATGGAAGAAGCCGTTGCTTTGGCCAACGTACTTAGTAGTACAGGCAATATTGTTTTGTTAGCACCTGCATGTGCCAGCATTGATATGTATAACAACTATATGCAACGTGGTGATGACTTTATTCAATGTGTTATGGCAGGGCAACTATGATTGCTTTTGCCGATATAAGAGATGCATTAACACCAAAACCTTCAGGTCAGTTGTATGATGTACCGCTGTTGTACTGCGTAATTATGTTAATTGGTGTTGGTTTTATCATGGTAACTAGCGCTTCAATGCCGACCGCTGAGCGGTTATTTGATGACCCATACCATATTACTATTCGCCACAGCATGTTTTTGGCAATGTCTTTTGTGCTTTTTTGGATAAGTGTTTGTGTGCCAATGGATTGGTGGAAACGATCCAACCCTTATTTATTAATACTAGGTATGGTGCTGTTAATAGCGGTATTAATTGTTGGGCGTGAAGTGAATGGTGCTAAACGATGGATACCTATTGGTCCTGTTGGTTTTCAGGTTGCTGAGGCCGCTAAATTATACTTTTTTAGTTATATTGCGGGTTATTTGGTAAGAAAACGCGAAGAAGTACAAGAAAATATTAAAGGCTTTGCAAAGCCAATAGCTGTATTTGCAGTGTATGCGCTACTTATTTTGCTGCAACCTGATTTAGGCACAGTGGTTGTTATGTTTGTAACAACGGTTGGTTTACTGTTTTTAGCTGGCGCTAAATTATGGCAGTTCTTTGTACTTATTCTAACTGGCGTCGGTTTAGTTGTATTACTGATTATTGTTGAACCATATCGAATGGCGCGTGTTGTCGGCTTTTTGGACCCTTGGGATGATCCTTTTGGTAAAGGTTATCAGTTAGTTCAATCGCTAATGGCTTATAGCCAAGGTGGTTGGTTTGGCCAAGGCTTAGGTAACAGTGTACAAAAACTGCAATATTTACCTGAAGCGCATAACGATTTTATTTTTGCTGTAATAGGTGAAGAACTTGGTTTAATAGGCGTTGTAAGTATTTTAATGGTATTAGCTACTTTAGTATTTAGAGCGTTATTAATAGGCCAACAAGCGCTTAAATGTGGCAAAGAATACGAAGGCTATTTTTCGTTTGCCATTGGTATTTGGTTTGCATTTCAAACCATGGTGAATGTGGGTGCGAGCGCGGGTATTTTGCCAACTAAGGGTTTAACCCTGCCATTTATTTCTTATGGTGGTTCAAGCTTGTTAATTATGACCATTGCCACAGGCATTTTATTGCGCGTAGATTTTGAAACCAAAATGGCAACCAAACAAGCCACCTCACGTGGAGGCAAGCGATGAGTAAAAAATTAGTAGTAGTGGCTGGTGGAACTGGCGGACACATTTTTCCTGGTATTGCAGTGGCTGATTATTTAAAACAGCAGGGCTGGCAAGTTAGCTGGATTGGCACACCAGATCGAATGGAAGCAAGCGTTGTACCTAAGCATAATATAGATATTGATTTTATTAATGTAAAAGGTGTTCGTGGTAACGGATTAAAACGTCTTATTAAAGCCCCATTCATGGTAGTTAATGCAGTATTGCAAGCGCGTAAGGTATTGAAAGAACAGCGTCCTGATGTAGTACTCGCAATGGGCGGTTATGTTACGGGACCCACGGGAATTGCCGCAAAGAGTTTAGGTATTCCGTTAGTTATTCACGAGCAAAACGCTGTAGCGGGTATGAGCAATAAACTGCTAGCTAAGGTGGCTACACGTGTATTAGCAGCATTTCCAAGTGCTTTTGCACAGGGTCAAGCCGAGCTAGTAGGTAACCCAGTTCGCCAAAGCGTTATGAATATAGCCAAACGCGATGTATCAAGCCCTATTAATATTTTAGTAGTGGGCGGCTCGCTTGGTGCACAAGTGCTTAATCAAACATTACCAGAAGCATTTAAAGTACTAAATAACACAGCTCCTATAAGCGTATGGCATCAAACAGGTAAAGGTCATTTATCTACTGTAGAAACAGCTTATAAAATGCATGGCTTTGCGGATGGTAGTACAAAAATAGCTGAATTTATTGATGATATGGACGCGGCGTATAGCTGGGCTGATATTGTTGTTTGCCGCGCTGGTGCATTAACTGTTAGCGAAATTGCAGCAGCAGGTAAAATGGCTGTTTTTGTTCCTTTTCCACATGCCGTGGATGACCATCAAACAGCAAACGCACAATATTTAGTGATGGCTAATGGCGCATTATTAATGCCACAAGGGCAGTTTAATAAACAATCAATTGTTGAACTATTAAGCCCATATTTAGCCCAACCTTCATTAATTACTGAAATGGCTACAAATGCAAAAAAACAAGCCATTTTAGATGCCACAGCAAGCGTAGCAACGCACTGTGAGCAAGTAACAAATAAGAGAAAATAAGTGAAAGAAACGTCAGTACAAGAAAAACACACGCGCCCAGCAATGCGCCGAATAGAAACCATTCACTTTATTGGTATTGGTGGAGCCGGTATGGGCGGTATTGCTGAAGTACTCGCTTTTGAAGGCTACCGTATTACAGGTTCTGACATTGCTCATAGCGCTATGACAGATCGCTTAATTAAAGCCGGTGCTGAGGTATTTATTGGCCATCATGAAAATAACGTGAAAGATGCCAATGTAGTGGTTGTTTCAAGCGCGATTGATGAAACAAATCCTGAAATTATTGCAGCTAAAGCCGCAAGAATCCCTGTTGTGCGCCGCGCAGAAATGCTCGCAGAACTAATGCGTTTTCGCCACGGTATAGCGATTGCGGGAACGCATGGTAAAACAACGACAACAAGCCTAATTGCAAGTATTTATGGACAAGCAGGGCTAGATCCAACTTTTATTATTGGTGGCTTGTTAAATAGCGCAGGTAGTAACGCAAAAGTAGGTAAAAGTGATTTTTTAATAGCAGAAGCTGATGAAAGCGATGCGTCGTTTTTACACTTACAGCCAATGGTATCGGTGATCACAAATATTGAAGAAGATCACATGGATACTTATGGCGGCAGTCTTGAAAAAATGAAAGACACGTATGTCGATTTCATTCATAACTTGCCGTTTTATGGTTTAGCCGTTGTATGTATTGACTCTGAAGTTGCAGCAGAGCTTATTCCGCGTTTTGGTCGCCCAGTTATCACGTATGGTGAATCGAAGGATGCTGATTACCGTATGAGCGACTTTAGCCAATCAGCTAATACATGTACATTTACAGTAACTAACAAGCAAGGTGAGTGTTTAACTGCCACGTTGAATATGCCAGGTAGACACAACGCACTTAATGCAACCGCTGCGATTGCTGTGGCAAAAGATCAAAATATTGCGAATCATGCAATTTTAGAAGCGCTGCAGAAGTTTGAAGGTATTGGTCGTCGTTTTCAGCACTATGGTGAATTTGAAAACGAGCGTGGCAATGTGATGTTAGTTGATGATTACGGGCATCACCCTTCAGAAGTTGCAGCAACAATTGCAGCAGTACGTGAAGGTTGGCCTGATAAGCGTTTAGTAATGGTTTATCAACCTCATAGGTTTTCTCGTACACGCGACTTATACGAAGATTTTGTAAAAGTACTTGCTGATGTAGATCAGTTGCTATTACTTGATGTGTATAGCGCTGGTGAAGATCCTATTGTGGGGGCAGACAGCAAAAGCTTATGTCGTAGCCTTCGCCAACGTGGCAAAGAGCCGCTGCACGTAGCAACAAATGCTGAGCTTGCAGGTGTTTTGGCCGCAAATTTACAAAACAATGATTTAGTATTAACCCAAGGCGCTGGTAATATAGGTCAGTTAGTTAAAACATTAGCTGCAACGGGTATGTCGATAGAAAAACTTAAGCAAGGTGAAGTATGACTCAGGTAAACACACAATTTGGTAAAGTAGCGGTACTGCTAGGTGGTAACTCAGCAGAGCGTGAAGTGTCTTTACGATCGGGTCAGGCTGTTTTAAATGCGCTGCAAAATAGTGGTATTGATGCAATTGCATTTGACCCACAAAGTCGTTCTTTGTGGGAGTTAAAAGAATTAAATGTAGATCGCGTTTTTATCGCTTTGCATGGCCGTGGTGGCGAAGACGGCACAGTGCAGGGAGCACTTGAATTTATGAACTTGCCTTACACGGGCAGTAATGTACTAGGTTCAGCACTTGCTATGGATAAAGTACGTTGTAAGCACTTATTTAAATCAGCGGGTTTAAGCACTGCACCTTATACCGTAGTTGATGCTAAAAAAGGCTTTGATGCTGCAGCCATTATGGATGAATTTAAAAAGGTCATGGTTAAGCCATCGCATGAAGGTTCAAGCATAGGTATGGCGCAAGCAAGTACAACACAAGAGCTTGAAGATGCACTAGCTAATGCATTTAAGTTTGATAACCAAGTACTTGTAGAGCAGTGGATCACTGGTCGTGAATTTACAATCACGGTGCTTGGCGACGATGTACAACCAGTCATTGAGATGACGACACCTAATGGCTTTTACGATTACCAAGCTAAGTATCAATCAAATACAACCCAGTATCATTGCCCTGCAGATTTATCAGAGCCAGATACTAAGTACTTACAAGCCATATCGCTAGATGCGTTTGATTTAGTGGGTGCAAGTGGTTGGGGTCGTGTTGATGCTATGCAAGACGAGCAAGGGAATTTTTACCTGCTTGAAGTAAATACAGTACCAGGCATGACTGAAAAGTCACTAGTACCGATGGCTGCAAAAGCGAACGGGGCAACTTTTGAACAATTAGTTGTTCGCATTTTAGAGCAAACGCTTTAATATGCATCCCCTTTTAGAAAAAGCTCAACAACTAAAACAGCAACTTAACTTTAATTGGTCGCTGATTTTTGGAGTGAGTTTTTTTCTGATTGTGGTTATAGGCTTAGTACAAATAACCACAGGTGTATCTGATTGGTTAGTTGAAAATAAAGATGCTCAAATTAAGCACCTTACAGTGCAAGGGCATCCCAAATACACAGATGAAACGGCAATTATAAAAGCAATTAAAAAAGCCGATTTAAGTAGTTTTTTTGAACTTGATGTTAAGCACGTGCAGCAGCTAGTTCAAGACTTGCCTTGGGTTGCTACCGCTTCGGTACGTAAACAATGGCCTGATACTATACAGGTGTATGTAGTTGAACATGAAGTAGTTGCTCACTGGAATAGCGACTTGTTGCTCAACCAAAGTGGACAAGCATTTCAAGCCAGCAGCGATAAGTTAGATGATAACTTACCGCAGTTATATGGCCCAGAAGGTAGCGAAGAAGAGGCGTGGGTTGCTTTTAAGCAATTTGATGAAATGCTCAGAGTTAATGGTTTAACATTAACAAGTTTGGCATTATCGGAGCGTTTTTCGTGGCAACTTTGGTTAGATAACGGAATTCGCTTAAATTTAGGGCGTAAAGATAAAGCCAAGCGTGTACAACGTTTTATAGACGTTTATCCACGAATGGAACAACGTGCAGATGCACAAGTAGATACAATCGATTTACGGTATGATACCGGCCTTGCAGTAAGCTTTAAGCCAATGCAAGAAGAACAATTACAAAATAAGAGTAAGGCATGACTAAGTCAGCAGAAAGAAACCTAGTAATAGGATTAGACGTTGGCACCTCGAAAGTGGTTGCCACGGTAGGTGAAATCACCGCAGATAACAAGCTCAGCATTGTTGGTGTGGGCAGCCAAGTATCTCATGGTATGGATAAAGGCGGCGTTAACGATTTAAACTTAGTGTCTGAGTCTATTCGACGAGCAATAGACGAGGCCGAGTTAATGGCTGATTGTCGTATAAGCTCTGTGTATTTGGGTATTTCTGGCAAACATATACAGTGTCAAAACGAAAGTGGTGTGGTGGCAATTAATAACACCGAAGTCACTGACGAAGACATTGAAAACGTAATACATATTGCGCGTTCTGTGCCTATTTCAGCAGAGCGTAAAATGCTACATGCATTGCCGCAAGAATACAGCATCGATATGCAAGAGGGCATTAAAAACCCACTAGGCATGAGCGGCGTTCGTATGGAAGCGCGTGCACATATCATTACGTGCTCAAACGACATGGCAAAAAATATCGAAAAATGTGTAGAACGCTGTGGTCTTGAAGTCGATCAACTTATCTTTACTGCCCTTGCGTCTTGCTATTCTGTACTAACAGATGACGAAAAAGAGCTAGGTGTTGCAGTACTTGATATTGGTGGCGGTACTATGGATATCACCATTTATATTAATGGCGCACTTCGTCACTCTGCCGTTATACCTGTAGCGGGTAACCAAGTTACTGGTGATATTGCAAAAATATTTCGCACACCTATATCACATGCAGAGTCACTCAAAGTACAATACGCATGTGCTAGTAGCCAAATGGCAAGTAGCGAAGACACAATTGAAGTACCAAGTGTAGGCGGGCGACCAGCAAGGTTGATGTCGCGCCATACATTATCTGAGGTGGTAGAGCCTCGTTTTAGAGAATTATTTGAGCTTGCGATGGAAGAAATTCGTCGTTCAGGCTTAGAAGACCAAATTGCGGCAGGTCTCGTTATAACAGGCGGAACTGCTAAAATGACTGGCGCTATGGAAGTGGCAGAAGACATCTTCCAAATGCCAGTAAGAATAGGCAAACCAATCGGGATGGTTGGTTTGACAGACTATGTAGATGATCCTTCGTACGCAACCGCTGTTGGTTTGTTACAATACGGGCGTACCATGCAATCGATGAATGCACAAAAGTCGAAAGCAGAGGATAACAATAATTGGTGGAACCGCATTACTAAATGGTTCCAAGGCGAGTTTTAAGACTCAAGTCGGAGAGTAAACATGTTTGATATAATGGAACAACACAGCGAAGAAGCTGTAATAAAAGTAATCGGCGTGGGCGGTGGTGGCGGTAACGCTGTTGAGCACATGGTAAAACAACAAATAGAAGGCGTGCGTTTTATAGCCGCTAATACGGATGCGCAAGCATTACGTAACTCTGCTGCCGATATTACAGTTCAACTAGGCACGCAAATAACCTCTGGGTTAGGTGCGGGCGCAAACCCTGAAGTAGGCCGTAAGTCGGCTGAAGAAGATGCAGATACAATTCGTGCCAGCCTTGAAGGCGCCGATATGGTATTTATTGCAGCCGGTATGGGCGGTGGTACAGGTACTGGTGCTGCACCGGTAGTTGCTAAAATTGCTAAAGAACTCGGTATTTTAACCGTTGCAGTTGTAACACGTCCTTTTGATTTTGAAGGTAAAAAACGTGCAGCAGCCGCTGAACAAGGCATTAATGAATTGTCAGAAATTGTAGATTCACTTATTACAATTCCTAACAATAAATTGCTTAAAGTTTTAGGGAAAGGGACTACACTTCTAGATGCCTTCGCTAAAGCTAATGACGTATTATTTGGTGCGGTACAAGGTATAGCAGAGCTAATTACACGTTCTGGTTTAATTAACGTGGATTTCGCCGATGTTAGAACAGTAATGTCTGCAATGGGTACTGCAATGATGGGAACGGCGTCTGCGTCAGGTCCTGATCGTGCACAAGAAGCTGCAGAAGCAGCTATCTCAAGCCCACTACTAGAAGACGTTGATTTAACAGGTGCTAAAGGTATCTTAGTTAATATTACCGCTGGTATGGACATTGCGATTGAAGAATTTGAAATTGTTGGTAATCACGTTAAAGCACTTGCGTCAGAAAACGCAACGGTTGTTGTTGGTGCGGTAATCGATCCAGAAATGACTGATGAGCTACGTGTAACGGTTGTTGCAACTGGTTTAGGCGGCGATCGTCGTCCACAGTTTGGTATTGTTGATAACGGCTTTAAAAAAGCATCAGGTTCTGATGTTGCAAGCACATCAAACCAAACGAGCAGCATGTACGTACCAAGTTTTGCAAGCCAAGATACAAACGCTGAAGAAAATACGACTAAAGAGCAAGCGCAAAGCAAAGAAAAAGCGCCTTCAACGAGTTCAAGTTCTTCAGCGCAAAATAGTAAAAAAGCAGATAAATCAGAAGGTGGTGATTATTTTGATATTCCCGCTTTTTTACGTAAGCAGGCAGATTAACATTTAATAATACTTTTGTTTGAAATATGTACAAATATTGAAAGGCAAAAGGATTTATGTTAAAATCCGCCGTCTAACTGTAACTGATTTAAAAGTGAGCATACCTATGATTAAACAGCGTACGATTGCACAAGTAGTCAAAGCCATAGGAATTGGACTTCATAAAGGTGAGAAGGTCACAATAACTCTCCGACCTGCGAGCGCAAATACTGGGATTGTATTTCGTCGTGTCGACCTTGATCCGGTTGTTGATTTTGAAACAACACCTGAAGCCGTTGGTGATACGCAGTTGTGTACCTGTTTAATTAACAAAGATGGTGTTCGCTTATCAACTACTGAGCATCTTATTGCAGCTGTTGCTGCAATGGGCATTGATAATCTAATTGTAGAATTAGACAGCTCAGAAGTGCCGATTATGGATGGTAGTGCATTACCATTCATATATCTGTTACAAAAGGGCGGAATTGAAGAACAAAATGTTGCTAAACGCTTTATCCGTATTAAAGAAAAAGTACGCATTGAAGAAGATGGTAAGTGGGCTGAAGTTGAACCATATGATGGTTTTCATATCGACTTTGAGATTGCATTTAACCACCCAGCTATCAATGAAAGTCGCCAACGTATTGGGTTGGATATAACAACGCAAAGCTTTATTGAAGAAATTAGCCGTGCGCGTACTTTTGGATTTATGAAAGATATTGAATACATGCATGCGAACAACCTAGCGCTAGGTGGTAGCATGGATAGTGCTGTGGTACTTGATGAATTCAAAGTTTTAAATCCTAATGGCTTACGTTATAGCGATGAGTTTGTTAAGCACAAGATATTAGACTGTGTTGGTGACATGTTTATGACAGGCCATAATCTTTTAGGTAAAGTAACAGCATTTAAATCGGGTCATGATTTAAATAATAAATTACTACGTAAAATTATGGCTACAGAGTCAGCATGGGAGTGGGCAACATTTGAAACGCCTGTGACGATGCCTGCACCCGGTCTTGAGTTAGCTCCAGCCTAAAAGCAGTAAAAGAACAGCTCGCAAACAGTTATAAAAAATGACGCTAATTAGCGTCATTTTTTTTGCGTAAAATTTACTCTATTATAACTCTAAAAGATCTTGTAACTGATTTAAATGAGTTACTGTATAGGTTGGTTTTATTCCATCGGCTAATTGCTCACCAGGGTGTTGTAACCAGCAAGTATCAATACCTGCATTGTTGCCGCCAAGTATGTCGCTTGCAGCAGTATCACCCACCATAAGTATCTCGCTTTTATCAGGGTTACCCATTAGCTCAAATGTGTGCTCAAAAATCGCTTTATTTGGTTTTGCTATACCCACAAGTTCAGATATTACTAACCATTCAAACATATCTTTTAAGCCAGTATACTCAAGGCGTACGGTTTGTAAGCGGGCAAATCCGTTAGTAATAATACCTAATCGAGCATTTGGCTTAAGTTTATTTAAAAGCTCAATAGCTCCAGGTAATGGCTCGCAAATTTGCGCCATAGCATCTAAAAAAGCATCGTTTAGCTCTTTTGCGGGCACATTAAGTTTTGAAGCCCACTCATTAAAGCGTGTTACTTGTAAGTAATCTGCGCTAATAGTGCCATTTTGATAATCAACCCACAGCTGCTTATTGGTTTTTTGATAATGAACATAATCGTCTTGGCTAAAATCTACGTTGTAAGCTTTAAACATGCGAGTCATGCCCGCTAAAATATCAAACCTAAATAAGGTTTCGTCTGCATCAAACAATACATAGTTGTATTTCATTAAACTTCCTAAATTAATTTTTTTGGCTGTAGAGATCTACGTGTAGAAAGGGCGCCATAGCTAAAGTGAGTGCTTGTGTATAGGTGCTTTCGCGCGTGGCATGATTGTTTGTAAGTAACCCAATAGCGCCCCCTTTTTGTTTAACGTTGGTGGTATTAAATGCTTTGTCCATTACATCGCCAAGCTCTTCGCCATTAAGTAATGCGTTATAAAGCACTTGAGGCAAGGGGAGGTTGCTGCTGCGCCCTACAACCTGATTTAAGGCATTATCAATAACTACGTAAGCAAAGGTTGCTGCACCATAGCTAAATTGCTCTGCACCGCCTTCCATTGCCACGTAGTAGTGAGCTTGGTAATGCTCTTTGCAATAATTAACACGGTTTTGTGCGCCAACACGTGTTTCTTCTTCGCCAATAGGTTGATCTGGCACATTGGATGGAGCATCAACACCTTGGCAATCAATTTCATGTTCAGGGAAATACATTGCAAAAATATGTTTAGCAGCGTTAATTTTTACAGGGTTTTTAGAACCCACAATAATTTTTAATGAGTACAACACAATGTCCCTTATTGTTACTAAAATCAGCAGTGTACGTGAGAGAGCTCAATCTTAGAAGAAGAGTTAAATAGGTATATCCAAAGGTGCTAAGTTTTCCAGTGCACGCTTTTTCAAAATAATATCTTTAATAAGTGGAGTAAGAACCAGCTCCATAGCTAAGCCCATTTTGCCCCCTGGTACTACAAGCGTATTAATACGAGACATAAAACTGCCTTCGATCATCCGTAAATAATAAGGAAAATCAACATCATCAATACCCCTAAAGCGAATAACTACAAAGCTTTCATCAAGAGATGGAATATCTTTGGCGCTAAATGGGTTTGATGTATCAACGGTCGGCACGCGTTGAAAATTAATATGGGTACGAGAAAACTGCGGGGTAATATGATTTATATAGTCATCCATACTGCGCACAATAGAGCCCATAACCGCTTCGCGAGAATGGCCTCGTTCGGATGTATCGCGTATTAATTTTTGAATCCATTCAAGGTTAATAATTGGAACCATGCCTATTAATAAATCGACATGCTTTGCAACGTCTACATCTTGATCAACTACACCACCGTGTAACCCTTCATAAAACAAAATGTCAGTATTATGGTCAAGATCTTGCCAAGGTGTAAATGTACCTGGTAATTGATTGTACGGAACGGCTTCATCAAAGGTATGTAAGTAGCGGCGTAACTTTCCTTGACCTGTTTCGCTATAGTTTTCAAACAGCGTTTTTAAAGCGCCAAAGTCATTGGCCTCTCTGCCAAAGTAACTAATATGTTTACCTTCTTGTTGTGCTTCTCGAACTTTTTTATCCATTTCGGGGCGAGTGTAACGATGAAAGCTATCTCCTTCGACAAAAGCCGCTTGAATATTAAGGCTACGGAAAATATGTTTAATTGCATTCGTTGTGGTGGTTGTACCCGCACCAGATGAACCCGTAATCGCAATAATAGGATTTTTAGCTGACATGTTAATTCTCTTTTTTAGGACCAGGTTTTATAACCAGACTAAACTTAACATTATTTTAAGTCGTTTGGGTATCTTAAGAGTTGACTGACTTAGCTCAAGTGACGCCATCAGCAAATAACGTTATCATGAGGTGCTTAAAATTAAAACGAGAGAAAGCATGAAACTTATTAAACCATTACTTGGATTATTTTCTATAGCAGCGCTGAACCCAATAGTGGTGCAGGCTAGCATGCCAAAAAGCCAAGTATTACTTGCTGATTTAAATACACCTTTCGGGGTACAAGTTAGTATTGTGAGCGATAAAAATAGTTATAACAACCAACCGCACTTAACAAGTACAGGTTTATACTTTACTCATGAAGTAATTAATAAAGGGCAAAGCCAAACTGATATTGCTTATTATGATTTCACGTCAAAAAAAGTTACCAATATAACTAACTCTCCCGTAAGCGAATACTCACCAACAGTTATGCCAAGTGGTGATGCGATATCAGCGATTGTTGTAGAAGCTGACGGTAAGCAAAAATTGTGGCAATACCCACTCAAAAATGAAGATGCGCCACGTCGTATTTTTGATTGGATTGAACCTGTTGGATACCATGCATGGGGTGTCCAAAATGATTTAGTGATGTTTATTTTAGGAAAGCCTCACACGCTTCAATATACTTCTGTTGCACAAGCGAAGGGGGAAATAGCTGCCAGTAATATTGGCCGAACGCTTATTTATAACAACTCAATGGCTGCATTTTTATTTAGTTACACTAAAAACGAGCAACACATTTTAGCGAGTTTTAATCCACAAGATAAACAAGTTGAAGACCTATTAAGGTTACCGGCTCAAGTTCAAGATTTTATTTTAAAAGATAATGCGACCATTGCTTATGCTATTAAAAACCGCGTTTATCAGCGTAAACTTGATGGAAGTGATGAAGTATCGCAATGGCTTAATTTAAGCACCTACTGCGAAACAAATATAACAAGAATGAGTTACAACAATGAAAAACTCGCTTTTGTATGTGATATAACAAAGTGAAGCAGACAAATAAATTCAGATTTTATTGTGTGTATGCGTTAATCTAATACGCAAATTAACTAATAGGGATTACACGTGGCTTATAGTGCAGACGAGCTGACAGAACAGCTCATTAAATTACAGTGCAGAAGTAATTTTAAGATTAAAAATATTGCAGAGTACATGTTAGTAAACTCTAAAGAAGCATTTTATACCCACAGCGAAAGCGGCAAGGGTAAAATAGTAATTCGCCCAGCATTTGAAGTGTTTAGCGATGATTTTTATGATATCGATGGCGTGACGCGTGCGCAAGGGTACTTCCATAGCAGTGAGATGACACGCTTTCCTACGCGCATTTTTAAAAGCGCTCAACCTATTCACTACGGTGTTGCGTTTAAAATAAATTCTGAGCAAGCAGCCAAAGATTTTATAGCCAAGCTAACTATGATTATTGGTAATTAATAAAGCAAAAATATAAACGTAAAAAGCCGCTGAATTTATTTTCAGCGGCTTTTGTATTTTTATAGCTCAATAAACCTAATAATTACTTACTTTTTAAAAAGCTATTAACCGATTCAAGTTCACGTGTTTTAAGCGCGATACAATCGTTTGTGCTTTCTTCAAGCTTACTTAATGTACGAGCGTAACCAGCTACATCAGCTACTTTTTCGTTAAAGAAGGTTTTTGTTGTCGCTAAACTTTCTGCATCACAGCTTGCAGTTGTAAAGTACGGCAAGTTAGGTATAAAGAACGGCGGTAAGCTTGCTGTTACTTTATCGTAGTTACTGTAAACCCAATCAATAAATAATGCTTGGCGCTCATCTGTGTAACTTTGACCTGACAAAATAGTACGCATGTCAGATGCCGTTACTTCATCCGTTAAGCTATAAGCTAATACCGCTTTTTGTAACTCAGGTTTACCAAAAAAGCCCATAGCTGCAAGCATGTTTGTGCGTACTTGCGGATCTTTAGTCGTTTTAAACGTTGTCATGAATTGATCAAGCAGCGCTTTGTCACCATGAAAAGCAGCAAGAGTTAAGTACGTACCCGCTAAGTATGGGTCTACCTTTTGTGGATCATTTAAATAAACCTGCGTTTGTTCTTTGGCTTTATTGATGACGTTTTGATCTTCACCATCAAAACCTAAGCGTGATACAACGGCTGCACGAAGTTGTGCAATAGCACCATCTTCACCCGCTTTTGCTTCTAAACCATATTTTTTAGCAGCAGGCGTTACTGCACCGCGAATAAATTCAGGCCATAGGTCTTTATTGCTATCGTCTTTAAAAGTGCGCTGTTGCGACACTAAGTAACCTAGTGCGGTATTTGCTACGCGAGGGTGGCTATCGCTTACGAACACTTCAAGTGTTTGCATTAACTTAGCAGCAGATATAACACCAGCATCAAGTAGCGCATCAGTAGCAGATAGTAACGCTAAGCGTTCACGGTCACTCAGTACGCTTGGCGCCTTTTTAACAAGTGCGCTAAATTGTGCATCATCCATTACCCAGCGGTAGTAGCCTAATGCACCTTGGTCGGGATAAATCCACTCTGGTTCAAAGTCTAAATCTAGTGTTTGGCTTTGTTTATTAAGTAATACGTTTGCTGTTTTCACTTTATCGCCAGCACCATATTTAATTGCCACCGGTACATTCCATAACTGCTCTGGCGCATCAACGCCTGCGTTTACAAAGCGGCTTTGTGAAATAGTTACTTTGCTACCTTGTTGAGTTACTTTAACTAGTGGGAAAGAAGATTGCTCAATAAACGATTTTAAAACACTCGCTACGTCTTTATTTGACGCTTTACCAAGTGCTTCCCATAAGTCGGCCGCTTCAGCATTTTTATATGAAAACTCTTTTAAGTAGCTTTGAATACCTTTTTGAAATGCATCTTCGCCAATCCAGTTTTCAACCATAGCAAGTACTGAACTACCTTTACTGTAAGCAAGACCTAAACCGTCCATAATGTCGGCTTCGGTTTTAATTGGCTTACGAATAGGCTTGGTGCTTAGGCGTGCATCAAGTGCCATTACGTTGTTTTGTGGCAGGTCTAAGTGCGATTCAAACTCAGGGTTAAGCTGCTTAGTAATTTTTGCAGCCATCCAGCTAGCAAATGCTTCGTTTAACCATAAGTCGTTCCACCATTTCATGGTTACTAAATTACCGTACCATTGGTGAGCAAGTTCATGAGCAATAATTGATACATTACGCTGTTTTTTACTGCGTGTTGCTGCAGCTAAATCAACTAATAAAATATCTTCTCGGTAGGTTACTAAGCCTGAGTTTTCCATTGCGCCAAATGGAAACTCTGGTACCGCTACTGAGTCTAATTTTTTGTAAACGTAAGGAATACCAAAATACGCTTCAAGTGCGCCCAGTACTTTTGGCATGTTTTCTTTTGCGTATTGGGCTAAGTGAATTTTACCTTGAGGGGTAATTACACGACCAGGAATTGGCATGCCTTTAATATCTAATTCTTCAAATGGGCCAACAGCCATCGCGACTAAGTATGAAGGAATTGGCGGCGTTTTATCAAAAAAGTGTGTGGTCATATCGCCATCAACCGTTGTTTTTAGTTCTGGCGTATTTGAATATACTTTTTGTGATGTAGGCGCGGTAATCGTTAACTGAAATGGAATTTTGTAACTTGGCTCATCAAAAACAGGAAATGCACGGCGTGCATCACTCATTTCAAATTGAGTAAATAAGTAAGGTGTGCCTTGGTCTAACGTTTTGTATAAACCAACACTTTGACGGTTATATGGCGCTGAAAAATCAACTTTAAGGGTGTATTTACCTGGTTGAATTTGCTCATCACAGCTAAATTTAACTTTACCTGTTTTAAGCATTTCGTTGTTTAAGTGACAGTTTTCGTCGCCAAGCAGTTGCGCCATTTTAACAGCGTAAGCTACGCCATTTAATTCAATGTATTTTGTTGGTTTTAGTACTTCTAGGGAAATCTCAGTCATCCCTGTGAATGTATCTTGGCTCGGATCGAGTGTTAACGATACCTGTTGTGAACTTGGTTTTGCGAGTTTTTCAATAACGAATTCGTTAGCGTTTGCAGCACCCATTGCCAAAGCAACGCTCACTGTTAAGAGGCTTTTAAGAAACATAGTGATCCCTAGATTGTTGTTGTTAGAAACTACCCTAAATAGGCTTTTTTATGCTCATATTATTAGGGGGTTAGATATCCTAACAGTTTTTTTTAATAGAGTAATTGATTATAACGATGACTTTAAGGGGAAATAGTAACAAAGTTTGTCAGTGGCTTTCGCGTGTTATAAAACGCTGCCAATGCAGGTGTGAGTTAATAATACGTATTTTTTGGATCACGTTATTTAATAAAAGCACGTCCTTAAATTCATTATGTGGGTATTCGTTAAATCCCATGAGATAATTAAAGGCGTCTTTAGAGTTGGCTTGCAGAGCATGTATACGCACTTGTTGCTCAAAGTTAAGACGAAGGCTGCTTATGGCTGTTTTCATACCGAGTTGATCAACGTTTGGTATATCACACTTTTGTAAATAGCCGGCTCGCTCACCTTCACCTGAAAACCAAATACGGACTTTTTCACTGTATCTGCCAGTTTTAGCGGGTAAGTCGAACATTAATCGTTGTTGATTTTGTGATTTTATGAATGCTAAATATTCATTAAACCCGGCATCTATAAGTGCCTGATGCACTGGAACTAAGCGAGGTTTTATCTTACCGTGAGTATGAAAATTAAAACATAAGACATCTTTTTCAAGGGACAGATCATCAAGCGTTAGATAGCCAATTTCATCGCTATATGCACCACTGTAGTATGCAATTAGAGGAAGCCAAAAATGCCAGTGTTTTGGTTGCTCACGTGCAACTTTAAAATCACCGTATATATATCCATTATAAAGAGTGTGCAGTTCCATGGCTGAAAAGGGCCGGCGACCAAGATGGGTTTTCAACGTAATACCTTGAAAATAATGATGTGTTTTATTTTATACCCAACTAGCAGTAGATGCTAGTCGGGTTTTATCCGCTCTTAAAATAAAGCGTATAAAGTATTATTCACTTAATGCGCGAGCTAAACCAGTAGGTTCAATCTCTGTACATACTTGGTCATCATTCCAGTTAATGCCAACAAGTGCGTTATCTTCATTTAAATCTTCAACCCATGCATCTAAAAATTCATCAAGATTTATTTCTACAGGGCTGTAGTCTTTCCACTCTTCTTTACATTGCGCTTTAGCTGCTTCTTCACTTTCCCAAAGCAGTAGTACGTCAGTTTCGTCAAATTGGTTAGAATCGCACACTACAAAGCCATTATCTTCTGCACCAAGTGCCCAAATTACTTCGCTAACACGTACTTTTTCTACAAAGTTAACTAGTTGTGATTCAATTTCGATATCGCTCATGTGTTTACCTTTTTAAATTAGTGACGAGGATTAGTATCTATTGCTGCTTGACGCTTGCCATATTGCTTATGAAAAGCAACAAGCTCTGAATACTGACTAAAGTCAGTTAATTCACGAAAGCAAATCCAATCAAGCAGGCAGTATAAACTGATGTTGAGGTATTCACAGCTTTTAAATTCTTCATCGCTTAAATGGGTATTTAAAAAGCTTAATGTTTGTTCAATTCGTTCGTTTTGCAAATTAAAAAAGAGTTTATCGCTTTTGGTGTCAAATCCAGAGCGTTCACATAGCAACATTTCTACTAGCGAATCGTTACAGGCATTTATAGTCGTAAGTAAGTGCTCTTGCGGCCACGTTAGTTTTGGTTGACCTGTTTTTTCAAGTAAATAGCGCAATATAGAATTAGAGTCACTAAGTGTTAAGTCGCCATCTACCAGAATAGGAATCTTTCGAGCTGGATTTTTACTGGCCATAGTAGGGCGATCTTGCTCAGAAAATATATCAAGACTCACAAGCTCTAGTTTACAGTTGTTTTGTTGTGCCCAAATTCTAATTCGGCGCACGTAAGGTGAAGGTACAGAACCAATTAATTGCATAATTACTCCATAAAAAAGCCGCATAAGCGGCTTTTATAAAACGTTACTTACGATACAGTTAAATTTATTCTGAACGGCTAGTAACTTCAAGTAAATGATAACCAAATTGAGTTTGCACAGGGCCTTGTACTTGGTTAATTGGAGCTGAAAACACAACTTTATCAAACTCTGGAACCATCATACCAGGACCAAACTCACCAAGAGCACCGCCATCTTGACCTGATGGGCAGTTTGAATGCGCTTTGGCTAATTCAGCAAAGTCTTCGCCTTGCTCAATTTTTGTTTTTAAGTCTAAGCATTGTGCTTCACTGTCTACAAGTATATGTCGTGCGCTTGCTACTGTCATAAAATCTCCCGAGTATAGTGTGGTGTTTTTTTAACCGAATTAAAATATCATTCTAGTTAGTTTCAACTAATTGTACCAGTATAAACTTATTTATCAGAAAGCACAGTTTCAATTGCAGCAATCATTTGTTCTGAATCAGGTGCTGCTTTGCTGTTAAACCGTAAAACCGTCTCACGATCAGCAGACACTAAGTACTTATAAAAGTTCCAATTTGGAGAGCTAGTTTGCTCATTCAAATATTTAAAAATTGGATTCGCTTTACTACCACGCACTTCGCTTGTAGCAAACATAGGAAAGGTTACACCATAATTTACAAAGCATACTTTTGCAGTTTCTTTTTCACTATCCTCTTCTTGAAAAAAATCATCAGAAGGGAACCCTAATACGACTAAACCTTGTTCTTTGTATCGTTGATATAGCGCTTCAAGGCCTTTAAATTGGGGTGTAAAACCACAGTTGCTTGCCGTGTTTACTATTAATAAAGGCTTATTTTTAAATTGGCATAAATTAATAGATTCTTTTGAGCGAAGCTTTCGAACATCGACATTGGTAAAATCTTGACAGTCTTGGGTAGAGGTTTGGTTAATAGTTGATGATGTTTCAGCGTGGAGTGGGGCATTAATAAATAAAGCCATTAATCCTATTATAATTTTTTTTAGCATTACATTACCTAAACTTTTCAATTGTTTGATTGGTTAATCATACGCTAATATGAAACAAATTGATCAACCTTTGAATGACCTATGACAACCCGTTTAGCAACTATTGATGATCTTAATGAAATTGTAGCCATTTATAACGAAACCATTGCAGGGCGAATGGTAACTGCAGATACCGAAGAAGTTACTGTTGACGAAAAGCGTGACTGGTTTAATAGCCATAACGATAAAAGGCCTATTTATGTTTACTGCGAAAATAACCAAGTACTTGCTTGGGTAAGTTATAAATCGTTTTATGGGCGTCCTGCTTACGATGGCACAGTAGAGATGAGCATTTACATTACCCGTAAAGCACAAGGTAAAGGGCTTGGTAAAAAGCTAATGATATTTGCTCAAACACAAGCTAAGCAATTAAATATTAAAGTATTGCTTGGTTTTATTTTTAGTCATAATTTACCCAGTGTTAAATTATTTAAGCATTTTGATTTTGAAATATGGGGCGAGTTACCAAGCGTTGCCATAATGGATAACAAGCCCTACAGCCTGACTATTTTTGGAAAGCATCTTAAATAAACTGTTTTTTGAAAGCTTGTAATATTTTTTTACAAAATAACGATAGGGCTTTATGCCAATTAAATAAAAATAGACTACGCTATTAGGATATTAAGTTTATTAATTTGAAGTGTGGCTTGATGATTCGAAAAATATTAATTATTGATAGTAGTAGTGTCATCGCGATGCGTGTGAAAGTGCTTTTAGAATTAATAGGGTGTGAGGTCGAATTAATTCATTTCAGCATGCTAGATATGTATACCAATATAGGCGATTACGACTTAGTTGTTGTTGCCCATGGTGTGCCTGTTGATTCTATAAAACCGCTTGTAAGCGAAGTAGCGCAAGAGCGCTTTATGCTGCTTGCGCCAAAAGCACAAAGCGGTGAACAACTAACTGCGTTTAGCGAGCTAAATCATATTGCGCCTGACGCAACCGTGGTCTACCCATTTTTTTCTAATAAAGAAATTACTTCTCTTTTAGAGAGCCTATTAGAATTAGGCTCTAACCATATTTTGCAATTACCTACTATTTTACTCGTCGACCATGTTCCTGAACGTCTCGAAAAAATGAAAAATAGCTTAATCGGTGCTCATATCGAGACTCATACTGCAACAACCTCCGCAGAAGCTTTAGAAATTAGTAAAGAAAAGCAAATAGATATACTGATAAGCGATTTTATTTTAGATGACGGAACAGGTTTAGGAATTTTTTCAAATTTAAAAGTAACCCAACCGCATTGTCGTTGTTTGTTATTTACCTCACGCCCTGATCAAGTTTCAATGATCGACGCAATTCGTCAAGGTGTAGAAGACGTACTTATTAAACCTTTAAACGATAGCTCACTATTACAATCAATACATAAATTATGGCAAACAGAGTTATTAAAACGTCATAACGCAGAGCTTGTAGAAAGGCTACAAGATACGGTTGATGCCCTAATTGAAAAAGACAGCCTACTTCAGGTTATTTATAAACATACGCCCGATGCAATTATGTTATTTGAAAAGTGCGGTAGAGTGATAGAAGCTAATGATGCTTGCTTGAGACTATTTAACTTACCGTTTAATGAACTCGAAGGTAAATCAGTATTTGATTTTTTAGATGATGATTCAATTTTAGGTATTAAAGATAAGATTTCGACATTAAATAGTAATCGACAATTTAGCTGCGATTTACGTTTATCTAAAACAGCAGGAGGTTATATACCCTTAGTTGGCTCTTTTAATGAGATAGATCACCATGGCGAAATAGCACTTGCGGTCATATTTAAAAATGTAACCCATCTTAAGCAAAAAGAGGATTTATTACTTGAAGCAAAAGATGTTCTTGAAGAGCAAGTAAGAGCACGTACTTCACAACTCGAGCATGCTAAAAATGTGGCTGAGGCTGCAAACTTAAGTAAATCAGAATTTTTAGCAAACATGTCGCATGAACTTCGAACACCTATGCACTCTATTTTAAGCTTTTCTCGTTTTGGTTTAAGTAAATTAGAAGCTGGAGATTTTGCAAAAGAAAAACTCATTAAGTATTTATCGCGAATAGAGAGTAGTGGTGAGCGTTTACTGTCGTTACTAAATAATTTACTCGACCTATCTAAGCTAGATGTAGGCAAGTTTCCATTTAACCCTCGTCCCTATAATTTAGCGAATATTATTAAAACAAGTATTGATGATGTGTCTGGTACGGCAATGGAAAAAGAAATTGAGATTATATTTACCGCACAGCCATTACCTGTAATTGCACAATGTGATGAAGAGCAAATAAACCAGTTACTTCGAAACGTACTAGGTAACGCACTTAAATTTAGCGAACCTAAAAGTAAAATACGGGTAAATTTAGAGTCAGATAATAAGCTTGCTACTATAGAGGTTACCGATAATGGGGTCGGTATACCAGAAGATGAGTTGGAGCATATTTTTACTAAGTTTGTGCAAAGCAGTAAAACAAATAGTGGTGCTGGTGGCACAGGGTTAGGCCTTGCATTGTGTAGAGAGTTTGTATCTTTACACCAAGGTGAAATCACTGCACGTAACAACGAAAATGGTGGTGCAACTATATCTATACAAGTGCCATTAGAAATAAACTTAGACGAGCATTTAGCTGAAGATCAGTTAATACAACACACTAATTAATTGTTTTTTGGCATACCAAGTAACTTTTTAAAGAATTTGAATGGATGATAAATTATGGCCTTAACTAAAATACTTGCCGTTGATGACGAACCCTTTAACCTTGAAATTATTGAGGAAATTTTAGAGGAGCTTGATTTTGAATTACAAGTAGCAACAAATGGTCCTGAGTGTTTAAACATGGTTGAAGGTTATATGCCTCAGGTTATATTACTCGACGTAAGTATGCCGCAAATGAACGGCTATGAAGTATGTAAAGCACTTAAAGCAAATCCAAATACCGCACACATTATTGTTATGTTTGTTTCTGCTCGCGGCACTGTTGAAGAACGCATGGAAGGCTATTCTGTTGGCGCAGAAGATTATATTGTAAAACCTTTTGGCCATGACGAACTTAAATCTAAGCTTAAAAATTTAAATCAAGTACTCGTTGAAAAGCAAAGCCTAGAAAAGCAAGTTGAAGATGCAACATCAACTGCATTTAATGCAATGGCCAATAGCAGTGAAATGGGGCAAATAGTTAACTACGTTGAAAACATAGGCTTTATTAACGATCCTCAAGAGCTAGGTAAAGCGCTTGTAGATTGCCTTCAGTCTTTTGATTTACAAAGCAATGTAGAATTTAGAGAAAATAATGAAATTAGCCACTTTGCGCTAAACGGCGTGTGTTCACCTATTGTGGTGGAGCTATTTGAAATGCTGAAAAACAAAGGGCGCTTACATGAGTTTTCGCACCGAATTTTAGTTAACTATGAATTGATTAGCTTACTCATTTTAAATATGCCCGATCATGACCCTGATAAGCATGGTCGTATACGCGACCACGTATGTTTTATTGTAAGTGTTACCGAGCAGCAGCTACGCGCCATCATGACCAAGAAAATGCTTGAATCACAACGAGCGAAACTTAATGCCGTAGCAAGTACTGTTCATAGTAAGTTTCATAGCTTAATTAGCTTGTTGAATGAAAACCGTCAAAACAACGAAAAAGTGTTTAAACAGTTACAAGAAGAGCTCGAAGAACGTATCCCATCAATGGGACTGGATGAAGATCAGGAGGTGTTTATTTATAAAAAAGTAGATGAAACTATCCAAAACTCAGTAGCAAGAGAAGAGTCTGTTAAACAAGTCAAAGCAGCCTTTACAGAGATAGAACAAGATCTATCGTTACTTTTGAAAAACTAGTTACTTCGCAATATAAAGGTTTACTTAAGCGGTGCTATGCATCCCTTGGTAAGCCTTTTTCTACAATTCTAATTAACCTAGCTGTTTTACGAATTTGTAATCGTTGTTTATCGTTTTGCTGAGCAAGTGCCCATTCAATATGCTCTAAAACAAGTTCGCTGCATATTTGGCTTTTATCTTGTAGGGCATTAATAATAGCGGGGCTGAACTCTGCATTACCTAAACCAACTGCTAAATTACGTAACCAACGTTCGTGACCAATGCGACGAATAGGGCTGCCTTCGGTATTTTTTAAAAATGTAGGCTCATCCCAGGCAAACAGCTCAAGTAAATCTTTATCTTTTAATTGAGTGCGAGGATGAAAATCATTTTCGTCAGTTATTTGTCCATAACGATTCCAAGGACATACCAACTGACAATCATCACAACCATAAACACGATTACCTAATAAAGAACGGTACTGCTCTGGTATTGGCCCTTGGTGTTCTATGGTTAAATACGATATACATTTACGTGCATCAACAACGTAGGGCTCTACAATTGCACCTGTTGGGCAAAGAGTAATACAAGCAACGCATTTTCCGCAGCCTTCAAAGGTGTTTTCTGCATCAATTGGTAGAGGTAAATCAATAAATAGCTCGCCTAAAAAAAACCACGACCCAGCTTCTTGGTTAATTAATAACGAATGCTTACCACGCCACCCTAAGCCGGCTTTTTCGGCAAGTTGACGCTCAAGTACAGGGGCTGAATCTACAAAGGGTCTAAAGCCATACTCGCCAACTTCTTGCTCTATTTTTTGGCCGAGTTTTTTTAAACGATTACGCATTAATTTATGGTAATCACGACCTAATGCATAGCGGCTTATATATGCTTTTTCTTTATTTTTTAAGGTTTTTGCAAAGCCAGCATCGGGAGGGAGATAATTCATTTTTACGGATATAACACGCTGTGTACCAGGCACTAATTCAGCAGGGCGGGCGCGTTTCATACCGTGGGCAGCCATATAATCCATCGAGCCGTGGTAGCCTGCATCAAGCCAACGTTGCAATTGGGCTTCGTGCTTAGATAAGTCAATATCAGTAATGCCCACTTCGCTAAAGCCAAGCTCTTGCCCCCAGGTTTTTATTTGCAGGGCTAATTTTTCATAGTCTGGGGTAGGGTTGCTCACACGCTTTACACACTTAAATTAATAGCTGCGTAATTTACCATATTTCTCTGAGCCCGAAAACGCTTCTTAGTGCACAAAGCGCTTTAACTGTTGTTGGGTTTGTAAGCTAAGCTGTTGAGATTGCTCGCTATCGGCTAATGCCGTATCTATTTGTTGTTTAGCTTGCTCCCCTAAAGCTACGATTTGCTCTACCGATTGGTGAGTCGTACTTTGGGTGCCCTCAAGCAAATGTACAGCACTGGCTATTTGTTGCAGCTGCTGCTGGTTGTGCTCAAACTCACTAAGCATTTTAGTAAAGCCATCACAGGTTGCACTAATTGAGCTTTGTGCGTTATTAGAGTGAGTCATTAATTGCTCTGACTCTTTATTTGTCTCGTTTACCAAATCATTCATCTGATTTATAAAGTCGCTAATCTGCCTAGTTGCGCCACTTACCTTTATTGAAAGCGTGCGTACTTCGTCTGCAACTACGGCAAATCCTCTGCCAGCTTCACCCGCTCTAGCTGCTTCTATTGCGGCGTTGAGGGCTAACAAATTAGTTTGATCAGAAAACTCTTCAACCATTTTTAAAATACTACGAATGTTTTCACTGTTCTCTTTTAGTCCCGCAATTGTATTTGAAAAGCTACCTAGCATATTAGTAATAAGTTTTACCTGCTCTACTAAAGCAGCGAGTTCTGACGCAGATAGTTTTACAAAGTTAAGGTGTTCATTATTAACGTTATGTACGCTATCTGTATTATTTACTATGTCTTGTAAGCTTTGGGTTATTTGCATACTGGCATTAATAATACTGTGGCTTAACTGTATTTGTTGCTCACTTGATTGCTCAGTATTTTTCATTGATTCAGTGACTTGTGTATTGCTGTGTGCACTCGCTTGAGCACTGTTATATGTTGTGCTGAGTAACTCACTTAAATGGGCAGTAAATATATTGTATTGTGAACTTAAATCTTTAAATTCGTCATACGAAAAGTGGGGAAGTTTTGCTGCTAAATTTGCATCTTGTTGGTTTATTTCTATCAAAGTATCGCGCATAGCAGTAACAGGGCGAACAATTAAAAAACGCATATAAAAAAGAGTAAAAATAAAACCAGATATAATCACAAGCGTAAGCAGCCAAAATAGCCCTGTACTTTGCTGTTGTTCGCTTAAACTCTGATGCAGCCAAAATAACGTAATTGCTTGGAACAATAATACAAAACTTAAATTACCGACTATTTTACGGGTTAACGTAAAAAAGAATGTTTGCTCTATATAGTTATAAATTTTCATGAAACCACTCATTATGCTCAAGCCCTACGATTGTTATTTAAGTGAGGGGAATGTAAGTTAGCCTTTTTGTAACGACAACAAGTAAGCTTTGGTTCGCGCTGGGTAATTTGTAAAAATTCCGTCTATGCCATACTCAAGCATTAGCGCTATATCTTCTTCCCTATCGACTGTATAAGCATAAATCTTTAGGCCTCTTTTTTTTGCATCCTCTGCAAAGGCCTTATTTATAAAGGTTTTATCTGCATGTACGCTATAAGCGTTTAAATCACTAGCAAACTTTGCATAGTTAATTGGAATAGAAGAAGTAAGGGCGCCTATTTTAAGCCATGGTAGCTTGTTTTTAAGCCACTGTAGTTGATGATGATCAAACGATGATACTAAAATATTGGTTTTCGATATTTTTTTAGCTTCAATGTTTTGTTCTAATTGAGCCACAAACCTTTCTAGTGCAAACGTGTGTTTAAGCTCAATATTTAATAAAGATTTATTGTTATTCCAATCAAACAGCTGCTGAAGAGTAGGAATTTTTTCACCATTTCCAGCATCAAGCTTAGAGAGCTCATGAGCGGTAAAGTTACTCACCCTGCCTTTACCGCTGGTGGTTCTATCAAGCCATGAATCGTGTATTACCATGTAATCATCGAAGGAACTTTGAATATCTACTTCAATACCATCAACACCTACTTTTAACGCTTCTAAAATAGCGCTTTTGGTGTTTTCAGGAAAATCCCCACTGGCACCACGGTGTGCAAATACTTTCATTGTCGAGCCTTTTTAGTGATTGACCACGTTTCAAAACAAGCGGCACTCACTATGAGTGCTCCACCAACTAACGTCATAACAGTAGGACGTTCATGAATAATTACTATAGCCAGTATGGTGCCATAAAGTGGCTGCAAGCAAGAAATTAACCCCGCAGTTGCCGCTGATAAATGCTTTAAACTTGCTGCAAATAACGAGTGCGGTGTAGCTGTAAATATAACACCCGCTACAGCAATTAAAATCAGGTCATGATTACTAACCTCATACACTGGTACTTCTATAAATGCACACAACATAATGCTTGCCACTAAGGTTTGATAAAACATCGTTTGCGGCCCGCCATATTGGCTAAAGTAGCGCTTATGAGTAATGTTTCTTATTGAAAAAAACAATGCTGATATCACACCTGTTATTACACCTAGGGTTACATCATCGCCCAAGTTTGCACTTGGTACTAATAAGTAAATACCTAAAACAACCACCGCTGCACTTATTATATCTTTTGCTTTTGGCCTGCTTTTATTAAATAAGGGTTCTAAAAACACCGTCATTACGGGGTAGCTAAAAAATGCCAGCATTCCAATAGTTATACCGGCCATTTGCATACCAGCAAAATAGGTAACCCAGTGAATACCCACCGCAACACCTAAAAATAACGCAATAAGATAGTCTTTAGGTTTGTTGAGTTTAATTTGTTTTTTTTGAAAATAAAGCATGGCTAAAATAGCCATTCCTGCAATTGCAGTTCTGTAAACGGTAATATCTAAAGCATTTAAACCAATAAGTTTGGCAAATAGAGCGGTCCCGCCAAAAAGTAATACCGCTATGTGTAAATAAATTAAACTTTGTTGCTGAGGCTGCATTTAGTTTCCTTGTTGTACTTTTTGAATATATTAACATTGCTTAAAAATTCTTAAGATGAATTTTTTACCGCATGACAAAAGTCATTAAAGTTGATGACACTTCACACTCTTATTATTTTTGTACGCGGGCATAGTTACCTTACTCAACAGGAGGTAATTATGAATTCTTTAATTTTAATCAGCTTAACTATTAATGAAGTGCTAGAGGCGTTAAGTTTTACTATTACGTACGCAGATTGCTTTATGCTGGTATGCATTTTTATGTTATTTATATTTATTAATAAAAATAGTGCTATAAGTAAAAATAATATGCCAGAGGTATTAGTATGAGCTCGTTAAGCAGCTTTTCTCAACAAAGCGATAAAGGTTTTTGGAAATATGGACATTTAATTTTTACCGGCTTTTATTTACTCCCGCTAATAATTAATTTTTCGAGCTTTACAGTTAACCAAATTGTTATGTCTTTAGCCTTCTATATTGCTTTTATTCTTTTGTATGTAAAAGCAATAAACTGTAAAAGCGCAGGGGTGACTAAGTTATTTGTAGCCATGCTCTTAATTTGTTTTTGCGCTACTTTTTACACCACAGGTACGCCTACTTTATTTGGTTTCGTAGCCTATATAGCAGGCTACTCTTACAGCTCCCGTCAAAGGATTTATGCTGCGATCGCAATTATATTCACGGTTTTATTAAGCACATATATTGGAGATATAGGTAAGGTTCAATACTTTTTAGGCGTTGCTTTGATTCTATGCGCCACATTATTTAGTTACGGTATTGCAGCAAAAAGAGAAAGCTTATACAAAAAGCGCGAACAAGAAAGCGCTAACCAACTAGAGCAATTAGCAGCTATTGCAGAGCGAGAACGAATAGCTCGCGACTTGCATGATATTTTAGGTCATTCACTTTCATCTATTGCTTTAAAAGCTGAGCTTGCTAATAAATTAAACCAAGGAGAGCGCTACGCTCAAGCAAATAGCGAAATTGCACAAGTGGCCGATTTGGCAAGGCAGTTACTTAGCGATGTAAGAAGCGCCGTAAGTGATTTAAAACAGCTTAATCTTGTCAGCCAAGTAGCACAGTTAAAGCAAAGGTTAATAGAGCAAGGATTTAACGTTTCATTTAATGTGGTTTTAAATGCTCTGCCCGCTAAAGTAGAGGGTATAGCAGGCCTTGTAATTAAAGAGGCAGTTACTAACTTATTACGCCATAGCAATACAAAAAATTGCGAAATAAATATAGAACAAACAGCGCAGCAGTTACTTATAACCGTAATTGACCATGGTCCGTGCAGTACATTGAATTCGGGCAATGGCCTAAATGGTATTAAAGAGCGAGCAGAGCAACTAAATGGCAGTGCAGCATTTACCTGTGGCGATAATTTTACTTTAAAAGTAGTGCTGCCAATTACAGCTAAGGATTTATAATGATCAGAGTATATTTAGTGGAAGATCAGGCGCTTGTGCGCGACGCAGTAGCAGCATTGTTAGGGCTTGATTTTAATATTGAGATTATTGGGCAAGCAAGTAACGGGCAAGATGCACTTAATGCAATTGAGGCGCTTGATAGTGATTTACATCCCGATATAATTTTAACCGATATAGAAATGCCAACCATGAATGGTATAGAGCTTAGCGAAAAAATAGCTGTTAAATTTCCTACTATAAAAATGGTTATTATGACTACATTTTCTCGTGCGGGTTATATTAGGCGAGCGCTTACGACTGGCGTAAAAGGTTTTATTTTAAAAGAAGCACCAAGTGAAGAGTTAATAAATGCGCTTAAAAAAGTAATGCAGGGACAAAAGGTAATTGACCCAGAGCTTGCTATTAATGCATTAGACGACGCAGATCCACTTACGGATAAAGAACGCAAAGCCCTTAAACTTGCAAGCGATGGCCTTAAAACAAGCGACATAGCCAAGCAGTTATTTATTAGCGAAGGGACTACGCGTAACTACCTATCGGATGCCATTGCAAAATTAAACGCCACTAACCGCATAGATGCTGCGCGTATAGCTAAACAAAAAGGGTGGCTTTAATTAGCGGGTTTATAAATTATAAGCAAAGTATTACTATGATATGTAAAAGTAACGAACAGCGCTTAAAATTAGCTTAAAAAGCGCTAAAAGAGGTTTTAATGGCAAATTTAATAGAACTAACAACTAAAAATAATATCGCTATACTCACCATGAATACCGCTGAAAACCGCCACAACCCAGCGTTTTTGGCTGAGTTTAATTTACACCTAGACCACATTGAAGCAGAACAAAATATTAAGTCAGTTATTTTAACGTCTTCAAGTGATAAAAACTGGTCATTGGGTATCGACCTTCAATGGATGTCTAATCCAAGTATTTTACCTGCAGCAATTTCAGACTTTATGATTCAAATAAGTGACTTATTTAAACGTATAGTTACTTTTCCTATGCCTATTATTGCTGCGTTAAACGGGCATACCTATGGTAATGGTTCTGTACTTGCGTGTGCGTGCGACTTTAGATTTATGAAATCAGACAAAGGCTTTTTTTGTTTTCCTGAAGTGGATGTAATGGTGCCGTTTGTTCCATCGATGTTTCCTATAATTAATAAAGCAATTTCGCAAACATTCTTTAATCGCCTAGCTATGTCAGGAGAGCGGGTTGGTGCACAGCAGTTGCTAGAGAACAAAGTAGTTGAAGCTGTGTTTGCAAATAACGACGAACTACAAGCGGGTGTACTTGAGTTTGCCCAGCAGTTTAATAAAAATCGTTGGATTTACGCTCAAAATAAAACACAAATGAATAAGCAGATTTTACTTACGATGAAAGAAGAAGACCCAAGCTTTATTGATAATATAAGTAAACTGCTGTGGAAAAACCTACAAAAAAAATAGTATAGGTTTTAGCATTGCTACGAGATGACTAAACACTTTGCAGTTAAGGGATCGTTAAGCCCCATTGCGCTAGATTTTTAAACTATACAGCAAGGTAAAAGTGCTTTCTTAAAAGTTTAATAGCTTTTACCTGTCTCATTATAACTATATGGGTTAAAATACCTACATAACCAACTAACAAGATAGTGAATGTCAAACCAAGATCCAAATCTCAGTCGAGAACAAGAAAAGTACGAAAACCCAGTCCCTAGTCGTGAGTTTATACTTACTCACCTTCAAGAGCGTTCAAAGCCTGCTAACTACGCGCAATTATGTGAAGAACTAGCAGTAAACGATGACGAACGCCAAATAGCATTTAAACGCCGCCTTCGCGCTATGGAGCGTGACGGACAGCTGTATTTCAATAAATTTAAATGCTACGCCCTAATTGACGAAGCCGGTTTAACCAAAGGCAAAGTAATAGGCCACAGAGACGGTTTCGGCTTTTTAGAAGTTGAAGGCGAGAGTAAAGATTGGTTTATTGCTAAGCACCAAATGAATATGGTGTTACATGGCGACATTGTACTAGCTAAAGGCACTAAACGTGGTTCTGGCTCAAAATGCGATGCACGTATTATAAAAGTGCTTACTAACGAGCGCGCGCCAATTGTTGGCCGTTACTTTGTTGAGCACGGTGTTGCTGTGGTAGTCGCTGAAGACCCGCGCATAACGCAAGATATAATGATTTTACCAGGCAACGAAAACGGTGCCCGCCACAACCAAATGGTGCAGGTTAAAATTACGCAAAACCCAAGCCGTAACATGAACGCGGTAGGTAAAGTTATAGATGTACTTGGTGAGCATTTAGCCCCAGGTATGGAAATTGAAGTTGCACTGCGCAATCACGATATTCCACATGTATGGCCAGAAGAAGTTGAAGCACAAGTTGCTCATCTAGGTGAATTTGTTGAAGAAGCTGACAAACAAGGTCGCGTAGATTTACGTGATTTACCACTTGTAACTATTGATGGCGAAGATGCACGCGACTTTGATGACGCCGTATATTGTGAACCTAAAAAATCAGGTGGCTGGCGCTTATGGGTTGCTATTGCTGATGTATCGCATTACGTAGGAATGAACACGCCGCTTAACAAAGAAGCAATTTTGCGTGGTAACTCAGTGTATTTCCCTGAGCAAGTAATTCCGATGCTACCAAAAGTGCTTTCTAACGGATTATGTTCGCTTAATCCAAAAGTAGATCGCTTATGTATGGTTGCCGAAATGACCGTGTCGAGTGCGGGTAAACTTTCCGGTTATAAGTTTTACGAAGCGATAATGAACTCGCATGCACGTTTAACTTACACCAAAGTAAATGCCATTTTACAAAACGACGAAAAACTACGCGAAGAATACTCAGCCGTTGTGCCACATTTAACTGATTTACAGCAAATGTACATGGCACTTAAAGCTGCACGCCAAGACCGTGGTGCCATAGAGTTTGAAACCCTAGAAACACGTTTTGTATTTAACGCTCAGCGTAAAATAGAATCAATAGTGCCTGTTATTCGTAACGACGCGCACAAACTCATTGAAGAATGTATGATTTTAGCCAACGTATCAGCGGCTAAAATTCTTGAAAAGCACGAAGCAAGCGCGCTTTATCGCGTGCATGACGAACCAGACCAAGAAAAACTAGGTAACTTTACTAAGTTTTTAGGCGAGTTAGGTATTGAAAGTACATTAAGCGACGAGCCAACACCAAAAGAAATAACGCAAGTATTAGCGCGACTAGGTGACCGCCCAGAAGCTGAACTTATTCAAACTATGTTACTGCGTTCAATGAAACAAGCTGTATATCAGCCAGATAACATTGGTCACTTTGGTTTAGCGTTATCGGCTTACGCGCATTTTACATCGCCAATACGTCGTTACCCAGATTTAGTAGTGCATCGTGCTATTAAAGCAGTAATAAAAGCACAAGGTCAGCAAACGTCTGGCGAATACGCTTATACCGACGATGAAGTTGATCAACTAGGTGAGCAGTGTTCTACAACAGAGCGCCGCGCCGATGATGCAACTCGCGAAGTAGCTGATTGGCTTAAATGTGAGTTTATGCAAGACCATGTAGGTGAAGAGTTTGATGGTGTTATTTCATCGGTCACTAACTTTGGTTTGTTTATTCGTTTAGATGATTTACAAATTGATGGGCTTATACACGTTACTAATTTAGGCGACGAGTTTTTTGCGCATGATGCTGCAAAACACACCCTAATAGGTGAGCACTCTCACAAAGTTTATCGCCTTGGCGATAAAGTAACAGTAAAAGTTGCGTCGGTTAGTTTAGACGATCGCCGTATAAACTTAACGCTTAAAGGCGATGTTGCACAAGACAGGTACTCACGTCGTCGTGCACCTAAAAAAGGTTCAGGTAAGTCTGAGCATGCGCCAGCAAGTGTGCGTTCGCAATTAAAAGCAGGCAAAGTACCAGGTAAAAAGTCGCACAGCGATGACAAACCAAAAGGTAAAAAAAAGCCAGCAAATAAAGATAAAGGCAAGCCTGCAAATAAGTCTGCAACAAAACCTGCAGATAAAAAAGCAGCAGACTCTGCCGTAAAGAAAAAACCAAAGAAGAAGGCCGTTAAAAAGCCTAAAAGAGCAGGCAAAAATGCCCGCAAACGTACTAGCCCAGGAGCAGACAATACGTGAGTAATGAATTAATTTTTGGCTTTCATTCTGTTGAAGCAATTTTAGAAAGCGAACCAGAGCGCTTTGTAGAAATTTACGCCCTTAAAGGTCGTGACGACAAACGCTCAACTCCGATTATTGATGAAGCACGTAAATTTGGTATTTCAGTACAGTTTATGCAGCGTAAAGCCCTTGATAGCAAATCAAAAGGTGAGCAGCATCAAGGTATTATTGCTAACGTAAAAGCAGCGCCAACGTTTAATGAAAAAGATCTTGATGCGATAATCGCTCGTGAAGACACACCGTTTTTACTTGTGCTTGATGGTATTACCGATCCGCATAACTTAGGCGCATGCCTACGTAGTGCAGACGCGGCAGGTGTTCACGCTGTGATTGTACCTAAAGATAAATCGGCTAAGCTTAACGGTACTGCACGTAAAGTGGCCTGTGGCGCAGCCGAAACAGTACCGCTTATTCAAGTGACTAACCTTGCACGTACGCTTCGCGAAATTAAAGATGCAGGCGTATGGGTTGTAGGTACCGCTGGCGAAACTGATAACCACGTATTTGATGCAAGCTTAACGGGGCCAATGGCTATTGTTATGGGCGCAGAGGGCGAGGGCATGCGACGCTTAACGCGTGAGCATTGCGATATGCTTGTTAAAATCCCAATGGCGGGTACTGTTTCAAGCTTAAACGTATCGGTAGCCACGGGTATTTGTTTGTTTGAAGTATTACGCCAACGTAACGCAAATAACTAATATATAAAACGATAAGTTTTATGTATTAAAAAGCCGAGATTGAAATTCAATCTCGGCTTTTTTGTGTCTGTAATTTACGCTTTAACTTTGTAAGCTTTGGTAAACGGTTTAAAAACAAGGCAATAATTTAGATGTGTAGTGATCTTACATAAAAAATTATCAACGCTGTTAGTGAAACATTCTCCTATACAAAGCGCAGGTAAACGGTTTAATAACAAGGCAATAATTTAGATGTGTAGTGCTTTAAGCTTAAAAGCTATAAGTGTAGCCCATCTGTACCGTACGCGGCTTACCTGGCTGAATGCCACCGTTTGAACGGTTAGCAACGTATGTTTTATCAAACAAGTTATCAACGCTTAGGTATACTTTTTGATTTTCATCGATTAAGTATTTAGCAGCTAAATCCCATACTACGCGGCTATCAATTGCGTTTAAGCCCGCCTCAGTTAAGTTAGCATGCGCATCAGATACGTAACGTATTTGGCTGTTAACTACAAACGCAGAAAACTCAGCACCTAACGATAACGCTACTTGGTTTTCTGGTACGTAAGGCATTGCATCGCCTTTTTCTACCGCGCCCCAAATTTCTGAATCAAAATCGTTTTTAAACTCAGAGTCTGTGTAGGTGTACGTTAATTTAACTGGGAACATAGCTGTATCAGTTGCAAACGTACGTGCTGCACTAAATTCAAAGCCCGCTACTTCTACTTCACCGTAGTTGTATTGGTCGCCAATGTTGTCGTCGCTACAACCAACCGCTGCAGTACAGTTACCGTGCATGTTGTCGTAGTCTGAGTAAAAGGCAATTACTTCACCGCTAAAGCCATCCATATTAAAGCGAGTGCCAAACTCAATGTTTACACTTTCTTCTTCTTCTTGGTCAGCATTACCAGGTGCTGCTGGTGCATACCCTTTTTGAATGCCCGCAAGTAGCGTTACGCTTTCGTTAAGTGTGTAAGTAGCACCTAGTGACGGCACTAAAATTTCAGTGTCGTTCGACACATCTTTAGTTAAACCGTTGCTGCGTGTTGGATCTGATTTAGACCACTCTTCACGAGTAATGGTAATGTCTTCATAACGAAGACCTGCACTTACTACTAATGCGTCAATTGTCCACTCGTCTTGAATAAACAAGGTGCTTGCTTCTGCACTATCTACGCGGTTGCTATCAGAGCCCGGAACGCCTTGCTCTGTAAGCGTTAAGCTTAGGTCTTGATTAAGTGTGTATTTGTCTTCCCACTGAAAACGATCCATTTCGTCTTCGTGGTAACGTACGCCAACAGTCACATAGTGATCGCCTGCAGGAATATGTAATTCAGACTGAATACCTTTAGCTTGGTAGTCGCGGTTATTAGCTTTAACACCAATACCTTCAATGCCTTCGCTTGTTGGGTTTACTTCAAAATCGCTGTACTGCTCAAGAGTACTTAAACCTACGCTGCTGGCTTTATACCAGTTACGATGAAAATCGTTTAAGTAAGCCGTTGCTAAAAATTCATAGCCATCACCAAAACGGTACGCGTAGTTAAGTTGGTATGCGTTATGGCGAGTATTCATTTCATCGTTTTGCGATGCAGCATAACGACGGTAAGGACTTTCTTGATAGTCTTCGTCAGTTAAGCCCATGTATGTTTCGTCTGATGTTTCGTCAGAGTACTTAATTTTTAGCTCAAGATTATGCGCATCGTTTTGACCAAACGTATGGCCAAACTTTAATAGTAAATCTGTTTTTTCAAAGCCGGTGTTGTCATTGCCTACTGGCAGCTCTTTAAAGCCGTCTGCGCCGTAAGTAAATACTTCAATTAAACCCGCTGTGTTATTTTTTTCTTTACCAAAGTAAGCGTGGCCTTTGTAGTAACCGTCGCTACCGAGGGCTGCATCTACCATACCTTTTGAGCTATTTGGCTCAGTTGGTAAGCTGCGCGAAAGTAAGTTTAAAACACCACCTGTAGTACGCGGGCCGTACTTAACTGAGGCTGCGCCTTTTAATACTTCAATAGATTCCATACGACCCATAGTAGGGAAGTAGTATGCAGAAGGTGCTGAATATGGTGCTGGTGCAACTAATACACCGTCTTCCATTACTGATATTTTATCGTTACGGCCAGTACCTGTACCGCGCATACCAATATTAGGACGAAGGCCATAACCGTCTTCTTCTTGCACGTAAACGCCCGGAACAGACGCTAAAACGCGAGAAATATCGGTAAACTGGAATTTTTGCAGATCTTCTTCAGAAATAAACGTAGCTGAACCAGGAATATCGTTAATTGCCTGCTGAGAGCCAATAACAGTAATTTGTTCAAAGCGTTGTTCTTTATTGCTGGTGTCTTTTGCTATTGCAGTAGCACTAAAAGACAAAGCAACCGCAGTTGCCAAAGTAGATACTAAAAACTTAGGGTTCATTGTGTTCCTAATCATGTCAATTATCTTAATTGGCGTAATTTGAACACGTTAACGAATGCGAATCAATGTTATTAACTATTTAATTATTCAGTTTAATAGAACTAAAAACACCTGCTTATGCAACTTAATTAACTAAATTGTTTCTTTTGTATTGTTTTGTAATTGTTTTACTAACTATAAAGGCTGAACGAATTATATGTGCTACGTAAGCGCTAGCCCAAGCGTAGAGCTATAAATTCAGCGAGTTTATCTACCGCATTTTCCGACTCACCCGAACTTTTAACCAAGCTAATACCAATATTACCAAGAGCTGGTAAATGCTTGGTTTGAACCTGATAGTTAAGCTCACTCGGTACTGTACTTTTGGCAAGTACCGTAATACCTAAGCCTTCTTTTAATGCAGCAATAAGGCCGGTTAAATCGGCGTTGCTATAAACTATTCGGTATTTAATGCCTGCACTTTTTAATGCATCAGTAGCACGGCGACGATAAATACACCCCTCTGGTGCGGTAACTAGGGTAACCACCTCATTATGCGCAAGTGACAGATCGCCCACCCACACTAGTTCGTCTTGCATAAAAATAGGAAACTTATCAGAGTTGAGTCGCTCATTTAGCGCAAGTACTAAATCAAACTGATCTTGGCGAGAAGCCGAAAGCAAATGCTTACTTAAACGCGACTTAACCTCTAACGACACCTCTGGGTAGAGCGCCACAAAGTCGCCAATAATTGAGGGTAAAATACGCGCTGCAAATTCGCTCGGAATACCCAGACGTACTTTACCTGCAATGTTTTCTGAGGTGAACTGCTGCAAAATAGCATCGTTGTGTTGCATCATTTGTTTTGCCATAGGCAATAATAGCTCGCCGTACTGGTTTAATACTTGGCGCTGCCCTTGTTTTTTAAATAGTTTATAGCCAAGCACGTCTTCTAAGCGCTTGATTTGCAAACTTACAGCAGGTTGCGACAGGCCAAGTAAATCGCCTGCTTTAGCAAAGCCGCCTATTTCAACTACCATTACAAAAGTACGTAAACCGTCTGTTGATATGTTTTTCATATTTAAAATTACAATTTATATAGCCATATATATAAGTATTATTTATCAATTGATAAATAATTACAATTTGTTGTTGATAGACGTGGGCAATATACTTTTGTAATCGAAAATACACAGGTGTTTGTTATGACTTTTAACCCAATAATGTTTGCCCGCCACAGCAACGCAAGTAGTGCGGTTACTAACGCTTTGCAAACTAACAACAATCACGTTGTAATGGATTTTAGCGGAACCGAAACCAGTGTATTTTTAAGCACTATTTTAGGCCTTGATTTAACTAAGCTTACCGCCAGCGGTTTAGGCTTAAAAGGCACGCTTGATGGCGACTATAATTCTGACTACAGTTTTGCTGTTTATTACTTTAGCGAAACCGCCTTTAGATTCGTACTACCACACAACGCAAGCCTTCAACTACAAGCGCTTATAAACAAGCAGCAATTACGTTTTGATATTGATTATGTAGTACGCACCGACCTAGCAAGCTTTATTTTAAGTGGCGACAACGCATTTGATACCCTAGTTAATGCTTTTAAATTAACACCAGGTTTGCGCCTTTCTGACGCGCAACTTTGCTACGGTGCACAAAGCGGTGATGTATTTATTACCGCCATTGATAAAAACGACGAACAACACTTTGTATTAGTAGCTAAACAACAAGAATTACAAAAATGGCAAAGCTACATGCAAGCGCAAGGCTTTGCACTTATGCATAGTGAAGCCGCATAACGAATAAAAACAACAGGCGAGCATAACAATGTTTACCTGTTTTTATATCTATTTAAGCCACGCCCTAAACAGGGTTAATTTAAACGTGAAGGAATGTTATGACTTCTAAAACTGTACTACATGCTAAGCACCTAGAAGCGGGCGCAAAAATGGTTGATTTTCATGGCTGGGAAATGCCAATCAACTACGGCTCACAAATAGAAGAACACAATAGCGTACGTACCGACGCAGGTATGTTTGACGTATCACACATGACTATTGTTGATATTGAAGGGCCTCAAGCAAAAGCATTTTTACGTAAGCTAGTAGCTAACGACGTTGCAAAATTAACCGTACCAGGCAAAGCGCTTTACACAGGCATGCTTAACGAGCAAGGCGGTGTAATAGACGACTTAATTATTTATTTCTTTAGTGAAACGTTTTACCGCCTAGTTGTTAACTCAGCGACGCGCGAAAAAGACCTAGCGCATTTGGCTAACGTATCGAGCGACTTTGACGTAACTGTTACAGAGCGCCCAGAGTTTGCAATGATTGCAGTGCAAGGCCCTAACGCAAAAGCAAAAACAGCTACTCTTTTAAATGCTGAGCAACAAGCCGCTGTTGAAGGTATGAAGCCATTTTTTGGTGTTCAAGTAGGTGATTTATTTATTGCCACAACGGGTTATACTGGCGAAGACGGTTACGAAATAGTAGTACCGAACGACCAAGCAGCCGATTTATGGCAACAACTGCTAGACGCAGGTGTTAAACCTGCTGGTTTAGGTGCACGCGACACGCTACGTTTAGAAGCAGGTATGAACCTTTACGGCCTAGATATGGACGAAAGCGTATCACCACTTGCAGCTAACATGGCATGGACCATTGCATGGGAACCAGAAGATCGTGACTTTATTGGTCGTGACGTACTTGTTAAGCAACGCGCAGAAAAAAGCACTGACAAACTAGTTGGCTTAGTGTTTGAAGAAAAAGGCGTTTTGCGTAGCGGTTCTAAAGTAATTGTTGATGGTGGTGAAGGTATTATTACTTCTGGTACTTTTTCACCAACACTTGGTTTTAGTGTAGCCCTTGCACGTGTACCACGTTCAACAGGCGATACAGCTCAAGTAGAAATGCGTAAAAAATTAGTAAACGTTAAAGTAGTAAAGCCTAGCTTTGTACGTAACGGTAAATCAATAATTTAAATAATTTGGTTATATCAATCAGTGTAATTACAGTGATTGATATCCTCCCAATATAAACCAAAGGACAAATAAAATGAGCAACATTCCTAGCGAGTTAAAATACGCACCTTCACACGAGTGGGTTCGTAACGAAGGCGACGGTACATTTACTGTTGGTATTTCTGAGCATGCACAAGAACTTCTTGGCGACATGGTATTTGTTGAATTACCAGAAGTTGGCGACGAAGTAGACGCTGGCGAAGACTGTGCAGTAGCAGAGTCAGTTAAAGCAGCATCAGACATTTACGCACCTATCAGTGGCGAAATTGTTGCTATTAACGAAGAACTTGAAGACTCACCAGAAACAGTAAACAACGACGCTTACGGCGACGGTTGGTTATTCCGTATTAAAGCATCTGACGAGTCTGAGCTAGACAACTTATTAGACGCTGAAGGTTACTCGCACACTATCGACGAAGAATAATTATTCTTTGTAGATAACTAAAAGCCCCGTGTGTTTTATTTAGATATCGGGGCTTTTATGATTTTACAGTTAACTTTTCCATACAAAGTAAGCTGTTAAATTATAAGAATTTTAAGTTATTGCTGTTTACCCATCAGCAGTAGCCACATTTTTTGGATCATAGGAATCTGGACACATGTCAAACGCCAAATCTCTTGAAGAACTAGAGCAAAAGCAAGATTTTATTCGCCGCCATATTGGGCCAAGCCCAGCACAAGTAAGCGATATGCTAAGTGCTTTAGAAGTATCGAGTGTGCAAGAGCTCATTGACCAAACTGTACCGGCTAGCATTCGTCTAGAGCAACCGTTAACAGTTGGACAAAGCCGTACTGAAGTTGAAACACTAAGCTACTTAAAATCAGTAGCAAGCAAAAATAAAGTTTTCAAATCGTACATTGGCCAAGGCTACCACCCAACTAACGTACCGCACGTAATTTTACGTAACGTACTAGAAAATCCAGGTTGGTATACAGCGTACACACCGTATCAGCCAGAGATTGCACAAGGGCGTTTAGAATCATTATTAAACTTCCAAACTATGACCCTAGATTTAACCGGTCTTGATTTAGCAAGTGCGTCACTACTTGACGAATCAACAGCGGCTGCAGAGGCTATGGGCCTTGCAAAACGCGTATCAAAAGCTAAAAAAGCCAATGCCTTTTTTATTGCCGACGACGTACACACACAAACAATCGACGTAGTAACAACGCGTGCCGAGCAGTTTGGATTTGAAATAATTGTAGGTAAAGCAGAAGATGCCGTAAACCACGACATTTTTGGCGCATTGTTCCAATACCCAACTACATCGGGCGAAGTGGTAGACATAACTGACCTAATTGCTGGCGTACAAAGCAAAAAGGCGATTGCCTGTGTTGCTGCCGACATAATGAGTTTATTACTGTTAAAAGCGCCGGGTAAACTAGGTGCAGACGTAGTACTTGGTTCGGCTCAACGTTTTGGCGTACCTATGGGTTACGGCGGTCCACACGCTGCATTTTTTGCAACACGTGACGCATACAAGCGTTCATTACCAGGTCGTATTATTGGTGTATCTAAAGACCGTTTAGGTAACGACGCACTACGTATGGCAATGCAAACGCGCGAACAACACATTCGCCGCGACAAAGCCAATTCAAACATTTGTACAGCACAAGTATTACTTGCCAACATGGCAGCGTTTTACGCGGTGTACCACGGCCCACAAGGCTTAAAAACTATCGCGCAGCGTATACATCGCTTTGCTGATATTTTAGCAAGTGGCCTTAAAGCTAAAGGCATTGCACTTAAGCACAGCACTTGGTTTGATACGCTAACAGTAGTAAGCGATAGCAAAGACGACGTAATAGCGCGTGCAATTGCAAAAGGCGTAAACTTTGCAACAAACCACGAAGGCGAGTACTCAATTTCGGTATCAGAGACTACAACACGTGCCGATATTACTGAGTTATTCGATATTATTTTAGGCGAAGGCCATGGCCTAAGTGTTGACGCTATTGCAGCAGACGTTGAAGCAAATGGCAGCGAGTCTATCCCTGCAAGTTTAGTACGTGACGACGAAGTACTAACGCATCCAAACTTTAACAGCTACCACAGCGAAACAGACATGCTTCGCTACATTAAGCGACTAGAAAGCAAAGACTTATCGCTTAATCACTCAATGATCTCGTTAGGCTCATGTACCATGAAACTAAACGCGACTGCCGAGATGATCCCAATTACGTGGCCTGAGTTTGCAAACCTTCACCCATTCTGCCCGCTAGATCAAGCAGAGGGTTACCAAATAATGATTGGCGAGCTACACGACTGGCTAGTAAACATTACCGGTTACGATGCAGTATCACTTCAGCCAAACTCTGGCGCGCAAGGTGAATACGCAGGCTTAATCGCGATTCGTAAATACCACGAATCACGAGGGGATGCACACCGTAATGTATGTTTAATACCAAGCTCTGCGCACGGTACTAATCCTGCATCAGCGCAAATGGCGAGCATGAAAATTGTAGTAGTTAACTGCGACAAAAACGGTAACGTAGACATGGTTGACCTTAAAGCGAAAGCTGAGGAAGTGTCTGAAAACTTATCGTGTATTATGATCACATACCCGTCTACGCACGGCGTATACGAAGAAACAATTCGCGAAATTTGTGACATTATTCATGAGCACGGCGGCCAAGTTTACATGGATGGCGCAAACATGAACGCGCAAGTTGGCGTAACAAGCCCAGGCTTTATTGGCTCAGACGTATCGCACTTAAACTTGCATAAAACATTTTGTATTCCACACGGTGGCGGTGGTCCAGGTGTTGGCCCAATTGGTGTTAAATCGCATCTTGCGCCGTTTATGCCAAACCACAGCGTAATTAACGTACCAGGTACTAACATCGGTAACGGTGCGGTATCGGCAGCGCCTTACGGCTCAGCCGCTATTTTACCTATTTCATGGGCTTACATCACCATGATGGGGTCAGAGGGCTTAAAACAAGCTACTGAAATGGCAATTGTTAATGCTAACTACTTAACGCATGAGCTAAGCAAGCACTTCCCAATTTTATACCGTGGTCGTAACAACCGTGTTGCTCACGAGTGTATTGTTGACTTACGCCCGCTTAAAGAGCAATCAGGCATTACTGAAATGGACGTAGCTAAGCGCTTGCAAGATTACGGCTTCCATTCACCAACTATGTCGTTCCCAGTAGCTGGCACATTAATGATTGAGCCAACAGAGTCTGAATCAAAAGGTGAGATTGACCGCTTTATCGAAGCAATGGTGTCAATTAAAGGCGAAATTGAAAAAGTAATCTCTGGCGAATGGTCAATCGAAAACAACCCGCTAGTGTTTGCACCGCATACACAAGGCGACGTGTTAGGTAACGAATGGGATCGTGCATACGACCGTTTTTACGCTGCATTCCCAGTACCTGCAGTGGCTAAAAACAAGTTCTGGCCAACCGTTACACGTATAGATGATGTATACGGTGACCGTAACTTAGTATGTTCATGCCCAGCGGTAGAGACTTATCGCGACTAATTTTTGAAAAAAATTCCACTGTAGAGAGGAATTTATCAAAATTATAAAAAGCCGTTGCAGCAATGTAACGGCTTTTTTGCGTGTGTTTAAACATTGTAGATACCATCTCTCATTGATAAATGATAGCTAATCATTTATCAATGAGAGATACAAGACGCACAGCTTGCAGGCGTGTTGGGCGCAGCCCAAAAGATGTTTAATTATTGAAGGCGCATACTTTGTTTCCTTTTGGCTCATTGAGGGATTAGAAACCTTATTCAAGGTTTTGTCGCGCTGGCGACGGCAGCCAAAGAGGGGCTGCCGCTGGTCCCTCTCTGGACACTCTCAGCGCACCCGAGCATCACGCTATTTCCTTCAAACCACAATTGATGTGAATGTAAACGCCATGAAAGCACATCCATGTGCAAGCATGGCTTTCATTTCATCCATGAAATGCATTACTCATCAATTACTTATTTTCAGGGCGTGATGACGGGGGAGGGTGTTAAACGTGAGGTTGGTGTTTGGTCTTGGCAAGAAGCAAGACTGACCCTCTGTATTTCCTCTAGGTAGAGTGAAACGAAACCCAGCGAATCACAAATATACTTACTCGCTTAAAAGCCAAGAGTGTGTGTTATTTATTGTAGGCGTTTAGCTTGCTGACGCGCGGGCGGCAGCCCGAATAAGTATTTGAATAGGTGCTTGAGGTTACTATTACAGATAACGCGAATACGTTTCGTACTTCTAGAAATTAGAAACCTTATTCAAGGTTTTTTGCCAGATTGCTGGCGGCAACCAAGGGGCGGCTGCCGCCGACCGCCCCTTGGAACCCCACGGTGCCCCAAGCATCACGCTTAACCCTTCAAACCACAAAACAAATCAGCAGGGTCAGGTTTTTCTTTTTGCCTTTTGTGATTAAAAAATGCAAAACCTGCCCCTAGTAACCCCATTCAAAAAGGGCAATATTATTGCCCTTTATTATGCGCTTAAACTAGTTGTTATAAACTATAGCGCTACTAAGCTTTGCTCTAGCATTGCCTTTATTTGTTTTACTATTTTAGCTTCTGTTTCAGGTTCGAACTGTTGTATACGTGGGGTATGAATATGCCCTGTAGGTATACTTGAATTAAGCGCATCGCGCAGGCTAATACTCCGGTAAGATATTTCGTTAGACAGGTAACCACCGCCGTCGCTATTTACCGCAATACTATTTTTAAGCTCGCCGTACGAACCGGCTTTATAGGTTTTATCATGCGATGAACATTGGAATAGGGTGTGAAAACACCTTCTTGAGTGATGACGATTTTAGATGTTTTTTATACTGCATTGATCAAGCAAGCCTTTGCTTTAATATTGAAGTGCATTCGTATTGTTTAATGACGTGAACCGCTCTCATCTCCTTTGTACAAATTAATATAATTTTTATAGATTGTATTTCTAAGGATCCTAGGGTGTTTTATTGATTCATTTTTTAATATATGTAAGCATTGAGATATGTAAAAAAACTACATGATGTAGTATGCTTTTTAGAGTAATTAATAACGCAAGGAGCGAATATGACTGATCAGTTCTTAGTACCAAACGACTACGCGATTCATATTGTAGAAAAGCGAATGAGTATCGATGCTTTAATAATTGCACTCTATAACACCCCTTCTGAAAAGACATTCAAACACTTTAAATTTGTAAACTCACATATTGTTGATGGCTATGCAAAGCCAGGTCAGATCGTGTTGATATCGCCAATCAATACAATGGAGTGCACTGAGCTAGAACAGCAATTTCAGGCTTCAGCTCTTGAAGTAGATAAAAAGCTAAGAGAGCTCGATGAGCATGAAAAAGAAATACTTTCTAAGCGTTATGAGCTGCTTAGTAATGTCGCTAAGTATAATGGGTTGTATTTAGGTGTTGCTAACAACTCTTGGAATTCACACGTTGGGCAAGTTAAAGCGATTTTAAAGGAGTTAGAAAAGACATATGTTAATCAATACAATGCGCATGGCAATTTAAATAACCAACAGTTTTTCCATAGGCGCAAACTTCTTTTTACTCGTTTAGATACAGCCCTAAGCCGCTTTGCTCAGCCAGCCTTAGGCGGAAGTTTAGTGGCGGGTGATATAAGACGAAATTTAGGATTAAGCTCTAAAAGCATGATACATCATTGGCAACAACAAGGTGGGATGGCTAAAAGTATTCCTGAATTTGCCCAAAACTATAAAACAGTAGCCAATATGGCCAAAAACCTGAAAAGAGTTGGGTATGTTGGGATTGCGCTGACAGGTGTCGAGGCAAGTGCAAATATTGTAAAAGCATGCACAGAAGGAAATGAGCAAGCTTGTACTAAGGCTAAGTATGTTGAGACAGGCAAAGCTGGAGGTGCAGTTTTAGGAGGTGCAGCGTTAGGCTATCTTGGGTCCTATACATTATGTAGTGTAGTTTTTGGTTTACCATCCGGAGGAACGAGCCTTTTGTGGTGTGGTATCGTAGCGGGTGGAACAGGTGGTGTACTTGGAGGTTTTGGTGGAGGCCATGCTGGAGGGGTTGCTGGCGAGTTAATATATGAGGTTGTTGAAAAGTAATGGAGCCTATTAAATTGTGGTTCTTAACTCTATTTCTTACATCTGCGGGTCTTTTCTTTTTTTTAATATTACCAATATTAATAGCTATAAAAGATAAAAAAACACGTCTGATAGAGGATGCTCTAGATGATGGAAACCGTTTTTATTCATTAAATATCATAACTGCTGGTAGCGGAGCATTACACTATGGTTCTATATTTCTATTCGACTGGTATGCAAGACGTTATAAAGTAATAGAAAAAAGAAAAGAGGTCCCGAAAAATTTACAGGTGTGGTTTAAGCTTTATTATATTTTATTTATAATATTTAGCTCTATGTTTTTATTAGCATGCATTATTGCATATTTGGGTTTAGATTGACTGTTTTTCTTCTTTGTTGATTAAATAATGGATTTGATATTTTTCGGTGTTGGCCTAGGTGTCATTTTTATCATTATTTTACCCTTAGCTTTTTATTTAAAAGGGAAAAAGCTCAGAATTGTTGAAGATATTTTAGATCAAGGAAACCGCTATTACTCCCTAAATATTTTTATGGCGCTCCATGGTTTACTTCATTATGGTAGTGTATTTTTATTTGATTGGTATGCAAAACGTTATAATTTATTAAGTGATAGAAACAATGTACCAGCTCAAGTCTCGAAACTATTTAAAGTGTATTTTGTAATTTTTATGCTTTGCGTACTTTTAATATTTTCATCTACATTATTTTTTTAATAATGACTTTAGTCGATAGAAAAACCAAAGCTGCCCTGTCACCCATTAGAAAGCTTCAGTCAAGCAGGCAGCAGTGTTTTCTTGATTTATTTATTCAAAAACCAAGTGTTTTTATTATTTAAACTCAATTTAAATATGACTATGTACCTAGCAATGACGTCGATTGGTGTGAATATGTACCAGTCACCCATATGAATTTAGGCAGTTTAATTAAGCATTCTCGATGATTAATTAAGGCCCTTGGCTTTCGCCTCAGTCATCGTTTAGTACCAACAAAAATCAGCAGGGTCAGGTCTTTCTTTTTGCCTTTTGTGATTAAGAAAAAGGCAAAACCTTCCCCTAGTAACTCCATTTAAAAAAGGGCAATATTATTGCCCTTTATTACGCGCTTAAATTGGTAGTTATAAACTATAGCGCGACTAAGCTTTGTTCTAGCATTGCCTTTATTTGTTTTACTATTTTAGCTTCTGTTTCAGGTTCGAATTGTTGTATACGTGGAGTATGAATATGCCCTGTAGGTATACTTGAATTAAGCGCATCGCGCAGGCGAATGCTTCGGTACGATATTTCGTTAGAGAGGTAACCACCGCCACCGCCATTTACCGCAATACTATTTTTAAGTTCGCCATACGAAGGCGCTTTATAGGTTTTTTCAAGCGTGGTGACTTCATGATTGTCGATAACTTTATAAGGGCCTTTGGCTTGTTGCATGTAAGTTACAGGCAAGCTAAATTTTACAAACTCGTTGCCTGGGAGTGGTCGGCCATTGAGTTTTGGTATTACTGGGCTTGTTTGCGTTCCACCATACACAATATTGGCATTATCGGGAGCGGTTACACTGCGGCGTTTACCCGGGAAGTGCTCTAAATCAAATTCTGTTCTGCCCATACTTACGGTTACTACCATGTCTACATTATTAAGTGCGTAGTAGGGGGCAAGTAGCGACTCTATTATACCTTGATCAAAGTCTTCGTAGCGTACAGGCACCATAACAGTGTTAATTTCTGCGCTTATGCCGTTGTAATTAATAACTTGGCCGTCGAGTAATAACGCCGCAACACCTGAGGGGTTACTTTGGTTTATGTTTTTATCGAGTAAAAAAGGGTCAAAACCCGTTAGTAATATTTTTTTAGTACTGCCTGATGAAAAAGCAAGGTCGGTACGGCCTCTACTGCCTTCCTCAAGTAGGGTTAGTAAAGTATTTAGTTGAGTCTGCGTAATTGAGAATTTAGGTGAAGTTGTGCGTATTACTTTGCTTGAAAGCAAGCGTGCCCAGTAAAGCTCTCGGTCGTCGTAGTTATTGGTTTTTGCTATGCGTTGTTTTGCGTTTTCCCATAGTTCAAAGCTAAAGTTTTGTACTAATGCTTTTGCACTTTTAAAGTTGTTAAGTTCTTTAAACTGTTGCTCAAAATTTGATACTTGTGAGGTAAATGCATTTAAAACATTTGGCATTGCCGATTGGGCTTTGTTGATACGCTGTTCTTCAACAGTTAAAGGATTACTTAAAGCAGCGAATGAAGAGGCAATTAAGCTGGTCGCTAATAATACTTTGATCATAATATTCCTAATATAAGGCTATTTTTTATGTGTAATTTACTATCCTATTATTACTAACTTAGGGCAACCGATTAACGTTGAATCGACTGAAATTTGCTTTTGCCGTGCATTAGTATTGTTTAACGGCCAATTAGTATCATCGGCTAATAAAAATCCCTGAGTCAAAAATTGATCTTTATAGGTTCTACTTTAAGTTCTAATAAAAGTAAAAAGCCGTTACAGCAATGCAACGGCTTTTCATTATGGTTTTATGCGCTTCGACGATACGAGCGAAAGGCTTTATAGTCCTTTAAAACCCTCTATTAATCATCTGGCCCTTTTAAGGTAAACACTAAATGTTTACGCATATCCTTTAAAATCACGCCTTTTTTAAGCATTGCGCCGCTTAAGCGTTTTTGCCATTTTAATAAATCTGGCTCTGCGGCTGCTAAGGCTTGCTCGTTTTCAAACTGAAAACACAGCAGTAGTGAACTTGGAAATAAGTGATATTCCACATCAAACCAGCATTGCAGCATGTCTGGGAGCTCAGCGCGGCCTTGCTCTTCTAATTTTTCAGCAGTATTAAGTACAAGCGCTTGCTGTTTTATTTGCACTGCAGAGAGTTTTTTCATTATCAAAATCCAAGTTAGCGGCTAAAAAATGCAGCCGGAATTTGGGCATTATACGCAAGCTTATAGGCAGGCAACAACTTTGAAAGGGAGTTAATGTCCAATAGAGTGTATCTGCTTAAAATTTAGGGTCATGTTGCAAGGCACCTCCAGTTTTTCAACCTATGTAGGTCGGATAAGTGGCGCAGCCGCGTCATCCGACTTTTTAAGTTTCATCACTGAACTCCGATTTGGGTATTAATATATTTTTTAGCTCAATAGTTAAGTAACCTTAACCTAGGCTTTTGCCAAGTTGCTTGCGACAACTGGGGAGTGGTTGTCGCAAGGCGCCTTTAGCGCCTCACCACACTACGCTTAATACTTATAAGAGGTATTAATTGGGTAGGTTTATTTGGAGCGGCGTTTGTCTAGTACGTAGCGTACGGCCATTCTTGCAACACCCGCACCAATACCTGAGACTACTGCCCATGTAACGGCCTCTTTAAGATCTGTTTCTTCGCTTGGTCTATCTTTTGGAGCTGGTTCGTTGGTAACCTTTTCCCACGATTTTTGTAAAGTTTTCCTTGTTAACATACCTGCTGATGCAGCGGCGAGACCTATACCTATTGTCGTAATTAGTTGTTTATTACTCATAATGTTCTCCTTTTTATAAATAACGGCAGCGTTATTTATGTATAACTCTTTAAGTAAGAATATTAATAACAGCAATTTATGTACCGATAGGCTGAGGCGCTTTTAAATCATAGCGTTCCTGTTTTATACAAATTAGTCGTTTAAAACCACACTCACATCACACTTTCACACAAGCTAAATAACCACTGTAGAGCGTGCGCAACTCTGCTCAAAATCTTCTTTTTAGATATTAACTCTGCAATTTAACTTACCTTCTAGGCGGCTTATCGCACTCATTGCTGTACAGATAGTAAACACTTTCACCCTATGCTTTAATATTAAAAAACAAGGGAGGGCGTTATGAGTAAAAATCGATTTTTATTTAATAAATACGTTTTGGTAATGGCTGTGTCGGGCACTTTGGCAGTGCCGCTACCAGTGCTGAGCAACGATAAGGGGCCGCTAGTTGAGCAGCTTTGTGCTAGTTGCCATAGTTTAACTAACCTTGAGCGCAGCGCGGGTTATAGCCAGCAGGACTGGCAAACATTAATAAGCTATATGGTTGATACGGGCGCAGATACCGCGCTTAATAAAGATATAAGTGCTTATTTAGCTGAGCATTATCCTGTTAACACTAAGCGCGAGCCTAAGGTTGTTACCGGCGATTTAAAGCTTAGCTTTAAGTACTGGCAAGTGCCAACGCTTGGGCAGCGCGCTCGCGATCCGGTGCAAGGTAAAAACGGACTTATTTGGTGGGTTGGCCAGTGGGGTAATATTTTAGGCAGGTTAGACCCTCAAACCGGCGATATGAAAGAGTACACACTGCCAAGTGGTACCTATGCGCACAGTGTGTCGCTTGATAAAAATCAAACCCCTTGGTTTTTAGGCAATAAAAATGGCACGGTTGGATATTTAGACTTAAAAACCGAAAAATTTAAAGTGTATAAAATGCCAAATAAAAATGCCCGCGACCCGCATACTGGTGTATTTGATGAAGCCGGAATATTTTGGTTTACCCTCCAGCATAGCAATATGATTGGCAAGCTAGACCCTACAACTGGCGATATTCAATTAGCTACTTTACCCACTAAAGGCTCGCGGCCATATGGTATTAAGCTTGATTCAAAAGGTACGCCGTGGGTGTCGTGTAATGGTAGTAACTGTTTGGTTAAAGTTGATAAAAATACCATGGAGCTTAGTGAGATAAAACTCCCAGGCGCTAAAACGCATACTAGGCGATTAGCCATTACGCCTGACGATATGGTTTTTTATGTTAACTCTGGCATGGGTAAACTTGGCCGCTATAACCCCAAAAACGGTAAAATAACGCAGTGGGATAATCCCAGTGGTGAAAACAGTCACCCGTATGCAATTGAATATGCCGATAACGCCATTTGGTTTAACGAGTCAGCCAAGCGTCCTGAAACCTTAGTAAGGTTCGACCTTAATACCGAAACTATGCAGAGCTGGCAAATTCCGAGTAAAGAAGGAGTTTACTCTGGCTTAATTAGGCATATGCGCATGGGGAATAATGGGCTGATCATTCATCAAACAGCGACCAACCAATTAGCTGAAATTACGTGGAGTAAGTAATAATTTATTTTGTGTTAAAGCTGTGTACTGCTTATTAGTAAGTTTTCTTATATTAGGTAGGAGTTTTTTACAAAGCTTAGCAATTTTTACCTTTTAAATAAGTAAATTGATACAATTATTTATGTAAGATATTGATTTTTATTGGTTAAATTTGTGGTTTGGGTTTTGCTTAGTAGTAAGTGTATTTTCTTAAATAAATAAAGGAGTTATTATGAGTACCGTTATTACTGGGTTATTCGAAAGTGCATCACAAGCAACACTCGCAATTTATAGATTAGAAGCTTTAGGTATTAATGAAGCTGACATAAGCATTGTAGCCAACGACTCATACGCAAAGGAAGATTTTGCTGTAGACGAAGGTACAAAAGCGGCTGAAGGCGGCCTTGTAGGCGCGGCTTCAGGTGGTATTCTTGCTGCAATTATTGGCGGTTTTACTGCAGTAGGTACTGTAGCAACAGGTGGTACGGGCTTATTAGTTGCCGGACCATTAGTCGCAGCATTTGCTGCTGGTGGCGCAGGCGCCGCAGTAGGTGGTACTTTAGGTGCTGCAATTGGTGCGTTTATTCCTGAGCACGAAATTAAATATTATGAAGATGCCATTGAAAAGGGCTCTATATTAATTGGTGTTAAGTACGATAGTGACAACAAAAACGCTATTGAAGAAATACTTAACAATGCAGGCGCAAGTAACGTTTCTACGGCTTAATGCTAACTAATTAGTTTCAAAATTAATTAAAAAGGTGAAACTTCGTTTCACCTTTTTTTTCGTTTTTAACGGCGGAGCAATTATAAATATTAACGTAATTTTTTATCATTAAATAAACTCCATATATAAGTAAATTGGTTTTAAACATGCTTTGATTATAGAAAAGACTTATTTAGATAGGCGCTTTTTATTACATGTCGTAAGGCCTCTCTAACAACACCAACTCTCGAAACTACCGCCTATATAATAACGGCCTTTTTAATAGCTACTTTTTAACTTGGCTTGTCTTTTTGGGTTGGATCGTCGGTAATCTTCTTTTATGAGTTTTGTAAAGTTGCCATTCTGTTTGTAAATATGCCTTGGTTTTTGTTTAACTTTTGGGTGAAAGTCAGTTTTTTTAATTAACTAGCTATTTATTTAAAATTAATAAAAATTATAAATTTACCTTTTAATCAATAGATTAAAAATAAATAATACATAAATTCATGTTTACGCGTAGGGCTGGTATATACATTGAAACTACTTGTTTAATAGTCGCTTAATTTAGCGTTATTGCTTTATTAATTTGATACTAAACGAGGAGATGATGATGAATTGTTTGCAGTTTGATTCAAACGCTAAAAGACCTTTAACCCGCGTTTTAAAACCAGCTTTTGCGATACTACTTACCGGTGTGTTACTACAAAATAGTGCACTGGCTAATGTAAAAGTTCAAATGCACCAAGTAACTAAGTCCGGCCAAGGGCAATCACTAGGTACTATTACACTAACAGAAAATGATAACGGTGTTGTTTTTTCACCAAGTTTAAAAGGTTTAACACCGGGGCTGCATGGTTTTCATGTTCACCAATTTGCTAGTTGTGAACCCAAGAAAAAAGGCGAGAAAGTTGTGCCGGGGGGCGCCGCTGGTGGGCATTTCGATCCAAAAGCTAGCGAGCATCATGATGCTCCTTGGGGGGATGGCCATTTAGGCGATTTACCGGCGTTGTATGTAAATGAAAGTGGCCTAGCTAAATCGCCTGTTTTAGCGCCAAGGCTCACGCTTGAAAAACTTAAACAACACGCAGTAATGATTCACGAAGGAAGTGATAACTATGCAGATAAGCCAAAGCCATTAGGTGGCGGTGGCAAACGTGTTGCTTGTGGCGTAATTGAGTAAATCTAAGGAGGAAGTTATGCCATATAAAAATCGTGATGAATTACCTGAGTCGGTAAAAAGTAACTTACCTAAACATGCTCAAGAGATATATCAAGAGGCGTTTAATAGTGCGTGGGATACCTATCAGGACCCTAGCGATAGAAAAAACGATGATGACCGCGAAACAACAGCGCACAAAGTAGCTTGGTCGGCGGTTAAAAATAGTTATAGCAAAAATGATAATGGAAATTGGGTAAAGTCGAGTAACTAAACTAACAACAAAGCTTAAGCATTAAAAAGCCGCCATAGCTGATATAGCGGCTTTTTATATAGACGTTTTATAGTTGCGATGTTTATACAATACTTTGCAGTCTGTTTGAGTAAAAACTGGTAAGCAAAACCATAAGTACTGCTTTAAACACGAATGTGAGTTTGGTTTAAATTTGCGTTATTATTTATTTGTATTAGCCAATCAGAGAACACTTTGAATTATTTAGCTCATCTTTATTTAGCGCAGCCCACAGCCGATTCTCACTTTGGGAACCTGTTGGGTGACTTTGGTGGAAAAAGACATGTAAAGCACTTACCAAACACAGTTAAAAATGGCCTCGATAACCATTATTTAGTTGATAAATTTACCGACTCTCACCGCGAAGTTAAACACGCTAAACAATACTTTTCACCCGAGCGTAAACGCTTTGCTGGTGTGGCTATTGATGTGGTGTTTGATCACTTTTTAATTGTGCATTGGCAACGATTTAGCAAGCAACCTTTAAGTGATTTTAAGTACACCAGCTATCAGCTTTTAAATAACCGTATACCTGTTATGCCAGCGCGAATGCAGCATGTTGTAACAAGTATGACTAAAAACGATTGGTTTAAAGAGTACGAAACCGTTGAGGGAGTAGGGCTTGCGCTTGATAATATAGCCAAACGCATTCGTTTTACGAACACTTTTGCGGGCGCGGCTGATGACATAGCACAGAATTACGATGAATTAGAAGCCGTGTTTCTAGCGTTCTTCCCGGAGCTAATTAAGCATGTAAGTGAGTTTGACCTTGAAAGCACCCCAAAAAATGGCATAAAGCGCATTATTTAAAGTTTTCATCAATTGTTAATCTTTTGTGATAAGTTAAGGTGAAAAAAACGCTACTCTAATACAAATTAATTTTTGAGTGTTTTTAATGAATCGCAATTACTTGGCTATTGTGGGCTTTGCTGTTTTAGCGGCATTTCTATCTGGTTCTGTATTAGCTTTTGACTTCGACTTAAAATCGGTACGCACAACTATTTCAAATCCAAATACTAGCCATGCGTTAATATACGACGACTTGGCTGGGAGTAATCAAAAAACACTGTTTTCGTTAGAGCCCATAAATAACCAGCGTGTGGGTGTGTTTTTTGATATTAACGATATTGAAATTGGCTACTCTGCCGACATTTTTGAAGATGATGTTGAAACAAAAACACAGAATATACTGCTTTCGTATAGAAAATTTAAAAATTCTAAAATCACATTCAACTATCAAACGCTTGAAGGGCTGCAAAGCACGGCTAGCAATTTAAGCGGCAATCAAACGGATCAAATTTTCTCGCAAAATACACGTTCAACCAAGTTTGAGTTATCTGGCCAACACAACTTTTATACCTTCAATAATAAAGCGTCTTTGTTTGAGCATTTTTTTCTTAATAGGCCAAAGCTAAGCAGCAAATTTGATTTGTCGTTAAGTGTTGTTGGCGCGTGGTCTTTCAAGCATGTATCTCTTGAGAACAAAGATAATATTGTGTTTCAGGCTGATTTTTTAAATTCACCTGTGCCACAGGTCACTAAGTTAATTTCTAATTCGTATGGGGCGAGTATTGGCTTGCTTTTATCATTTTCGTTACCGCATAATGTTCACGTATTTGCTGAATACAAAGTAGGTAAAGGGCATATTCAAAACACAAACCCTGGGCTGGGGTTAAAAGATTCGGGCGCCGAAAAAGTCGAGGCATTCGGTGGTGGAATTTCTTGGACTTCCGACAATAAAAAACTTATGGTCGTACTACGTGCGTGGGAGCAAACAGGCCGGCATATAGATACTTCTTTGGGTGATTTGTCAGTAATTAAGTTTTTTTAGTATTGATCACCGAAATAGTAAATTTACCAGGAATACTATGAGTAAGAATAACGCAGTACCTCAGGCTTATGTGAAGCAAGAGGAAGGTTACCGAATTAAAGCCTTAAGATTGTACCCTTGGGTATGCGGGCGTTGTGCTCGTGAGTTTGAGTACTCTAATTTACGAGAGTTAACGGTGCATCATATAGATCATAACCACAGTAATAATCCAGAGGATGGCAGTAACTGGGAGTTATTGTGTATTTATTGCCACGACAATGAGCACAATAAATACCACGAACATATTATGTATGGCGGGTCGACTACAGAGCGAAAAGTTGAGGCTGCAACGCATTCTCCATTTGCCGATTTAAAAGCGATGCTTAATAAATCAAAGTAGCTTTAGAGAGAGCTATTTAGCAAGAGCGAAGCATTTTGTGCCTCGCTCAAACTTGTCGCTAAATTTTAATCGCCTCAGTGGGCGTTGTTGATAATCCACTAAAATACTTCATTACTAATTGGCCTTGGCTGTCTTTTTCTATTACTAAGTAATTGTTTGAATTAGGATAGTAAAAGCTATTTTTAGACATGGTAATTAGTTTTGTTTTATCGCCACCGGTGCGCTTAGAATACAAAACGTCATTTTCAAAAATTAGGCTGCGTAAGGTGTTTTTATCAATACGGTAATCACCCAATACGGGCGCTAACTGCTGCGCTGTTACATCTGCTTTTTTAAACTCGGGGAGCGCAATACCCAGTGCTTTGGCTGTGAGTTTTTCGTTGATAAAAATAGGGTTTATGTGGTTTGAATTAGCCAGTACTGCAACATATAGCTTTTGCTCTGGAATATAGCGTGCATGTGCTAAAAAGCCATTTATTCCGCCAGTGTGTTTAATTACGGTGTATTCATTCAAAGGCTTAATAATTAATCCGTAACCATAGGATGAAAAGCTGCCGTCATTGAGTTTAAAAGGGCTAACCATCTTCTCATAACTTGCTTTACTAATAAGCTTGCCAGACGATAATGCGCTAAACCAAATGTTTAAGTCGGTTGGGGTAGATATAAGCGCACCTGCGGCATAAGGCCAGTCCATATTAATATAACTTGTGTTTATAAAGCCTTGCTCTGTTTGCTCATACCCAGCTGCGCGGTGAGCAACAATTTCTTGCCCTTCATAGCTGCTTTGAGTCATCCCTAGTTTTTTAAATATATTTTGTTCAATAAAGTCTTTGTAAGATTGCCCACTCGCCACTTCAATTATTTTACCTAGCAGTGAATAGCCCGTGTTCGAATAAGCCATCGCTTCGCCGGGTTCAAACACCATTGGGTGTTTGGCAAATCTCTTGAGTGTATCGTCAACGCTGATGGGTACTTGTATTTCTTTATCGAATAAGTCGTCGTCATCTGTGTAGTTGGCTATGCCTGAGGTGTGGGTTAATAAGTTTTCGATTGTGACGAGGTTGCCCTCGGTGGGGAAGCTTGCAACATACTTATGAATATCATCGGTAACCGCTAGCTTACCTTGCTCTTGCAACATCATAATTGCAGCTGCAGTAAATTGTTTTGAAATAGAACCTAAACGTAAAACGCTTTGCTCATTAAGTGCAATGTTATGCTCAAGGTTGGCAAGCCCGCGCGTTCCTTTGAAAAGTACTTTGCCATTTTTGCTTATAATTACCGATACCCCGGGCTCGTTTTCAACTAGGCTCTCGTTAAGAATTTCCTGATATTGCGAGGCTGTCGGATTTGCTATTACAAGGCTGGGTGTTAATAGCAAGAGGGCTAACAAACAGCTAGCGTAAAATGGCTTAATCATATTCATCCTTTTAGTTTTTATACCAAACCTGTAAATAGGTTTAGCGATCCTTGTGCTTATTAATGAATTAATATTGCACAGCTAAAAAGTAAACACAATTATCAGATTTTATAGGGACTCAGTAATAGGTATAATCGCCGCGTTTATTGGTTTTATTATTTTCTTACAAGGAAGTTATTTATATGCCTGATATAACGGCTCTATTTTATATTGCGATTATGGCTTTTTATTTATTACACAAAAACGAAGAGGGCAAAATATTAGTGCCCATAATAGGTTTTGCTGCAATTCCTCTTTTTAGCAACGATTACTGGCTATGGTTTAAGGTAAGCGTAGGGTTAGGAATTTATGTATTGATGGTGGAAAAAGCTAAAGCAGGGTATACCGGTGGCGGGGCTGTTTCAGCATTTGCTATGTTTTTTATGGTGGCTTTTTTAGTTAGTATTATTATAAAAACTATTTTTTCTGTTGCTATTAAATTTAGTTTTTAAACCTCATGTTTATTTAGTCAAAACTAAATTATCTCTACTTTCTCGCGCATACTTGTGGTTTATTATTTTTAATAAACCACAAGTAGCCCTTTAATTTAAATTAATGAGTTAAAAACATTCCAACATTAGTGCCAAAAACTAGTGGCACTGTATCTTTACCTATTTTGCCAAATTTTATTGAGTTACCCATTACTTCTCCCGCTAATGGGTAGCCTTGCCATATAATGTCACCTGTCTTTGTACTAACTTCAGAGATAAGACTTGATTGTGAATAATAATTATTGTCACTTGAGTTTGTGGTAATTAATACATTATCAGAATAAGGTAATTGTATTAGGCCTGTTACTTCACCATTAATTCGAGCTTTTAGTAATAGTTCTAAGTCTAATGAAAAAGTAACTAAATTACCCTGATATGAGTATTCAGGAGAAAAACATAAAACACTATCCGTTTGAGGTTGTGCATAAAGACTCTTACATTCCTCTGAGTTTACTGAACTGGAGCGCATGCTCAGTTTATTATTCTCAAAGGTAAGAGTTGTTAGGCTATCTCGAGTACTTAGTATTACTAATTTTTCCCCTAAAGTACTTGTTGTGGCAGTAATTGAGGTGATGGCACTGCTAGCTGTCCATGTAGCTAGAATATTATTGTTACTAATGTCGTGTACGGTAAGTGTTTCATATGTGGCTATTAATGCATCGTCATAGCCATCGTTATTAATATCAGTAACCTCTAAAGCATTATAATTAGAAGAGTCATCTTCTGTCGTTACTTGCCATTTAGAAATATCAGACTCTAATTCAATTACGTTTAGGGAAGGAGAGTAATTGCGAGTTCCAAATATAAATAATTCATCATAATTGTCTGAATCTATATCACCTATTGCTGCTAGGGCTGCTTCGAGAATATTTGATGAGCTATTATAATTAGGTGTAACTTCACCATCTTCATTCATAGTTAAGTATCGAGGGCGAATATAGCCACTATTTGTACTAGGAATTATATAAACTGCCGCCTCTTTTTCAGGGCTTATATTTGCCCACCCAGCTGCAATATAGGAATCGTATTGTGAAGGTGATTCTCTATTTGCGTTATGCCATAAAATTTCGGGATTTGGAGTAATACCAGCGACTACTAGTATATCTTTACCTGAACTGCTTAAGCCTGTCCCCCAAACAATTTCTTCTTTACCATCATTATTAATATCGCCAACAACCATCGCAGCGCTGCCATGATCTATAAGTGGCAGTGTCCACAGCTCTGCATGGGTATTATCAGTAATATCGTAGGCGTGAACTTGACCCCATTGGCAGTCGCCAATTATTATCTCATCGGCTGGGTCGTTATCTATATTTGCTGTGGCTACAGAACAATTATCCTGATTATTAATAGTTAGGATTTGAGAGCGATCATTAGCATTCCATACTGTTATCGAATTCCATCCTTCAGTGCTAATGATCTCATCTATACCATCGCTATTTACGTCACCTGTTGCCATAATTGGGCCAAAGCCGTCAGCGTTAAACCATTGACTGCTAGCACTTTGGATATCAAAAACTTCACCGTTTGAGAGTATTAATTCTAATGATGTGTCGCTATCGATATTGGCAACAGCTATTTCAATAGGAGAATCTCCCTCTAGAGAAAAGCTAAAAAGCTCTGTTTGAAAATTATTGTCGTAAACAACAGCTTCTTTAGCGCTATAGCTTTCACCAAAAATTACGATTAATTCAGGTTCGCTATCACTATCAATATTTTTTACCATAAAATTGTGGATAGTTTTACTTGTCGAAAATACACTGCGAGGGGGCTGTGTAAAACCACTTACTTGATAGATATTATTATTTGTTCCTACAAAGGTATTGTTTGCGCCATTATCTTCTTTAAATACAGATAGGCGCATTTCATTCTGATTACCGCCAAAAGAGTATGGGTAGCTGTAAATTGATTCGAATCCATCGCTTTTTTGAGATATAACAGACAGTCCACCTAATTTATCAAGCACCAACATTTCGTTATTTTCATCGCCAATGAAGTTACCAATTTGCATACCGTTAGATATATGGGTGAGCTCAATATCCTTTCGCATTGTAGGTGCTTTAAAGTTTGGTATTGTTACATTTATTTCACTAACTAATGGCTCAAGGGTTCTATCAGATGTAAAAGCAAATTTAACCGTATTTTGTTGCGTTATCATAGGCAATAGTGGGGTCCATTTTACTTCCCCTTTGCTTGATACCGTCATTCCAGTGGGTCCGTATAATAACTCGACTGGGGTGTCTGACTCAGCATCTTTATTTACATTGAATGTAACTTCTTCGCCTGCTTTTGCTTCAGTAGGTGCGCTTGATAAAGACAACGTTATTGCTCTATCAAGTGTAAAAATAGCACTGCCGCCAGTGCCTGATTCATACCATTGCATTTGTTGTTCATTAGGAAAACTAGCAAATAGCTCAAGGTTAGCCCCAACAATATAATCAAAAGAACTTTCACAGTCATACCCTTGATTTTGTTGCTCAAAGCTTAGGGTTAATGAGTGACGTTCACCGCTATCAACAGGTGCATCAAATGAGTAGCTACCGGTTACATTCGACTGATTAGAATTGATTTCGAAACTACCATCTGTATTAAACTGAAATGTTTCTAAGCATTTATTTGGGTACTCGTAAAACCAAGTGGCACTAATTGATTTTGATGTTTCATTAACAGCAGTTACAGCGGAGTTTGGGGCGTCTTCACCCCCGCCACCGCAACCGGAAATGAAGCTCGTTGATAAAAATATTACAGAGAGTAGCTTTCGCATTACATCTTCCTTAATCTGAGCTTTGATAAGCCATATAAATAAACTGAAATATAAGATTAGCCATGACGCTGAGCATAACTAATGTATAAAAGTGAACGAATTGTGAATAAAAATAATCAGTAAATCTAGTTAAATCATAATTATTTGTAAACATAAGTAAATTGAACGACTGCTAAAGTGGTTGGTTTGAGATAATTAATAGTCGTACGGCTGTTGCGCATAGCCGGTACTAATTGAGCGTCCAAAAAAAAGGCCGGTTACTACTTGGTAGTACGGCCTTTTAAAACTCTAGAATAGATTAGTAATTATAAAGTTTATTTTTTCTTTTCGCTTGGTGCTGGTTGGCCATAATTAGGTGAACGAGGTCCATATAATAAGCCGTTGTAAACATCTGAAGAAAGTAAGCGTGTTGAAGTCATTGCTGCGATTTCAAAGCCTTTATCGGTTACCGTTTCAGCAATTTGATTGATTGCTGCAATAACAAGCATACCTACAAGGCCACCACCGCCATTACTTTGTTGTTCAGCTGAAGAGGCTCTTGCTTTACCTTGCCATAATTGCTCGCCAGTGCGTAAATCAACTAGTGAGGCTGACACAGTTACAGCTGTTTCGCTAGAAATTACAACATAGCTAGTACCGTACTCTTCAATAGTGATGTAAAGCGCAGAGTCTGCACCAAAAATTTCATGTAATTTATTCACCGGTACTTGGTGTACGTCGCTTGCAACAGTGAGGCCATTACCTTTAAAGGTTTGATCAACTAAAGCAACAGGAAAAACATAAAAACCCGACTCAGCTATAGGCGCGACCATTTGAGTCATCACACTGTATGGTGCAATTACTTCAGGTGTATTATTTAGCGGAGGTAAAATAATAACTGAGTGAGGGTCTGCTTGTTTAAATGCTGTGTAGTCATGTGCTGGTGGAGGTGAAACACAACCAGCGAGTAATGCGACTAATGCGATCGCTGTGTATGATTTTAAATTAAGCATATTAAGCGCCTTTCGCAGATTTTAGAAGGAAGTCGATGTAATGAACTGATTCTGGGAAAAGTGATTTCTCAGTTTCGAAGTGAGTAGTGCCTAATGAAGGATTACCCGTTTCAAAGTACAGCATACCTAGGTGAGCATGTAGGCCAGGTGCAACATTCTTACTTTTGTTTGCGGCATCGGCAATAATTTGCTCAAGCATACTAATTTGCTCTTCGGCTGTTACGTCATCTGCTTTTAAATAGGCGTATACGGCAGTGCTATAGTCACCGTAATAGTAAATAGGTTCTTTCGTTGAGTTACAACCCGTTAGGGCTATACAAACAAATGCTAAGGTAATTAGCTTTTTCATTATTTATTGCCCCATTGGCCAGCTTCAAGACCAGTAACTAACTTGTTAACGACTTCGCGAATAGCTAGATCAAGTACTTTGCCATTTAATGTGGCATCGTATGAAGCTGTGCTACCAAAACCAATAACTTCACGTTCTGATAGGCTGTATTCACCAGCACCTTGCACTGAATAAATAACTTCTGATGTAGTAACATCAACAACATTAAGCGTTACTTTAGCATAAGCAATTTGCGATTTACCTTTACCCAATAAACCAAAAAGCTGGCGATCGCCAATGGCTTTACGGCCAAACTCTGTTACATCACCAGTTACAACAAATTTAGCACCGCTAAGAACTTGTTTTGTACCTGTTAACTTTGCCTCTTCCGCAAGGGCTGCCATATTGTCGCGATCAAGCACACTAAAGCGATTTGTTTGTTGTAAGTGGCTCATTAGTGTTGTTTTTGCTTGGCTACCTAAACGGTCTTGGCCTGATGCAAATATACCATTTTGAAAGCTCGAACGGTTTACAAACTGACCTACGACTAGTTTGCTTTTTGCACCTGAGTAGGTTGTGTTATAGCTAGCAACAGTTGGTGTTTCTATTACTTTTGATGATGTTGTAGCACACCCAGCTAAAGAGGAAGCTGTAATTGCAGCGATTACAATTGTTTTAATGTGGCTTTGGTTAATTCGCATAAATTTTTGTCCATATAGATAATTGCAGAAGTTTTTATTGATAGGCGCTTGATTTTTATACTTATAAGTCAATTACTTATTTCAAGAGTCCATTCAACTTACTTTATAAACAAAAGTTGATGTAAATACAATGTTATTTATGTTTTATACAGATACACACAATGAAAAAGAATAAATTCTTTGTAATAACAATGCTAATTCATTAGTTTTTAAATTATTGAAAGCCTTTTTCTATAGTTGATATACAGGGAGATTTATTGCGTGCTGAGTTGTTAATTAGTAATTTTATTCAATTAACTTTAATTTTTAAAACCAATTGGCTGCAACTTGAAGTGGGGTAGGGTCGCCTTTTTAGATACCCAAAACACTAAGGTTTGCTTTGTTGGCGATATTTTTTTAGCGCGAGGCAGGGTTAAGCCAGTTAATGATAATTGCTGCTTGGTCTGCATGTCACTTTGCTCGTAGCCAATAACAACAAAGTCGTGTTTTAACTTGTGTCCTGCGTTTTCGCCGCTGTGTATTTGTGTTTCTATGCCAAAGCCTAATAGAGCTACATGGGCTATTAAGTTTTGGTTAGTATTATCTTCGGTATTAACAGAATCGTATTCGAGATTAATTTTACTGTTGTTTATAGTCGCTTTTAAATTACCTAAATAACGGGCTTTAGCTACGGGAATAGCTTGTTTATAAAACCAACCTTGCCACCCGTTGCCGTTAACCATAAATCCTGGAGTAGCTACAATCCTACTTTTACCGAGTGCCTTATACGTGCGTTGTCTTTTACTAAAAACAGCAGAGGCAAACGGGTCTTTCCATCCTAAATAATCCCAATAAGTAACATGAAAATTAATAGGGATTAAATCAGTCCATAGTTTTTCATCATCTGTAAACGTTGAAATCCAGCGCTCTGCTGGTGGGCAGCTACTGCAACCTTGCGATGTGTAAAGCTCTAAAAAGGTAGTCGGATTAGCTGTACTGGAAATAGTTACTTGCTCAGCAGCTTGGCTTTGAAAGCAAAAAATTATTAACCCAACAAGTGAGATTAAAAATGGACGGGATATTGCTTTAAAAGGCATGTTACTTCTCGCAAAGGCTGATATTGCATTCAGCCTAAATGATATTTACGAATGAAGTATCACGAAATACTCACAATTAAATCACGTTTTAACTGTGTATTTTACTTAGTTAAAACTTAATTTGAACACCCGCTCAAGTTGTGCTTTAATCGTTGCTCAATTATTGAGGAACTTTACATGATTAAATTTTATTTTCACCATACTCCTAACCCAATGAAGGTTGCACTCTTTTTAGAAGAAACAGGCTTACCGTTTGAACTTGTTCCTCTTGATACTTTAAAAGGTGAGCAACATACACCTGAATTTAAAGCAATTAATCCAAACGCTAAAGCGCCAGCAATTGTTGATGGTGAAACACGTGTGTTCGATTCGAATGCTATTTTAATGTACCTTTCTGAAAAGTATGGGAAGCTTGAAGGCAAGGGCGAGGACCGCGCTGAAATGCTGTCGTGGTTAATGTTTATCGCATCGGGTTTAGGTCCGTATTCAGGGCAAAGTGTTCACTTTAGACACATGGCGCCAGAAGGGCTTGATTACGCGGTTAATCGCTATTTACGTGAAGCGCAGCGCCATTACGAAGTACTTGATACTCACCTTGAAGGTCGTGACTTTATAGTGGGTGATACGTATACCATTGCTGATGTATCTGCATGGGGTTGGATTGATAAAGCACCGGTTGTATTAGGTGAAGAGGGTTTAGCACCGTACCCAAATCTTAAGCGTTGGTTTGAAAGTATTAATAACCGCCCAGCGGTTGCACGCGCACGCGCAATTGGCACTGACATCGAATTTAAAAAAGAGTTTGATGAAGACGCTAAAAAAGCGTTTTTTCCTTCAAACTATCCAAAAGTATAAAAAGTAATTAATACTAAACAGCAGATCAGTTAGCTGATCTGCTTATTGTATTTTATTGCTGTGTGAGCGGTTCTTTATTTTCGTCTGACTCAAACAAGCTAACCTCTTGCGTGTGCTGGCTTACGCTATTTCTTTTTAGGGCGATGTATAAATCTGAGTGAATATATATACCTTCTTTTCCTGACTTCATTCCTGCAATATCAAACCACGAAAGTAACTGACGTTTTCTACCTGCAAGCTCAAGCCTTATATCACGCTTTTTAAATATAACGTTGAGATCTGCAAGCATGGCCATTACGCTTAAATCTAAATGAGTAAAGCAGGGCACAGCGTCAATTATTACACATTGTGTATCGTCTTTTTGCCTTGCATATTGCTCAAGTAATCTGCGTTTAAAGTAGCTGGCATTAAAGTAAGTTAAAGGTGAATTAAAGCGATAGATAAACACGCCTTGCACTGCTTTTGCTTTATCTGTGGCGTCTAAACTTCTTACTACACCGTTAACATCTACGCCGAGTATATTGTCGGTTGGACGCATAACAGTGCGAATAAATTGAAATAACCCTAGTAATACAGCAAGTGTGATCCCTGGTATAACGCCAATAAATAACACAGCAAGTAAGGTGGCTGAGGCGAGATAAAATGCCTGTTTGTCTTTTCGTTTTAATTGCCAAACAGCTTTTAAATCGAGTAAATGGACAGAGGCAATAATAAGTACAATACCTAGCGCTGCGCTTGGAATAAATTCAAGTGGGGCTGTTAAAAATACAGCTATGACAGCAATAATGGCCGCTGCAATTATTGATACTAACTGCGTTTTACCACCTGTTGCATCGTTAACAGCGGTGCGTGAGTCGGCGCCACTGACTGCAAAACCTTGCGAAAGAGCTGACGCTATATTGGCAATACCTAACGCTCTAAATTCTTTATCGGCGTCTATGTCGTAGCCATTTTTAGCAGCAAAGCTGCGGGCAGTTAGCATCATACTAACAAAGCTCACGATGGCTAAGTTAAGTGCGGGTACCACCAGCTCACGAATAATTCCTAAATCAAAAACAGGGGTATTAAAAACGGGAAGCCCGCCAGTTACGGTGCCAATGGTTTTTATATCAAATTGTTTTAAATCAAAAATCCATACCAAAAGCGCACCAAAGGTAATAGCAAACATAGATGCAGGCCACGTGGGCTTTATCCGTTTCATGGCAAAATAGACCGCCAGTGTAAACAAAGCCATTAATAAGGTGGGAACATGTGTTTGCGCTAGGTATGTGGGCACACCACCGAGGCGTTCAAGTAAGTAGCGCTCATCAAAAGTAAAACCAAATACTTTAGAAAATTGACCCACAATAATAGTGATAGCTACGCCGTTTAGTAAGCCCATTAAAATAGGTTTAGATAAAAAGTCAGCTAATACACCTAACTTAAATTTACTGGCTATAAAGCACCAAAAGCCGGTCATGGCGGTCATGGTGACAACAAGTTGCCAATGCTTAAAGCTGTCACCTGCAGCAAGAGGTGTTACTACAGCGGCAATAACGGCGCAGGTTGCGGCATCAGGGCCGACTATTAATTGTTTTGAAGTGCCGAAAAGTGCATATAGCATCATTGGCAGTATGCAAGAGTATAACCCTACTGCGGCGTTAACACCGGTTAGTTGTGCGTAAGCAATGGCAACAGGTAAAGCCACTGCAGCTACTGATAGCGCCGCCCTTACATCATCAGCAAACCATTGGCGTTCATAGTGCAGCAATGTATTTAAACCGGGCATAAAATTATATAAACGCGACAGCACTTTAGTTTTCCTGCTAATAGTTACAACGTTTTGATAGTAAATTTAATATTCAAATAAGTATAGCTAGGACGACGGTTATTTTAATAAATTGCAGGTGATTATTTATCAAGATATTAAATTTATAATTTGGCAAAAAAGTGAAAATTGAATTTTCCTGAGGTGTCTTTTAATCAGCTTATGTGCGTAGTATTAATGTACTGATATTGAGCACCTCAAGAAATCACTAAATCTAAAATCTAGTTTTAAATTTTTTAAGATTATTTAGCACCACATGCCGGATATAACTCAAGCACCTCTGTTACTACTTGTCCAAATAAGGCTTGTTCTTGCTGTGTTAAATCTATAGCAGGAATAAATGGCATTGTGTCTGTTAATTCCGAGGTAATGATTTGATAAAAGGTCATCGCTGTAAGGACATTGCCAGCATAGGATGCATGATTACCGTCGGCACTATGAAGGTTTATACTAGGCATTATTTCTAATACTCGATTCCATACAAAGCCAACAGGCGCTATGCAGCTAGGTTGTTTTTTACTGATTGCTAAATGGAGGTCGTAAACCTGCTTTGCTTCTGCGGGATCTCCTTTTTGAGGATGCTCTGGAAATAAAATTGGTGTAATTTTATGCTCTTTTGCGTTCGAGATTAATCGCTCCGTTGCACCTGTAGGGTAGTCAGTCGAACCTGATTGTGAGTACTTTTGGCCTTGAAAAATTGCATGACTCCAGTTATCACTTTTTAATTTATCGACATTCGCATTTACTGCGACTATTTCATCTAAAAATCGACCACTGACAGTCGTTATTTTGACTGAAGTGCTAGGTAACTGGCTTGTAATAATTATTTCTAATAAGCCCCCTAACTGTGAACTATGGCTATTACCATAGATAATTATTTTGTAGTCACTTAAGGGACTGTTATTAATAACCGCTTTTGATTGTGGTATTTCAATGCTTTCAGCCTCTTTTGTTTTACTTCCCCCAGAGCCGCATGCTGTTAATAATAGTAATAGTAATGATAATGTGATTGATATTGTTGTTATGTATTTTAGAAACATTGTTAATCCTTTTTTCGTACCAATTATAAGTACAGCTTTAGAATACTAGACATTTTATAACCAAGCTGCAAGGTTGCTGGTTTTTAGTACAATGTATGGTGCTTAGTTTGTGCGCTAAAAGTGAAGTGCAGAAGGTTGATATTGTTTACGCGGTATCTAAATTTTAGTTTGGGGTATTATTCAATGATAATTTTATTGCTTTAAATAAATATTTAGTTATAAAAATTGTGCGATGTTTTAACACAAGTGCCACTTTTTTATAGACGTAAAAAAGCCTGCATAAAAGCAGGCTTTAGTTTTTAGGGAAAATTAAAATTTAGCGCGAATACCAAAGCTGTAACGGCGATCCGCTTCAGTGTACTTCCAAGCACCACCTAGTTCAGATAGGTAAATAGAAGGCTCACCCGTTAAGTTGGTCGCATTACCTACTAAGGTCACGTTTTCGTTAATATCCCAGCTTGCAGAGAAGTCTAACTGGCCTCTGTCGTCACGGTAGTTATTACCGTAAACAGTACCTTCTGCTGAAATACTGCCGTCTGAGTTAATATTTTCTACACGTTTCTCGTTTTCAGTATCTAAGAAACTGTCACGGTAGTTATAAGCTAGACGAGTAGAGAAACCTTCGTATTCCCAAAATACTTGTAAGTTATACGTATTTTTAGAAATATCTAATAACGGGTTACCGTTTGGTTGCTCGCTGTCTGCGTATGTGTAGTTTGCGTTAATGCCTAAGCCAGAAAATGCACCAGGTAGGTCTGTAAAGAACTGTTGATAACCAACTTCAAAGCCTTGTACTGAGCCGTTTTCACCGTTTACATTTTTAACAGTATCGATACCCGTTAGTCCTGCGTCACGTAAGCCTGCTACATGGTTAAAGCCATCAGCATCTACTGGGAAGTCAGTTGCATCCGAGTAAACTAGGTTGTCTTGTGAAACACCTGCAACGTCAAGCTGACATACTTGGTTCCATTGAGTTACGTTTTGACCTGTTGAAGTGCTTGATGCAGCTACACAGCTACTTTCGTTACTTAAGAAAGATTCAACATCTTTATAAAATACTGCGAAAGAAATTACGTTACCTTGGTCAAAGTAATGCTCTACAGATAAGTCGTATTGCGTTGCACGATATGGTTCTAAATCAATAGAGCCTTGCGTTGCACCTGTAATGTCGTTATTAACGTCAAATGCAGGACTTAGTTCGCTAAAGTCAGCGCGGCGCATAACTTTTGCAGCAGCAAAGCGGAATAATGTTTCGTCTGAGTAGTTATACGTTACGTTTAAGCTTGGTAAAAAGTCGCTGTAGTCATTGTCGCCAGTTACTTTTTCGCCATTAAGAAATACGCTTGATTCTAAATCTGTAGTTACATAACGACCACCCACAATTGCAGTGATGTTATCAAAGTCTAAGTAGGCTGATATATACACGGCAGCAGTATCTTCAACTACGTTGCGGTATGCGCTTTCTTGGAACTCTTGGTTATCTGAAAGACTACCTGTTGACGCTAGGTTAGTACCTGCAAGTAACTGCTGAAGCTGAGCGTAAGTATTGGCCGGGTTAGATAAACCGTTGTAGCTTAAAAAGGTTAGTAGGTCGTTTTGTCCCGAATGACCTAATTGGTCAAATGAGTTGTCGTGGCTAACTGTTGTAAAGCTATTTGAAAAAGCAGCGTTGTAGTCATCAACCCATAAAGTGGCTAACGAACCGTCTGAGTCGTTAAATGCATTTTTATAAATGTCTTTAATTTCTACTTTGTATTGCTCATATTCGTAATCGCGGTTAGTAACACGTACACCCGCTTTTACTTTAGATACCCAGCTTAAGCTGCTGAGTGGCTCAAACATTTCAACATCAAAACGAATAGCTGTTTCGTCATTGTCTGTTCTTCTATCTTCACTTTTAAACGTACGAAGTGCTAAGTTTTGTGGGTCAGTAAATGCATTAGGATCTGAATGAATGATGCTTGGTAATTTATTACCGTCTTGAGAAAATGCACCATCATATAAATGATTTGTTAGCTGAGTTCCACCACTTGCTTCAAATGTTGATTTTTCGATTGGGCGAAGTGTAAATTCAGAATCAGGTCTTACGCTTTCTGATGATGCTACCGCAATTTCACCAGAGATTTTGATACTGTCAGTAAGGTTCCACTCTGCACCAAGTGCATTTGAAAACGAGTCAGTTTCACGAAAGTCACTGTATGTTTTAGGAATACCAAATTCGTTTGTTAACGTGTAATTATTTACGCCGTTAGCATCTTGAGTTGTATTTGCATCTGTTGATAGTGAACCTGCGACACCTAAAATAGAGTTACCAGCTTGTTCACCTGAGCGCTTTGTGCCGCTTAAATCAAGATACACCATGCCATTACCTGATTGTGGTGCCCATTGAAGAGATAAATTTACAGCAGTTCGTTTACGCTGCTCTACGTATTGTTCAACACTGTGCTCGTCTCTTACGATAGCGTTGCCACTAGGTGTATTACCTTCTTGGCCATTAATTTCGATATCTTGAGGTTTAACACGGCTAGATGTTTCATCTTGGCGAATTTCGCGATCTTGGAATGAAAACATAGCAATGGCACCAAAGGTACCCATTTCATCAAAGTCCCAGTTGTTACCAATTGAACCACTAAAAATAGGAGCTACATTTTCTGTTTTATCAGCGTATTCGCCATCTAATGAAACTGCGCCAGTTAGTTTATCTAACTCTAATGGGCGAACTGTCTTTAAACTAACTGTTCCGCCTAATGCACCCTCAATCATATCGGCAGTAGGAGACTTAACTACTTCTACTGTTTTTAAGAAGCTTGATGGGTAATCTTGCAAGCTAATGCCGTCACGAGAGTCACCAATAGTAGAGCGACCATTTAATTCAACACGGTTTTGAGGTAAGCCACGAATCGAAACACTGTCACCCACACCAAAATCGGTATTAATAGATACGCCAGTAATACGTTGCAACGCTTCTGCAATATTATTATCTGGTAACTTACCAATGTCTTCAGCAACAATTGCATCTACAATACGTCCGTCAGTACGCTTAAGCATAGCGGCGGCTTTCATACTGCCTAGCATGCCTTTTACTTCAATAACTTCAATGTCTGCAGCTGCCGTTTCTGAAGCTGCGGGAGCCTCTTGCGCTGCAATATTTGAAGAAGCCATTAATAAAAGGGCTGCGGCACTGATTGTTGTAGAGCTACTTCTTTTATGCTTATTAATTAATGTTGAAGTAATTTGATTGAGTTTCATGTATCTCTCCCGTTTGGGTACGACTTGCGTCATTGTGTGTGTGTTGTTACTTGGCTTGGTTAACCAATTTAACTGTTTCTTTCCTGTAGTGTGTCATACAGGTGGTATGGTTGAAATTAATCCAATTCAACTTTATTTACAACCTTTGTTTACCAAAATTTCACAATGTGTATTACAAAAACCTCTTTTATTTTTCTTATATTTAATAAATTTAATGGCTTATAGGGTGTTTTTATTTTTTGTATTTTGAATGAATTTTATTGAAGTATCTTTACCAAAGGCATTTTTATATATTATTTGTACTATTTAATACATTTGTTAGTACTATTTTGAAATTTTATGTCGTACTTTTATACGTGTTTAGTTTTCTTTTTAAGTGATATTGAATTGGAAGAGCGACCATTAAAAGTTCTAAATGATTTATAAATTTGCGAAATAGTAGAGAGGTTAAAATAATTAAAAATCATTTTGGTAATACCAATTTTCTATTGTTTTTATATTGATTTTGTACTAGCTGGGGGGGGGCGGTAAGCTAGGTAGCGATAAATAGATTTTTACGCAAAAAAAAGCCCAGCATAATAATGCTGGGCTTTCTTACTTTAGATGTATTAGCTTTGTAATTCGCCTGTAGATGATTCTAAATGTGCTCGTATGAACCACTGAAATTGCTCTAAATCGGCTAGTTGGCTGGTGATCATATCTTCAGAGACCGGATCTAGCTCAGAAAGAGTCTCAATTGCTTTGCGGTGATCGGCATTAACGCCATTATATACTTTATCAAGCGCAGCCAAATGTTCGGTTACTAGGCCTTTGCCTACTGAGTATTCGTCCCAAGTACGGCGATCTACAATTGATTTTGGTGTGCCAACAGGTACTGCACCAAGAGTCGCAATTCGCTCTGCAATTGTATCTGTCATTTCGCGCACAATGTCTACTTGTGGGTCTATCATTTCATGTACGCCAATAAAATTAGGTCCCACTACGTTCCAGTGAATATGCTTTAAAGTTAGTTGTAAGTCTATCAATGCAACCATGCGGTTATCGAGGGTAGCTATTGTTTTTTGGGCTGATTCGTCACTCATACCTGGCGCGGTAAATTTAGTTGTTTTGTTTGATTCGTTATTGTTACTCATAATTTCTCCTACATTAAGTAATGTGTTGCTCATATAATATGTTGCGTTATGAGCATGACTTAAACTTAATGAAGCAACTGTTATGCCGTAAGTTGCTTTATTTGAAAAGTGATTCAAAAACAATTGGTTATATTTTAAATTAAGGTTTCTAAGGCTGCAGAGGAGATTGGGTTTTTGAAAAGCCTGCATATATTTGTAAAATATGCAGACTTCGATTTAGTTACTCTTAGGTGTATTTAAACGTTGGCTATGTATTCGTGCGCTTTTAAAACATCGAGCGGCACTATTTCTAATGATTTTTTATTTGTAGCCTCAAGCACCACTGGTGGCGCAACGTTTGCTGAATTAGCATGAAGCCATCTTACTGCACACAAGCACCATTTATCACCGGCTTTTAAACCTTCGAAATCGTAAAGAGGGTTCGGGCTTATTAAATCGTTACCTTGTGATTTTGAAAATTGTAAAAATTCATCAGTCATAATTGCACACACACTGTGATTGCCAAGATCTGACTCTGGTACATAACAAAACCCTTCACGTGTGTAGCCACCATTACCGCAACATAGTTTTAAGCGTGTGCCGAGTACATTAAATTGATTCGCCATGAAATACCTTAATTTGTGGTGTTTAATAAATTTACTCTAACAGGAGTAACTCGCTTGAGATAGCTATAAAACTTAAAAGAGGGAAGGGCTACACAAACTTAAGCCCGCAGCAAATTGCGGGCTTAGTATTGTTTATTATTTAATACGCAGCGCCATACAATCGCTATGACCGTTTATGATCATGCTTTTATCAACACGCACGCCACCACCAGAGTATTTACCGGCGGCGGTAAAACTACATATTTGTACAAAGTAGTCATCTACTTTAGGCAGTGCAAATAGTTGTTGGTATATTTGGTCTTGCTCGGCAAAGTGCCCCATTGTTTTTTCTATAACTTGCTGATGCTCATCAATAAGTTGAATATTAGCGCCACAGCGTCCTACTATTGGTTTAACTACATAACCGGATTGTAATAACTCGTCGTTAAGCTCAAACGCGGTATTAAGTAAATATTTATGATTAGGGAATAAGCTCCACAGTATTGGCAAAATAGCCTTGTTACTTGGAATTAATGTCCACAGCGGTTCAAACACCATGACATTTTTACGCAGTAATACATCGACTAAGCGTGGCGTTTCACCAGCTTTGAATTGTGGTTCAAAGTTATCACCTAATGATTGGTCGGCTTCGCATTCTTCACGAATTTGATCAAGTGCGGTTTCCCACGACCAGGTTTTCCATACGTAACTCAGTTGTGCGCCATCAGTATCTACTATGTTGCCTGACTCATTCCAGCGAAGTGTGCTTAAGCCAATTACTAGCTTACATTCAAAGCCTGCGGCTTCAATAGCTTCTTTCATAAATAATGCGTGGTAATGTTCTTCTGGTTCATCATCTTGCAGAATATGAACAAGACCTTTTACCTCACTTTTACGCCATGCTTTTACGAGATCTTTAAATAAATTTTGGCCTGCATCTACACCTGTTTTAACGCCAAAGTGTTTTGCCCATTTACCCTGAACTTTGCCGCTTTCCATGTAACACGATGCCGAATCGCAATTGTATTCGTAAACTTTTAAACCTGCTGCTGTTAAGGCAAAGTCAAACCGGCTGGTAATTAATTGGTTTAAGCGGTTATCCCACGATTGGCGAATTTTATTAAGCACAACATCGGGTAAATTAAACTTTTCTAATAACTCAGGGTGCTGCAATACATAGTCGGTTGCATGCATAAATAAGCCATGCAGCTCATTTGTTGCATGCTCAATGCTTTGCTGCGCCGTTTGAGATATTGCAAAGTAATTATGCTGATCCTCATCTACGGATGTAAGTTTATGGCCTTGCATCATTTCTACGTAGGCAGCTTCATCGTCATTCGCAATATTTAACCATGACTTGTTTGCTTGGCCTGTATCTGCTGCTTTATGGGCTTCTATAGTAAATAAGTCAGTGTTTAGCTCAAACGTTGGCTCAGCATATTCTGTTTCATCAGTTTGTGTCATCCAACCTAAAATAGTGGCGTCGCTGTAAGAGCACTCAATCCAATAGTCGCCATCTTTAGTTACTTTTGCTTTTAGTTCACGGCACCAGTTTTGATTTGTTGGCCATATTTGATGCCCTACATTTTGCTCAGCAAGACGTATTTTATCTTCATGCACTTCAACAATGACAGCAACATGACCTGTTTCTTCAAACTCGCCGCCTTCTTCCCATATAAGTAAACTACCTACTTGAGGGGGATGTTTAGCACCATTTTTAAACGCGTTTAGTGGCAATCTGTTTTGGCTATTTACATCGCGCACTGAACGCAGCTCAAAAATATCGTAAGCCATGGCTATGTCATCAAAAATATAACCATGATTGAGGTACATCCATCTACGGGCAAATTCAACGCATTGCCATTTATAGCCCATGTAAATACCGTCTAGGTAACTACGATAGGCGCTACGATTAGGATAAATGCTTTCATCAGCCGTATCATAATCAGATGAGTAAACAGCAACATTACCAGGTGCATAACCTAATAAAGTACCAAAATCACTAGCAGAAGATTTCATAAACAAAGATGTTCAAAATAAGGTGTGATAATTTGCTGACTATATGAGCCAAACTGCGTTATAGCAAGATATTACTGGGTATAATCTTTAATTAAATATTGGCGCTAAATAGGGCTTAAAATTATATTTTATCAATCCATCGTTTTAAAAGCAGTAGTTAAGAAATCCCTCCTTCAAAGCGCTTATACATGTAAAACTGAACCTATATTCGTACTTTAGTTAATTTTTTGTTAAACTATTGCGTTTGGCATAGCAAAACTAGCTAAAAGTTTTAAAACAGGAAAAACAATGGAAGACATAATAAACAACATTGATATTAATCAATATTTACCCGCTGCAATTACGTGGGCAACCAACATATTACTAGCAATTGCAATTTTACTTGCGGGCTTATGGTTAGCGGGCAAAGTACGCAATTTAATTATTGGCTTGTGTCATAAATACACTCATCTTGACGATACGCTTTTTCGCTTTTTAGGCAGCATGGCTCGCTACATCATATTAGCGTTCGTTATTATTGCTGTGTTAAATCGCTTTGGTGTACAAACAGCCTCTATTATTGCTTTACTCGGTGCTGCGGGACTTGCTATAGGCTTGGCGTTACAAGGTGCAATGTCGAACCTTGCCGCAGGCGTTATGTTGCTAATATTTAGACCTTATAAAGTGAATGACTTTATTGAGGCTGCAGGGCGTTTTGGTAAAGTAACAGAAGTAGATATGTTTACTACTATTTTACAAACGTTCGATAATCAACAGGTTATTATACCAAATAGTCAAATTTGGGGCGCGCAAATTATAAACCATTCACATCATCCAATTCGTGGTGTAGATATGCATTTTGGTGTTGCTTACGGTGAAGATACAACGGCTGTACGTAAAGTTATAGATGGGGTACTTGCAGCGCACCCACACATACTAAAAGATCCAGCGCCTTTTGTTGAAGTAGAAACTCTTAACAACAGCTCAGTAGACTTTTTAGTAAGGCCATTTTGTAAGGGCGAGCATTACTTCGATATTCTTTACACTGTGCCAGAGTTAATTAAAAAAGCACTTGATGAAAACAACATTGAAATACCTTTCCCACATCGTAAAGTTATTTTAGTTAACGAGAATAAAGATTAACTAAATTTAAAAATGCATAAACCTAAGAGCACTTTTAAGTGCTCTTTTTTGTGTGAAAAAGTTACATACCTGTGTAACCTTTTCTTTTATAAATCACCTCAAATACTACATTGTTATCTGTACAGCCCTTTTTTACTAGGTTTGATGTCTGGTCTTTATTTTGCATTTGCATAGTCGCTTTTAGTTTTAAAGCTCATAAAAACTATCGACCCATTAAATCAAACTGTATGAAGGACTAAACATGGCTGAATCATTTAAATACTCAGGTAATAAAGGGCATGGCGGCGAATTGCATCAAAAAGCGTCGGATGAACACCCTACCATGACCACCGCGCAGGGCTGCCCTGTAAGTGACGATCAAAACTCATTACGTGCGGGCAAACGTGGCCCCGGATTATTAGAAGATCACATAATGCGCGAGAAGATCTTTCACTTTGATCATGAACGCATTCCTGAGCGTGTAGTGCACGCTAGAGGCTATGGTGCACACGGATATTTTGAAACTTACGACACGCTTGAAGATTTAACCTGTGCAGATATTTTTCAGCGAAAAGGTGAAAAAACGCCTGTGTTTACTCGCTTCTCTACGGTTGCAGGTAATAAAGGATCACCAGATTTAGCACGTGATGTACGCGGTTTTGCGGTAAAATTTTATACCCAAGAAGGAAACTGGGATTTAGTGGGTAACAATATACCGGTATTCTTTATTCAGGATGCAATGAAGTTTCCTGATTTAATTCATAGCGCTAAAGCCGAGCCTGATCGTGGTTTTCCGCAGGCGCAAACAGCACATGATAACTTTTGGGACTTTGTGAGTTTGTCACCTGAGTCAATGCACATGGTTATGTGGGCAATGTCTGATAGAGCTATTCCACGCTCTTTACGCTTTATGGAAGGTTTTGGTGTTCATACCTTTAAATTTATTAATGCCAAAGGTGATGAAAAATTTGTTAAATTTCATTGGAAACCAAAAGGCGGAATGCAATCTGTAGTATGGAACGAAGCACTTAAGCTAAACGGCGCGGACCCTGATTTTCATCGCAGAGACATGTGGGAATCTATTGGCAACGGCGACTTCCCTGAGTGGGAACTAGGTGTACAGGTGTTTGATCAGCAATTTGCTGATGAATTTGAATTTGATGTTTTTGATGCCACCAAGCTTATACCTGAAGAGCAAGTACCAGTGCAAATTGTTGGTCGTATGGTGCTTGACCGTGTTGTAGACAACTTTTTTGCAGAAACAGAGCAAGTAGCATTTTGTACTCAAAACATTGTACCGGGGCTCGACTTTACACCTGACCCGCTACTGCAAGGTCGTAACTTTTCATACTTAGATACTCAAACCAAGCGTTTAGGTGGTCCTAACTTTACGCATATTCCGGTCAATGCGCCTAAATGTCCAATGCGTCATTTTCAGCAAGATGGCCACATGGCAATGCACAATCCAAAAGGGCGTGTTAATTATGAGCCAAACTCATGGAGCGGCGACGAAAACAACCCGCGCGAATGCCCAGTACATGGCTTTAAAAGCTCAAAGGAACCTGAAGTAAGTGGCGGTGATAAACTGCGTTATCGCTCAGAAACATTCAGCGATCATTACAGTCAAGCTCGTCAATTTTATTTAAGTCAAACAGAGGTAGAGCAGGCGCATATTCAATCTGCGTACGTGTTTGAGCTGTCTAAAGTTGAGCATTTGCCAATACGAGAACGTTTGGTATCGCACTTGTTAAATATTGACGAAACCCTCGCAAATAAAGTTGCCGAAGGACTTGGCTTGCAAGAAATGCCAGATCCGGCAGAAGCTGCAATGCCAACACGTAAAGACTTACCTGTATCTGATGCGTTAAGTATTTTGAAAAATGCGCCCAACACCTTCAAAGGCCGTAAATTAGGTATTTTAGTAAGTGATGGCTTTAATGCAGAAATTTTTGAATCGGTTACCAATGCACTTAAAAGTGAAGGTGCAAACTTTGAAATTATTGCCCCGCAAGTTGGCGGTGCTAAATGCAGTAAAGGTAAACACTTTAAAGCTGATCAGGTTATTAATGGTGGTCCATCGGTTTTATACGATGCGGTACTTGTACTCACCACCGAAGATGGAGCTAAAAAACTAGCTGCCGTAGCAGAAGCTAAAGACTTTGTAAGTGATGCGTACGCACATATGAAATTTATAGGCTTTACAAATGAGGCTAAGCCTTTATTTAAAGCGGCAGGCCTTGATGGAAAAGTAGATGATGGTTGGATAGATTTAGAGGCACATTCAGCCGATAAATTTATAAATACATTGCGTAATTTAAGATATTGGGAGCGTTAGTAAGCTCAATAATTAAAAAAACCACAGCATGTAATTGTTGTGGTTTTTTTTAGCTCACCTAGTTAAGGTATTAGTTCAAGCCAACAATAAATATTGGATATATTATGAAGCTTAATGGCGCTTGTCACTGTGGCAAAGTGGTATTTACGGTCAACTCAAAACACCCTTATCCTTACAATTTATGTTACTGCTCTATATGCCGTAAAACCGCAGGGAGCGGCGGGTTTGTTATTAATTTAAACGCGCAATACAGCACGCTTGAGGTTACAGGGCGTGAACACATAACTATTTATCATGCAAAAATAGGCGATAAAATCAGCCCTGCAGAGCGTCATTTTTGTAAGCATTGTAGTGCTAACTTGTGGTTATACGATGCACGTTGGCCTGAGCAAGTTCACCCCTTTGCTGGTGCAATAGATAGTGAGTTACCCATACCGCCAGAGCGCACTCATTTAATGCTTGGTAGTAAAGCAAATTGGGTAAATGCGCCCATTAATGTAGGTGACAAGCAGTTTGAAGAATACCCTGATGAAAGTATTGCTGCTTGGCATAAGCGTTTAAACCTCGAAAAGTAACGCAATTTTTTGTATGAGCTAAGCTTAAATTTAGGGGAAATTAAGCGCATATTTAGTTAATTAAATATTAAAAATCACCGCGTAAGTAAAGGAGAATATTATGGCAGTCTCAGCAATACCAAAAGGGTTTCATTCCGTTACACCTTATTTAATTATGAATGACGCACAAAAAGCGATAGATTTTTATTGTGATGCATTTAGTGCTGAACATGTAATGCAGATGCCTTTACCTGATGGTGGAATAGCCCATGCAGAAATAATAATTGGTGATTCGCATATTATGCTTTCAGATAATGGTTCTGAAGAGCATTTAAAAAACCCAAAAGAACTCGGTGGTACAGCGCTAAGCCTTATGCTTTATGTTGAAGATGTTGATACCGTGTTTAAAAAAGCAATTGAGCTTGGTGCAACAGAAATAAGACCCGTACATGATCAGTTTTATGGTGATAGGACCGGCACACTACAAGACCCATTTGGTCATATATGGATCATTGGTACACATAAAGAAGATGTTAGTGACGAAGAGTTAAATAATCGAATTGGGAATATAACAAATCAAGAGCAAGACGCATAACTCGCATGCTAATTAGATTTATGTACCTTTCTAATTACATTGATGGCTTTAATGGAAGGTTTGTGGCTTTTGCTTAAACTTAACTAGGTTTTACCTTGTTATCGACACGGTTTTCTTACCTAAAAGTAGCTCACTTCGTAAAGCGAAGTGGTATAGATTACTAGTTAAATTTTAGGCATAAAAAAACCTCAGCCAATAATTAGCTGAGGTTCAAAAAGTGGTACCAGCGGCCGGACTCGAACCGGCACTCCTTTCGGAAGGGGATTTTGAATCCCCCATGTCTACCAATTTCATCACGCTGGCATAGTTTTTCTTTAATCTTTTAAGCATAAAAAGATAAAGAAAAACCACTTAAAATAAAAAGGATACTTATATACCTCTTATTCTGTATCCGCATTATACAAACAAAAGAGGGGGCGGCAAGCCTTTTCTTTTATTTGCATAAACAACTGGTTGATAATTAATCGTTTATAGCAAGGAGACTCCATCGGTGAATTTTTTAAGTCTTTTTGGGCTGATATATAAAGCGAATATTTTGGGTTATGAGTGCTATTAAACTGTTATGCGATTGAATAAATAAGCAATTGAACTATTGATAATAGTGAATCGTATTATAATAATTATTCCTGCTTTATGCCGATTTTGCGCTTGATTCAGGTATTATTTGTACAACAAGGTTTTTAAGACATTAATTATGACCCAATTAAGTGCCAAACAGAACATTCAATCGATTGTTAAAGCTATTAAGGCAGAGGAAGCATCACTTCGTCAAAAATACCCATTACTTGCACATCAAAATACCTTAGGGTTAATTATTTTATTGCTGTCGTTTAGCGCATTAATTGGTGCTGGTGTTTTATATTATTTAGCCCTAATACCTGCTTGGGCATGTATAGTACTTGCGGCTATTGCTGCGTCTATTTCCCATGAGTTAGAGCACGACCTTATACATAAACAATATTTTAGCAATCAGCCTTTCATGCATAATTTTATGATGTTAGTAGTATGGTTAATGCGGCCAAATACTATTAGCCCATGGTACCGACGTAAAATGCATTTACACCATCACAAAACCTCAGGCACACAACAAGACCTAGAAGAACGCTTGGTGGGAAACGGTATTAAAAATCCATTTTTACGTGCGCTAGTTATTGTAGATGGGTTATTAGGGCTAATTATTTCTACTAAACGTTTTAGAAAAGAAATTAATGGCTTTAGTTTTTCGAGTGTTTTTAATGCGGGATTTCCGATAGCGACTGCGTATTTTGCTGTTTTATATAGCGTTATTATATTTCATATCGTTGATTTATTTATACCACTTTCGCTAAATTCACCTAATTGGTTGTTAAGTACAATGGATGTGTTTGAATTTTTAATGGTTGTGCTCATTGTGCCTAATATTATTCGCTCAAGCTCGCTTAATTTTGTTACCTCAAGCATGCATTACTATGGCGGCGTTAATAATATGCTTGAACAAACTCATGTACTAACGAGTCGTTTATTTATGCCGTTTCACTTGTTTTGTTTTAACTTTGGTAAAACGCATACCATTCATCATTTTGTGCCAAATCAGCCGTTTTATTTACGCCAAATGCTAAGTAAAAAAATACTTAGAGTAATGGCGCAGCACAACGTGCGCTTTAATGATTTTGACAGCATTAAAAATGCGAATGCATATAAATAATTACCCCCAACATAAGGGGAGGTTCTACATTGCTATTCTTATTTTATAGTTTGAATAGCAATTATGTACCAAGCCTATTACTCGTTAACTTCCTCTATCCACCACCGCGCTTATTAAAACTCACTTTACGTGCGTCGGTTGACTATTAAATGCCATATTTAAATCAACAAAAGCAAAAGTGGTAGGCTTAATTAGCGCTAAAACTTTAAACTAAAAATAGATAAAACCAGTGAAAAGTGAAGTGGCCCTTCATAGTTGAGCATCTAGCTTAAATGGGATTGATTATTGTAGAGCCTTCAGTAATAGTGGTTATAGAGCAAACTAATTATGTTCTCAATAATACATAAGGGCTCGTGCTCATCAATATTATAAAACCAATAAATATAATAAGGACAAACAGGATGAAAAAATCACTAATTTCAATAGCGTTGGGCTTTGCTGCCCTTAGTGCGTTTAATGCCAATGCAAACATTGATCAGCAAGTTAAAAAGATAGAGCAACAGGTTATTGATTGGCGACGTGATTTTCATCAAAACCCTGAGCTTGGAAATCGCGAAACCCGCACAGCAGGTATTGTCGCTAAGCACTTAAAGTCGCTGGGTATGGAAGTACAAACAGGGATTGCTTATACAGGTGTTGTGGGGCTATTAAAAGGTGCAAAGCCAGGCCCGACAGTAATGCTACGCGCAGATATGGACGCGCTGCCAGTTACTGAAAAAGCCGATGTTGATTTTAAATCAACTAAAACCACTAATTACCGTGGTGTAGATGTAGGCATAATGCATGCTTGTGGTCACGACACGCACGTGGCTATGCTAATGGGCGCTGCACAAGTGCTTGCAAACATGAAAGATGAGCTACACGGTAATATTATGTTTGTATTTCAGCCTGCAGAAGAAGGCGCACCAGAGGGGGAAGAGGGGGGCGCTGAGTTAATGCTTAAAGAAGGCATATTTAAACAATACAAACCAGAAGCTGCTTTTGGGTTACACATAACATCTAGTTTGCACAGCGGTAAAATTGGCTATAGAAGTGGCCCTGCAATGGCCAGTGCAGACCGGTTTGAAATAACAGTACATGGCAAGCAGGCACACGGCTCTGCACCGTGGACTGGGGTTGACCCCATTGCCGCAGCTGCGCAAATAGTAACAGGCGTAAATCATATTGTTAGTCGCCAAATCAACATTACCAAAGAGCCTGCTATTGTCTCGTTTGGTAAGATAGCGGGTGGGGTACGTAATAATATTATTCCTGAAGAAGTCGAAATGGTAGGTACAATTCGTAACTTTGATATGGATAACCGAGCACAAATATTTGAAAAAATAAAAACCACAGCCACGCACATTGCTAAATCGTCAGGTGCTACTGCAGAGGTACATATTCACGAAGGTTATCCGGTAACGATTAATAACCCAAAGTTAACTGCGCAAATGTTACCTAGCCTTAAAAAAGCAGCAGGTAATGAAAACGTAGTTGAAATGGGAAAAATAACCGGCGCAGAAGACTTTTCGTTTTACGCATTAGAAGTGCCGAGTGTATTTGTATTTTTAGGCGGCACACCAAGTGAGCAAGATTTAAATACAGTGGCTAGTAATCACTCACCTTATTTTTATGCCGACGAATCATCGTTTAAAGTAGGCACTAAGGCGCTCAGCCTGTTAGCTGTTGATTATTTAAACGCACATAAAAGATAGCTTAAACACACCACGTTACGCTATTAGCTTAACGTGGTATTGCTGTTTTATTTAAAACATCGCATCATGTTTGTAGCACTTGCTCAATTTTGAAAAAATCACTCTCAAAAATTAAAAACCTAACCGAATATACAAATGAACCGGCGAGCAATTTTTTATATTTTAAAAATAATGAATCGATACTGCCGGTCTTATATCTCGATTCAATCTTCATAAGCATTAAGGATTTAAATAATGGAAATTACTGGAAGCTGTTACTGTGGTGAAATTAAATACCAGGCAAAGTCTCAAAATAACAATGCACTTGTTTGCCATTGTAGCGATTGCCAACGTATGTCGAGCGGCCCATTTAGAGCCGTTATAATTGCAGAGCCAAATTCGGTAGTATTTACCCAAGGTGAGCCAAAAGAGTTTGTTAAAACAGCGCAAAGTGGTAACAAGCGTGCGCAAGGTTTTTGTGGCACATGTGGTACAACACTTTATGCAACTAATGAAGCTAAAGCTGACCGTGTATATGGCTTGCGTATTGGTGCGGTTGATCAGCGTGATCAGTTTACGCCAACAGCACAAATTTGGGCTAAATCAACATTGAGCTGGTTGAGCGGCTTACACGAAGTACCTGCGTTTGATACAACCCCACAAAACTAGTTATTTGGGGTTATCAGTATTACTTTTTTAGTAAGCGGTTTGAAATTTATTTAACCAAATGACTGTCTACTTATAAGTCAGTCATTTGGAGAATAATATGTGTAGTTCACCTAAAAGCAGCCGAGCAGTGAAAAAAACAGCCATTAGTTTTAATGATGAGCTTACTCAAGAGCAGCGCTTGCGTTTTACTGCAAAAGCTAATTTAGCACAAGAGCGCCGTGAACAGCGCGAAGTAACGAATAAACGCTATGAGCAAAAGCACGCGAGTAGTAAACCTTCGTCTGGTTTATTTTCGTGGTTACAGCAGCTAGTTAGCTGATTTAGCTAAAGTGGTGTTTTTACCACTGCCCAAACCACATAAAGCACACAGTACTCCGGCAATAGCGCACAACCACAATGGCGCACTCCAACTGCCTGTTGTAGTGTGTAATGCACCAGCTAGCATAGGACCAATAGCCGCGAGCAAATAACCTACGCTTTGCGACATACCTGAAAGCGACGCTGCTTGTTGCGAATCGTCAGTTCGTAAACTAATAAACGACAGCCCCAATATAAAACATGCCCCAGAGCAAAAGCCCAGCATTAGGGTCCAAACAAAAGCAAAGCTAGGCATGTAAAGCAGCCCCAATGCACTGAGTGCACTCAACATGGCTAAAATAAAGCTAAGCGCGCTTTGATCTTTTAATTTGGCAAGTAACGGAATTAATATTAAACCCGGTAATGCAGTCGCTATTTGAAAAGCACCATGATAAGCACCTGCTTGGGTAGCTGAGTGACCAGTTTCGGTTAATATGCTTGGTAACCACGTAATAATTATATAATTTAAAAACGAGTTTAAGCCCAGCAGTAGGGTAATTTGCCATGCTAGTAAATAACGCCATACACTTTTTGACGTGTCGGTGTGTTGAGCAATACTCGCGGGTTTTGTGTGCTTACTTAATTGCGACATCCATACAATAATACTCGCCAAAGTAATAAGAGCTGATGAGCCCAGCGCAAGTTGCCATCCTAATCCGTTTAACTGACTAAGCGGAAATACCAAAGTAGAAAACCCACCCGATACCACGCCCATAGTAAGCACGTAGGCTGAGGTCATTAACGCAACCTTTGCAGGGAAGTCGCGCTTAATTAAACTTGGTAATAATACGTTTGCGATTGCAATGCCCACACCAATAATAGCGGTGCCTACAAAAAGCATGGCTGAGGTATTTATTACCCGCGCTGCAACCCCTGCAAGTATAAATAACAAAGCCACAAACAAGGTGCGCTCTAACCCTTGCTTTTTAGCAAGAGTTGCCGCCATTGGCGATGCAACCGCAAAGGCTATGAGTGGCAGTGTTGTTAAAAAACCAGCTTGCGATGCGCTAAGCCCAAAGTGATTAATAATTTGTTCAAGCACAGGTGCAATACCTGTAAATGTGGCGCGTAAATTTGCGGCAATAAGTAATATGCCAAGCACAAGTAATATGCCAGCAAAGCGTGATTTAGGTGTGTTATTTAACAACAGGGAAGACCATTAAAGCTAATACTTAATGGGCGCTAGTATAAAGGCTTAGTAAAAACTATAATTTAGAGATAATGACATTAAATAACTAAAAACAGACAAAACTATGTTTGATGCAATTGGTTGGGACGACATTAAAAATTTTGAAACTATGGCGCAGCCCATAATAGCCAAAATAGAGCATGCCCATGCAAGTCACGAAATACCACTGCATACCCATCCAAAAGGGCAATTAATTTTAGCGCTGCATGGGTATGTAACGTGTGAAGTGTCGGCCAAAATGTGGATGGTGCCCACGCACAGTGCAATTTGGATCCCAGCACAAAAGGTGCATAGCAATAGGGCGTCTGATAACGCGCAGCTTTGTCATTTATTTATTGATAGTAGTAAAAACGGTATGCCGCTAAATACCTGTACGTTAGCTATTACGCCGCTGGTTAAAGAGCTAATGTGTGAGTTGGCTGGGCATAATCAGCACTATACTTTAAATAGTAAAACAGCGCGTTTAGCGCAGGTGTTATTTGATCAACTTATTGATATGCCCGTACAACCACTGGATTTTGTATTATCTAAAAACGAGGTAATTCAAACCATGAGCGATCAGCTTATAAACAAGCCAAACAACCGAAAAACACTACCACAATGGGCTAAGCAGTTTGCATTAACTGAGCGCACATTAGCGCGGTTAATTAAAAAAGAAACCGGTATGACATTTGGAAAATGGCGTACGCAATTGCATATAATTACAGCCTTAAAAGCGCTTTCTGATAAGCAAAGTGTGCAGCAGGTGTCGGAGTTATTAGGGTATGAGTCGGTGAGTGCATTTATTACTATGTTTAAAAAGGTAATGAAAAAGTCGCCCATGAAATACATGAGCGATTTAAATCAGCTTAGCCCTTAAATAAGCATTACCACGTATAAGTTGCCGAAAGCATCGCGTTACGAGGCCTACCCGGGAAGTATCTGTCGCCGGTAAAACTGGTGTAATCGGCGCGCTCTGCATAGGCCTCATCAGTTAAGTTAATAATACGAGCAAGTAGCTCAAGATTACTAGTAACTTGCCACTGTGCGCGTAGGCTTAAAACATCATGCCCTTGGTATTTATTTAAGTTTTCTGGGTCGGTGTAGTAGTTACCAACGCGGTGCCACTGCAAAGCAAATTGCGCGTTGTTTAATGCCTGCCATGTTAAATCGAGATTAGCAATATTACGCGGCGCGGTATCTATGTCGTTGCCGTTTATATTTAAACCGTTAAGTATTTGGTTGTTAGTGTAAGTATGCTTTGCGTGTGTGCCTGCAAAGTTAAGTGCAAGCGACTTAGTGAGCTGGTAGTCAAGCTCAAGCTCAATACCACGATGGCGAGAGCTGCCATTATTTACCGTAAAAAAGTCACTATCGCGGTAAATCGTATTGTGTTTACTCATAGCGTAAAGTGACACGCCATAACGTAGTTTTTCGTAAATCCCTTTAATACCAAGCTCTGCGTTATTTGCTATTTCGGCGCTTAAATTTGCAGTAGTTTGCTCGCGTTGTAATTGGTATAGCTCAGCCGCTTGTGGCGCTCTGTAACCGCGAGAAAAGTTTGCATAAAGCGTGTTATTTTTATTGTACTGATAACTAACCCCAAGCTTTGGCGATAGATTACTAAAACTATTTTTAGCACTCGCTGGGCGGCTGTATCGGCAGCCACCAAAGCCGCATTCTGTACCATCGTCTTTTGTTCTACCTGCTAGCATATTATTGGTGTAGTCGTACTGCATATGCTCGTAGCGCACACCTGCGGTAAGTAACCATTTATTTAATTGCCAATCAACCGATGCAAAAGGGGCATAAAGCGTGGCGTTTACATCGTAATCGTAATGCTTACCTTGGGGTACTGTAGCAACTAAAAATGCAGAACCTTGAGTGGGCTCGTTTTGGCTTTGAGTAAAATCGGCTTGCGTGTATTCGCCATCAAGCCCTAGGTTTATTTTTATATTACGTTGTAAATTATGTTGATAAAGCGATTGCACACCAAAGCCGGTTTGGCTGTTTGTTTCAAGCGGTGTGCCGGGTAAAAAGTGCTTAAAAAAGTCCATGCTTTGGTCGCGAAAATATAACGTAGTAGAGAGCACATCATCGTTATTTAATTGCCATGTTGCATTGCTCCATGCTCTAAATGCGCGTGCTTTTCTAAATGCGTCAGGGTCAAAGTTTTTTTGCGCGAGGTCTTCGTTTTTATAGCTTTCAAAGCCTGTAATAAATCCCGCAGTTTGCTGATCAAGATTTGTATAAGTAAGGCCTGAGGTAAGTAATAAATTATTATTTGAATAGCGATGGCGAATATTTACTTTTTGTTGCTCTACGCTTTCGTCGTCGCGGTAACCGCTATCGTCGGTAACACTTGCGTTAATGCCGATACCGCTGTTGCCGTAATCTTGCCCTGCGCGTAATTTGTAGCGAGTATAACCGTACGAGCCATAATCTAAACCAACTAAGCCACCGCCTTGTGTGGTGTCGGGCGTTATTACATTAATAACACCATGCACAGCGTTTGAGCCATAAAGTGCAGAGCCAGGGCCTTTTAGCACTTCAATGCGCTGCGCCATTTCGCTGTGCGCCTCAAATAGCTCGTTTATATTACAAAACCCAGCGGCTCTAAGTGGTATGCCATCCTCCAAAGTCAATATGCCACCACAAGCGCCAGCGCCCGAAAGTACCGGAGAGCGAAGTGCGGGTAAATACTCTTGGCCATTTCCGCGTTGAATATTAGCTCCTGCTACACGTTGCAGGGCTTCTTCAATATGGGTAGGCGCTATGCTATTTAGCTGCGCTTCGCTGAGTGTACTTATTGATAAAGGCATTGGGGTCGATAGCGCTTCAATACGTGATGCCGTAGTTGTTATGGTTTCTATTGCATCGTCGTTTTGATTATTGGCAAACGCAGTGTGGCTAAAGGGTAATATCAGCGGCAAAAAATAAGGTTTCATACATTCCTTGAAAGTAATCTATATTGCATTGCCTCTATAATATGCGGTTTTAATATGCATTTAAACTTGTTGCGTTAAAGTGTACGTAACCTATAAACCCGATACGTAATTGATAAAACAAAACAAGCCACAGCAGGAAATACCAAAGCCAGCACTAAGTAATGCTTAAATAAAACGTAGCCGGTTATACCGCCTAGTAAAAAGCCTGCAATAATGAGTAAAAACATAACGCCTTTACGGGTATCAAATTGCTCACCTTTAAGCGCTTTACCTAGCATTAAACCAAGGTCAGTAAAAATACCGGTTAAATGTGTCGTACGTATAACAGCACCACTGTAATTAGTTGCTAGCGCATTTTGTAACCCACACGCAGCAGAGGCAAGCGTAATTGCATAAACATAAGATTGATTAAGTAGGTAGGCACTTGCTAATAGTAAAGCGCCTTCAATAAATAAGAGCGTGTCGTAATGGCGGCCAAGTTTTAATGAACGCCCTGCAAGTAAAAAACCAGAAAGCGCCGAGCCCAACATAAAGCTAATGAGTATGCTAAACAACAGCAAAGCGGCTGAGGTATTGCTCATTAGCTTAATACCCAACAAAGTAACAGAGCCTGATAAGTGCGAAATGGCTTGATGCTCAAAACCTAATAAGCCTACAGCGTTAACTATGCCCGCTATAAATGCGAGCGTAAACGCGCCATATTCAACCCACTTTGGTAGTTTTGTAAACATTGGTTATCTCTTAACGTGTACAGTGTTAATTATTGAGTTTGTGCTTTAAAGCGCTTTATTTGCTCATCAACTAATTTTGTATCTATTACGCCACGCTTAAAAGCAATGTAAGTAGGAAACGTAAACTCATTGAACTGCCTAGCGTATACGTTTTGATATTCCTTTGAGTACCACAAACCTGCTTGATAGTTAGTTATTGCGTATTCAACGCGATTTTTTTCTAGCAGCTCAAAAGTGTCTTTAGTTGAAAGTGAGCGAAGCAGATTATTCTCATCAAGTTTATACTTTTTAGCAATAACCTCAGGCACAGCAACACCGCGTAGCATCGCTATTGGGGTATTTGATAAATCGTCAGTGAGTAGTTTATCTTTGTTTAAAGCAAATAAACCATACTTAGTAGTATGCAAGTGCACGCTTGTAAAATCTAAATACTCTGCTCGTTCTTTTGTATTGGCCAAAGAGAAATAGCAGTCGTAGTAGCCCAGCGCCATTTCTTTTTTAACGCGCGCCCATGGAAGATGAATTACGTCAATCTTAAGATTTAAATTACGCTCAATAAACGTTAAGTATTCAATATCTAAACCCGTGAACGTATCGCTTTTCTCATCAAATATAGTAAAAGGCGGGTAGTGAGTTGTTACGCAGCGCAGGGTTTTACTTGGCGCTGCAAGTAATAATGAAGGTAAAGTTAAAGCTAAAAACAGAAATATTGCGCGCATAAATAAAAATTCGATATCTTTTAAAATACATAAATTGAACGCCAATTATACAGTTACTGAGCTTAATTGCATTGATCTAAGTATTTTTACCTAGCGTATAGTTAAATTTTGTGAGATATACCATGTTTAACGCAGAGCAGCAGTCACGCATTATCGAAATGGCGTGGGAAGATAGAACCCCTTTTGAGGCAATAGAGCAGTTATACGGATTAAAATACTCCCAGCTGGTGGTATTTATGCGCGAACATATTTCAAAAGGCAGTTTTAAAGTGTGGCGTAAACGCCATGCTGGTCGTAAAACAAAACACTTAAAATTACGCGATCCCGCTATTATGCGAAGCCACTGTAAAACACAATATAAACAACGTTAAATAAGTGTAAGTTGTTTCATATGATGTTCAGCCGTGTTTGTTAGCCTTTAGCTATTAATTACGCTAGAGATTATTTATGAGAGCACTAACATACACAGCACTAATAGCATTGGCTTTATGTTCAATAAGCGCAGATGCGAAACCGCATAAAGATAAGCATGATCATAAACACGGCCATAATAAGCATCATTCACATAAACACAACGACAATGACTACCTTTCTAAAAAAGAGGCTAAGCAGCTAATTCGCGCAGGTTGGACGCCACCAGGGCTAAGTAAAAGCTACCACCGAGGCGACTATTTAGATCGTGATTTATATAAACGAGGTAGAGTGATTGAACGCTCTAGAGATAATGGTACAGTGAGTATTGAAATAGACCGTACAGTTATTCACATGGTGCACGACACCCGAGAAATACTTTCAATTTTAAGTCGCTAAACTAATTTTATAAGGATATTAAAATGCTCATTGCGCTGGCTATAATTATTGGCTTTTTTTTACTGGTTACCTTGTTGCCTATGTCGTACAGCCAGCATTACTTAGTGCGTAGCTGCGACTTTGTGCGCTTACAGGTATTTTATATTGCCAGTTTTGTAGCCGTTATATCGTTGTTTTTATTATGGCAAAGTAGCGCAATAGGCTACGTGTTTATAGCCTTAACCTCATTACTTATAATGATTTTACAAGGTAAATGGATTTACCCGTATACGTGGCTTGCTAAAAAAGAAGTGCAAAGCGCACCAAAGCATATAGACCACAGCGTACGAATTATGTCGGCAAATGTACTTATGTCGAACCATAAAAGTGAGCAGCTAATTAGCCTTGTAGATGAGCACCAACCCGACCTGCTCATTACGCTTGAAAGCGATAGCTGGTGGGAAAATAAATTATCAGTCATTAAAAAAAATTACCCGTATTACATAGAATGCCCTAAAGATAATCGTTATGGCATGCACTTATACAGCAAGTTTAAAATACTCGATGCACAAATATGTGAGCTAATAGAAGAAGATATTCCTTCAATTCATATTCTGTTTGAAAACGATGAAGGCCTGCAAATGCAAGGGCACTTTATTCACCCCGCACCACCAAGCCCGACCGAAGAAGACTCATCACGTCCGCGCGACTCAGAGCTAATAATGGTGGCTAAAGCACTTAAAAACCCAACACGACCTACCATAGTTGCCGGAGATTTAAACGACGTAGCATGGTCGCGTAGCACCCGTTTGTTTATGCAAATAAGTGGCTTTTTAGACCCTCGAAAAGGCCGTGGTTTTTATAACACCTTTCATGCAAGCTACTTTTTTATGCGTTGGCCGCTCGATCACTTATTTCACAGCGAAGGCTTTAAAGTAAAGCGTATTAAGCGCTTAGCTAAGTATGGCTCTGATCACTTTGCACTCCTTACTGAGCTTTCTTACGAAAACGCTAATCAGGAGTCACTAGAAGATAAACCCGATGAGCTTAAGCAAGAAGAAATTCAAGAGCTTGCTATGAATAAGGCAGATAAGCGAAAAGTGCCGAGGTTTGAGGAAAAGTTATAGCTATTAGGCAGTGTAGGTCGGATAAGCGAAGCGCCATCCGACACAGTAAAATACCTTGCCAGTTATAATCATTATTTATGTTGTCGAGTGGCAGGAGAGTGCCAATTGCAAACAGTGGTAACGCTAAGCTAAGCGGAAATTTGCAGTTGGCTATAATGCGCGAGGCACGAGTCGCAGCCAACTGTAAATTTTCCGTTTAAGCGCCTTGTTAAGTTTTTATTTAGCAACAGCCTTCGCTAGATCCGCTGCAACAGACTTAGCCCATTCGGCATTTGCATCAATACCACACGAGCCATTGTGATTATGTGTTAAAACTTGAATCTCCCAAATTTTAACACCACTTATTTCAATCTGTTTCAAGCCTCGCTGTTTACCATCTACACAGCCTGACCTTCGAGATCGAACTCTTGCCTCACCTACTGAAATAGCCGACTCTATTGCTGCTTGAATAGTTTCGCCTTTTCCTGTGACCCACTCACCTGCAAGTGCAGATGTAGATAAAAAAAGAGATGAGGTACAAATCGCAGTTATAATTAACTTCTTGTTCATCGTAGTTTCCTTTTGTTTTAGTTCCCTAATAACAACCATGTACATACGGGATATATGCACACGACTACAAAAAAACTTAACCCTTGGGTAATTAGCCGACTTTGGTGGCACAGAATTGGAGTAATGACGATGGGTAACGAAACTGAAAAACAGGAAAACGGCACAGGGTTGGGCGGTCTGATTGACCCTGTTGTTAAGCCTAGAATCTTGCACCTTACTTTAAAAAAGAAATGGTTTGACATGATAGCTGACGGTATAAAAGATGAAGAATATCGCGAAATTAAAGATTACTGGGTTAAGCGTTTAGAACATAAAGTTTATGACGTTATTCAGTTTAAAAACGGGTACAGCAAAGAAGCAAGAAAAATGACGGTTGAATTTAAAGGGTTGTCTGTTGGCCACGGCTTCCCCGAGTGGGGCGCACCACTCGGAAAGGCTGTTTTTAAACTAAAGCTTGGCGCAATTTTAGAGGCTTAACGCCCACATAAGGGGCAGTAACACGTGGGCTAAAATCAGAGCGAAGCGACAGTGCCCACGTGTTACTGTCCCAGCGAGCCTGCGAGCGACTTAATGTGATTGTTATGCGCCGTTTAGTGCACGATAAAAGAAGACTTCAAAGAGCACTAAGTGCAATAGCATTGCTGTAATAAGGTAAGGGACTAAACTCAACTTTTTTACCGCAAGTAATGCAAGTGTACCTTGAATGAAATTTAAGCTGGCAAGTATTACAGCGGTTACCATGATAATCACTCCTACTGTCCCAGCGGCATACGGGAAATCTAGCAAAATACTAGAGGCTCCATTTTTAAATATTAAAACGCCAGTATAAAAAAATAGCGCGGCAATACCGTAATTTCTGAGGTTATCGAATACAAATTTCAGGTTTACATCTTTGCTTTCTACTTTTATGAAATTATTTTCCATTATTGAAACTTCCTTTTAGGTGCATAACAATTTAATAGTGCGCTCATCGCGCATATTTCTGCCGACGTCACGCTCATTTTTCTGAATGATATAGTTTTAACAAATAGTTTAAGGTATTACTATTACTAAGTTTCTGAAACTTTAAAGAAAAGATAAATAGAACAATATGCGCTCAGCGCTCATTTTCATGAATATATGCGCAAAGAGCAGCCTTACCAATCAATTCACGACGATATTTGGCCAATCTCAATGACCGCTTATCGCTCATTGTTGCCTGTCAGGTTAAGTCTAGTGAAATAGATTGCATTGCATAGTTAAAGTTTTTATATTGTTCGGCAATATTTTATTTGGTGCTAATAAAGCACTGCGTGCAAAGGAAAGCATGTGAATTATAAAAAAATGTACTACCCAGTTAAGGCGCTTGCTGTTTTATCTTTAGTTGCTGTTGCTATTAAGTACTGGATGCCAACTGAAATTGGCTTTGCGTTTATACTGTTGCCTTATTTGCTTCTATATTTTTTAGCTAACGCTAAAAACTATAAAAATAAACGGCTCATTTTTATTAGAATTATAGCTGCATTACTTACTATTACTTTAGCGGCAGTACTTGTCTTTGGTATTGAACTTGACCCTCAAGCTGGGATTGGTATTATGTTTTTGCTGATAATGCAGCTAGCTGCAATTAGTGCCTCTGAATTTATTATATTATTCTTTTATATTGATAATGATTAAAAAGCAAACTGCTCATTTACAGTTATTACTGTTTAGTTGCTTTGTGGTTTGAACTTAGTAAAGACTAAGCTCTTCTGTAATCTAATTTTAAAGTTAAAAAAACCTAAAAGCGGTTACCCACTTTTAGGTTTTTTAATGTACTAGTATTTAAGGCTAAATTAGCTATTGATCATAATACATTTGATATTCACAAATTCGCGCATACCAAAGCCGCCGTGCTCTCGGCCGTAGCCACTTTCTTTAACACCACCAAACGGTAGGTTAGGTTGTGCTAAACCGTAGCCGTTAATATTGATCATACCGGTGTCGAAGTACTTTTTAGCTAGTTCAATGGCTTTTTTCTCATCTTTAGAGAAAATACCGCCGCCTAAACCGTAGCGAGAGTCGTTAGCGATGCGCATTGCATCGTCGTTGTCTTTGGCTTTAATAAGCGAAGCTACTGGGCCAAATAATTCGTCGTCATAGGCTGGCATACCAGGGGCTAAGTTATCTAGTAGAGTAGGTGGGTAGTAATAGCCTGTTTGCGAAGGTATTTCGCCGCCCGTTACTATGTTTGCACCTGCTTTAACTGATTCCATTACTTGGTCGTGAATGCCGTCGCGTAAATCTTCACGAGCCATTGGGCCTAAGTCTGTATCGTCAGCCATTGGGTCTCCCATTTTCATGGCTTCAAATTGCTCTTTAATTTGCGCTTTAAAGTCATCATATAGTGACTCTACAACAACAAAACGTTTAGCTGAAACACACGTTTCACCGTTATTGATCATGCGCCCGGTTACACAGGTTTTAACTGCAAGCTCTAGGTCTGCGTCATCAAGTACTAAGTAAGCGTCGTTACTACCAAGCTCTAACACTGTTTTCTTAACGTGTTTGCCTGCTTCTTCTGCTACTTTTTTACCTGTCGCATCACTACCGGTAAAGGTTACGCCGCTAATTGCTTTGTGCGAAATTAAAGAACTGGCTGTTTTGCCGTCGATAAGTAGATTGTTAAAACAATACTCTGGGAAACCAGCTTGTTTAAATAGCTCTTCTATTTTTTCAGCCATGCCAAATACATTACCAGCATGTTTTAATACGGTTGTGTTACCCGCCATGATGTTAGCTGCACTGTAGCGAATTACCTGATAAAGCGGAAAGTTCCACGGTTGAATACCTAATAGTACACCTGTTGGTTGGTAGCTGATGATTGCGCGGCCGCCGTCCATATCACGTTCTTCGTCAGCAAGTACTTGTGGGCCTTGTTCGGCTGTATAACGACAAATTCCTGCACATAGTTCAACTTCTTGAAAGCCTTGCTCGTAAACTTTACCCATTTCTTCGGTCATGAGTTTTGCAATAGCTTCTTTTTGATCTTCAAAGAGTGAGGCTAACTTATTAAGGTATTTTGCACGTTCAGTGAATGACGTTAATCGCCATTTTAAATATGTTTCGTGAGATTTTTCGATTACCTGTTCTGCTTCCTTTTGAGAAAGTAGTGTATAGGTTTCAATGGTTTGCTCAGTTGCGGGATTAATCGTTTTAACTGTGTTACTCATTTCTATCTCCTTACAAATTTAGTTATTTAAAAGGTGCAAGGCTAGAGCCAGTTTTTATAAAAAGTTGATTTTGTTTTTATCCATCTGATTTTATTAATTAAATTTATATTTTTGCTGAAGGAGGATTTTTTAAATATAAAAATTGAGGTGCTCGAGGCAGTAAAATATTCTGGGCGTTGCAAAATTTACAACACCCTCTGGGGCAAACACAGAGCTTTATATTAGCTCCTTTGCAATGCGCTTTAATAAGTAAGTTTCTCGTAAAATAGAAAGCCCTTGTTTTTCACTGTTAGCAATGGTGCGCTCGTTATGTGCAATTGCGTCGTTAATATCAACCCATTTAGCTGTCATGCCATTTTGCTGCTCGTAATGCTCTAACTGCGCTTTGCCAAACTCGTCGGCTATACTGCATACAAAGCAATACGATTTAATATGAATAATATCAAAATCGTCCTTATACCAAGGGCGATACTCTTCATAGAGTCCAAAAGCTTCAACTACACTTATTTGTTGTGCACCGGTTTCCTCGCTTAGTTCGCGAATTAAGCCTTGCTCAATACTTTCGCCGTCATCTACTCCACCGCCGGGTAGGCTGTAGTCTTCATAACGGTTTGTATACATTAAAAGTATTTTATTATTTTTAATTACAATGGCGCGAGCTGTTAAGCGTGTAAATTGAGTACCTTGGTCAATATTAATACCTGAATGTATTAAGGTTTTTAATTGCTGCATTTCGTCTCCTTTTTTAGGTTTTTAATAATAATAGTTGCTACCATTCTATAAATAGAAACGATTTTAATTATTAATCATAATTTGTGATCGATTTTTTTCAGCATACGTAAATATTAGGTTGGTAACATTAATAGCATTTAATCGCTTAAGTTTATTTTAAAAATTAGATTCTGGGCGCACCTTTAAATTAATATCAAGGATGCGTAGAATAAGAAAAAAGCATAGGGATTTATCATGTTAGACATACTTTTAGTAGATGACGACGTTGAATTTAGTGACGTTGTTTGCCACATAGTCGAATTCCTCGGCCACAATATAAGCACAGCTACCAGTTTAAAAGAAGCACATCAATGGTTTGAAAATAATGCCTTTGATCATGTGCTGCTTGATTTTATGCTGCCTGATGGTAGCGGTTTGCACTTACTTGATCACTTAAAAACGATTGGGCAATCTCCAAAAATTACACTTATTTCGGGCCATCCTTCAGTTAAAGGTATTTTAGCTGATATGTGTGAGCCAAATGTAGGGCATTTATTAAAACCATTACAACGTGAAGATTTAGAACTCGTTTTAAATGGCCCTAAAAAAGCAGTTAAAAAAGCAAAGTCGAGCGGTATTGTACGCCACTTTGGCGGTTTAATTGGTGAATCTGAGCCAATGCAAAAGCTTTATAACATGATTGAACGCGTAGCTAAAACAAATGCTAACGTGATGCTTATGGGTGAAAGTGGTGCAGGTAAAGAAGTAGTGGCTCAAGCTATTCATAACGCAAGCCAGTGCGAAGGGCCATTAGTTGCTAGCAACTGTGGCGCACTTTCAAAAGAGTTAATTGGTAGTGAGTTATTTGGCCACGAAAAAGGCGCATTTACAGGCGCAATTGCACGTAAAGAAGGTGTATTTGAGCAATCAAATAACGGTACTTTGTTTTTAGATGAAGTAACTGAAATGCCAATTGATATGCAGCCAAATTTACTGCGAGTGCTTGAAACTAAAAAGGTAACACGCGTAGGTGGTAACAGAGAAATACCAACCAATTGCCGTGTTATTTCAGCTACTAACCGCTCGCTTACCGATTTGGCACAAAATAATGTTATTCGTGAAGATATTTACTTTAGGTTGGCTGTTTTTCCTATTGATATACCGCCACTTCGCGATAGAAAAGAAGATGTACCTTTATTAGCGAAAGCCTTTTTAGATCAACTTAATGACGAAAACGGCACTGCCTTTAGTTGGACTGCCGCACAGCTCAAAGAGCTGCAAAGCTATGAATGGCCGGGTAATGTGCGAGAGCTCCGCCATGCTATACACCGTGCATTTATTATGAGCGACCCACAAACCAGCGACATTATTTTACCTGATAACTTAGAGTCACCCTTTTCGCGCGTTAATAATCAAGCTGCCGAAAAGCCTGTATCAGCAGGGCAAACAATTGAAGAAGTTGAAAAAGAACTTATTCATGCAACGCTTGATAAGGTGCAAGGTAATAAAACGCTTGCTGCACAAATGCTTGGTATTAGTACTAAAACACTTTATAACCGCCTTAATGCATATGGCGGTATTGGCGAATATAAATAGATTTGAGGAAGGGCATGACATCCGATAACCAAACAGAGCAACTCAATAAATTAGTACACGATGCAAGAGGGCCGCTAAATCGTATTTCGATGAATGCTGAGCTGATTAAATTGGTACTTGAAAACGATATGCCAAAAGAAAAAGCGTTAGATGCACTTGATAAAATTATCAATAATTGCCAACAGTGCAGCGAAAGTTTGCAAAAAATATCAGACTCTCAATAAATATTAAGTGTTGTATAAACTTTAATTCGGGAAGCTAAATGAGCAAGAAAAAACAGCAAGGTAAAGCGAATATCACTTGGGCAACATTTATGGTGGTTGTGCTAGGTATTATTGTGGGCAACGCATTTTTAGCATTGAATACGATTCAAGGCTTAACACAAACCCAAAAAAGTTTAGACAACACTAGCATGCTAACCACTGCAATTGAGAAGCTGCATCTATCCATAGTGCAGGCTGAGTCTGGGCAGCGTGGTTATTTATTGACAGAAGAGACTGACTATTTAACGCCGTACTACGATGCTGTAGGCCAAATTGAAGCGCAAACAGATCATGTCAAGTCGCTTCACTCTGAGATTGACGGTCAAGCTGAGCGTATAGCCCAGTTGTTAGTTCTTGTAGATAGTAAAATTAAAGAATTAAAACAAACTGTAAACCTTGCGCTAGATGACAAAGAAAGACGTGCGTTGTATGTATTAAATACGCATAAAGGAAGAAAGCTTTATAAGCAAATTAGAGAGTATGTTAATGAAATTCAAGACCGTGAATTACTCTTTAAAGTAAGCCATTTTTCTAAATTAGCACAGATTAAAAATGAAGCTAAAATTACATTCGCTATAACAGCAATAACGAGTGCGTTACTGATTATTGGTATGTTTATTATGACGCGCCTTAATTTGAGAAATGCAGCACAATATCGTTTTGAGCTTGAAAAACAAAACGAAACATTAGCAATGAAGGTTTCTGAGCGGACACAAGAGCTAACATTATATTCAGATGAATTGAGCCGTAGTAACCGAGAGCTTGAAGAGTTTGCTTTTGTAGCAAGCCATGATTTACAAGAACCTCTTAGAAAAATCCAAGCCTTTAGCGACCGTCTTGAAACCATGTTTAAAGATGAATTGGGTGAAAAGGGGATGGATTACATTGGGCGCATGAAAAATGCAGCGCAGCGTATGTCTAACTTGATTAACGACTTATTAGAGTTTTCGCGAATTACAACGCGTGGTAAAGATTTTGATGACACGAATTTAAATGAAGTTGTAGCTGATATATTAAGTGATTTAGAGATTGCGATAAAAGAGTCTGAAGCACAAATTGATGTAGATGATTTACCAGTTATTCAGGCCGATAAAAGCCAAATGCAGCAGCTGTTTTTAAACTTGTTGTCGAACGCTGTTAAATTTAGGCGTCCCGACGTAAACCCACACATAAAAATTAGTTATCAAGATGAAGATATTTTCAGCTCTGATCATAATACTCATTTAAGTTTTCAAGTTATTACCATAGAAGATAACGGTATTGGTTTTTCACAAGACTATGCCGATAAAATATTTGTACCGTTTCAGCGCTTGCATGGACGCTCACAATATAAAGGCACGGGTATTGGCCTTTCTGTATGTAGGCGTATTGTGGAGCGCCACGGCGGAACAATTACAGCCCAAAGTAAAGACGGTGAAGGTGCAACCTTTATTATAAAACTACCTGTGGAAGCTGAGCTTTTCACATTGCAAGGAGAGGCTTAAATGCCCTATTCAAAAGTAAAACCGATTACTATTTTAATGGCAGACGACGATGAAGATGATCGTTTGTTAACACAAGATGCCCTTGCTGAAAGTCGTGTACTTAACGAGCTTCATTTTGTTGAAGATGGCGTTGAGTTGCTTGAGTATTTAGAGCGTAAAGGTAAGTTTGAAGACAAAGCAGTTTCGCCGCGTCCTGGACTTATATTACTTGATTTAAATATGCCTAGAATGGATGGCCGTGAAGCGCTTGAAGCTATAAAAGGAAACCCTAACTTAAAGGGCATTCCGGTTGTTATATTAACTACGTCTAAACAAGAAGAAGACATGGTTAAAGGGTATAACTTAGGTGCTGCATCTTACATTACAAAACCAGTAACGTTTGATGGTTTGGTTGATTTAATGAAAACGCTAGGAAAATACTGGGTAGAATTTGTAGAGCTACCGACAACATTTAACGATTAATGGAGATTGTATGTTAGATAAAGTGACTCAGTTGCTGCTTGTAGAAGACGATGAAGATGATTACATACTCACCTGCGACTATCTGGACCAATTGGATTCACACACGTTTAACATTCAATGGATAAGCTCTCCAGAGCAGGCAATTGCAACGCTTAGTAAAAATGAGCACGACATTTGCCTGCTTGATTACCGCTTGGGTGCATCGAATGGTTTAGATGTATTAAAAGAAGCAATTGCCAATGGCTTTAGCGGTCCCATTATTATGCTTACCGGGCAGTCAAACGACGAGTTAGACTCGGCGGCGCTTGATGCCGGTGCAGTAGATTACTTAATTAAAACAGAAATGAGTTCGAGCCGCTTTGCGCGTGCTATTCGTTATGCTTTGGCACGTAAAGATGTTGAAGGCGAGAGAGTAGAACGCTTAAAAGCTGAAGCCGAAAACCGTTCAAAAGATCGATTTTTAGCTCATTTGAGCCATGAGTTACGTACTCCTCTATCGTCTATTTTAGGCTACACCGAACTGTTAATGCAGAGCGATTTTAGTCAGCAAGCTGAAAATGAATTGGGTGTTATTTATCGAAACGGTAAACACTTATTGAGCTTGTTAAACGACGTGCTCGACTTATCTAAAATAGCAGCCGATAAACTGGAACTGACCCTAAGCGAAGTTAACCTTGATAGCATGCTTGCCGATGTATACACGCTAATGCGCGTATCGGTTCTTGATAAGGGCCTTACGCTGCGCTTTGAATCACATCAGCCATTACCTTTGGTTGCACGACTGGATGCAACAAGAGTTCGTCAAATTTTAATAAATCTAATAAACAATGCGGTTAAATTTACCGATAAAGGCGAAATTGTTGTTAATGCGTGGATGCAATGGGTTGATGATCGCGAAATGCTATTTTTTAGCATTAAAGATTCAGGTATGGGCATTGCCCCTGAAAAACAAGAACTCATATTTAAGCCATTTGAACAAATAGCCGATGTAGAATCACGCTCTGTAGGTGGCGCAGGCTTAGGTTTGGCAATATGTGCTGAATTGTTAGCGCGTATGCACGGTGATATTAGTTTGCACTCTGAAATAGGCAAAGGTTCTACATTTACGATTTCGGTATATCCAGGTGATATTAGCGAAGTAGAACGACAAGTACTTAATTTTAGTAGTGCCCCACAATTACAAAGTAAATCGGCTCCATGCAAAGTGCATGGGCGAGTATTAGTGGTTGATGATTTACGTGATTTACGCATGCTAGTTGGTCATATGATCAGTACCTGTGGTGCGCGCGTAGATTATGCCGAACATGGCCAGCAAGCACTTGAAAAAGTACGCATAGCAGATGCGTATAAAGCGCCTTACGATATTATTTTTATTGATATTCATATGCCTGTAATGGGCGGCAAGGAAGCTACCATAGAGCTTAGAAAAATGGGCTACAAAGGCCCAATAATTGCGCTCACTGCAGCTACTATGAAAGGCATACATGAGGAGCTTGCTGCACTTGGTTTTAACGATGTAATACCAAAGCCTGTTGATAGCGCGGCTTTATATCAATGTTTGCAAGATTACTTGGTAGCGCCAGAGCATGCACCGCAAGCTAAAGATATAAATCGTAGTAATGGCTTAACCGAGAAAAAGCAGCGCTTTTTACTTGTGGAAGACGATCATGATGCAGCGCAAATTACGCAACTACTTTTAGAAAGTTTAGGCGTTGAAACCGTCATTGCGTCTAGCTGCGCACAATGTTTGCAAATACTTAATCACGACCAGCAATTTAATAAGGTATTGTTAGATATGCATTTACCTGATGGTCGTGGCGTTGACTTAGGCCAGCAAATTAATGAACGATACCCTGAATTACGTTTAGTGATTGTAAGTGGCGCAGAGCCAGATCCAAGAGAAATAAAAGATTTAAATATTGACCGAGTTTTACTTAAACCTATTAATTTGAGCTTACTTGAAACGCTTATTAGCTAGGGCCTGTTTATCTTTCGAGGTTAAATTTGCAGCAGTTTGTTTGGTATTTAGGCAAGGCAGAGTCTATGTAGTGTGGTTATTCCCCATAAATAGGCGATAACGTAGCACAAATGCCAAATATGCGCTGCCCGAAGGGTTCTGCCCAGGGGCTATTTACTCTTTGTTGCTCGGTTTTTACTTATTCGTACAGGGATGTAAGTCAGTAGAATAACGCAGGAGCAGTTATCGAGCCCACTAGGTTACAAATCTCGCGCCGCGATTAAATAGCCCCTAGATTGAACAAATTTTAATCCTGAAAGGTCAACAGGTCCAATAACTGAGACATTATTTATATGCATTCAATAAAGTTAGTATCTGAAGAATTAACACCATCAAAAGTAGTGTGTGTTGGTCGTAATTATACCGCACACATTGCAGAGCTAAATAACGAAACGCCAGATCAAATGGTTTTATTTAATAAGCCAAATAGCGCAATTACTAATACGTTATTTGCAGCTCACAACGGCGATACGCTGCATTATGAAACCGAGCTATGTTTTGTAGTTAAAGATAAAAAATTTGCAGGTGTTGGACTCGGCCTTGATTTAACTAAGCGTACTGCGCAAAGTAAATTAAAAAATAAAGGGCTTCCATGGGAGCGCGCTAAAGCGTTCGACGGCTCTGTAATTTTAACTGATTTTGTAGCGCTAACTGATGCAATGAAGCACTTTACCTTTGAACTTAAAATTAATAATGAAGTGATTCAGCGAGGTGATACTCATTTTATGCTGCACAACCCTGACTCAATTTTACAAGAAATTAGTGAATTTATGAGCTTAGAAGACGGTGATGTAATAATGACAGGTACACCGTCGGGCGTAGGTGAGGTAACAGCTAAAAGTATTTTTGCAGTGGCGCTTTATGCTAATGATCAGTGTTTGCTTGAGCATCAGTGGCAAGTAAGTAAAAATTAATGACTTGCTGTTGGTAGTGTTTATCAAAGTCAGTAAAGGTGGTTTTAAGCCAATTATGCTGACTTTGTTGATACTCAGGCGATTGAAGTACATTATTTTTTAATGCGCGGTTAATTTTTTTAAGGGCTTGCTCTGCAAAATTATTAGGTGCTTTAGCCGCACAGCCTATTGCTCCTCTTATAAATTGAATGTCATTTTCTGCAATTGGCACACTTTCTATATTCGTATACTCCCCTTGTTTATTAAAGTAATCAGCCATAAACGGGTAATCAATTGAGTAGTCTAAAAAGCCGTGACTCAAGCGTGCTATAACAGCCTGACTTTCATTTTCGCTACTCCAACTTAACGAAGACTCTTTATCTCGTTTTGTATTTTCAATAATTGTATTAATTTTAGTTGTAAATTTACGTGCAGCCGCTTGCCCGTATACATATTGCGGGTCGGTTAATAAATTAATAAGGTGAATAGGCGAGCCGTGCTTTTCTTCTAATTGCGGCTTTAGCTCTTTAGTCGTGATAATTGAAAATGGGGGATATACCGTTGTTGGATTTGAGTAGTTAAGTTGTTGGTTATTATTTTTTTTATAAATAACACACGGAAAACATACATTTTTCCCTTCATTTAAATATTTATTTATACGCTGCTGAGGAACAATTAAGCGAGTATGTTTTACATCAGTTATGGTTCTGATGAGTTGCTCGGTTAGGTTGTCGCAAATACCGCCTTGTGGTGCGCTTTCACTTTTAGCTATATGAAAAGGGGGCGTGTAACTTTGCAGCCAAATAATCTCTTCTAGAGGTTGTACTTTTTGCTCAACGGCGTGCGCGTTGAATACAATTAATAAGCAAAATGCATAGTATCCGTTTTTCAGCATTGATAAGTGTTCGTTGAATTAAGAAAACTTAATAAAAGTATAGTGTTGGTTGTAGTAGGGTCAAATATTTTAGTTAAAAAGCAACCTCATTCAAGGCTGCTTTTAACTCATACATGCTTAATAAGGCATCGGATGGTTTCTAAATATGGTGTTAATCTCACTAAGAATTTCGTCGTTTAGCGTTATGCTAAATGCGTCTATATCTTCCTTTAATTGAGCTATAGATGTTGCCCCAATAATTGAAGAAGTTACGCCATCTACTTGGTTACACCATGCTAAGGCTAGTTGTGCTGGAGTAATATTGTTTGCATGAGCCAGCTCAACATACTGCTTAGTTGCTTGCTCTGCATTGGGTGTATCTCTAAAAATACCGTTACGCTGCATGAAGGTCCAACGAGAACCTTCTGGGCGAGCACCGTTTAGGTATTTTCCCGTTAATAAACCGGCTGCTAAAGGCGACCACGGTAAGTAGGCAATATCTTCGTGTACACATTGTTCTATTAAATACGGCCAGTCTTTAGCGTGCGCTAAGCTAAACTCATTTTGAATAGATACCATACGCGGTAAGTTATGCTCTTTGGCCAAACTTAAAAACTGGCTTATACCCCATGGCGTATCGTCAGATAAACCGCAGTGCTTAATTTTACCTGCTTTAACACATTCATTAAGGCCTTCTAGAATATCAAGCATACTAGCTTGCTGCTCTTGTGTATTTACGTCGGTAAATTTAAGAGTGCCGGGCCATTGTCTGCCAAAGTGAGGGGTAGAGCGGTTTGGCCAATGTAGTTGATATAAATCAATGTAGTCTGTTTGAAGTCGCTTAAGTGAATCATCCACGGCTTCTATTACTGTTTGGCGAGTAATATTGCCGCCATCACGTACCCACGATAATCCATTGCCTGCAATTTTTGTAGCTAGTACCACATCGCTGCGCTTTTGCTGATTACGCGATAGCCAATTGCCAATAATTTCCTCGGTTTTACCATAGGTCTCTGGCGAAGGAGGTACAGCATACATTTCGGCTGTATCAATAAAGTTTACGCCTTGCTCTAGCGCGTAGGCTATTTGTTCATCAGCGTCGCTTTGAGTATTTTGTTTACCCCAAGTCATACTCCCTAGGCACACTCGAGATACGTTTACGCCACTGCTACCTAGTGGGTTGTATTGCATAAAAATTCCTTAACTAAATTAGTTTTGAGCATGGCTGATTAAAGCCGATAAAAGAGGCTCGGAGATTGGGGCTTTTTGCCCTGTAGTAAAATCAAACATTACAACTTTAGATGCACCCGTAGTCGTTATTGCTTTTTGTGCATGGCTGTAAACTGTGTAGTTCATGGTAAAGCGATCTGTTTTAAGATCTGTAATTGTAACGCCTACAGTGAGTGTGTCGGGAAAAGTTACTGGGCGTTTATAGCGAACGTTATTTTCGCTTATTACTGGGCCCACACCGTTTGGGCTTATTGTGTCGAACAAATTTATTTTATTTAAAAAGTCGATTCGGGCTATTTCAAAGTAACGTAAATACACTACATTATTTACGTGTTGTAGCGCATCCATATCAGCCCATGCTACGGTGATATCGGTATGAATAGGGTGCTGATCTTTAAACGTTTGCATTATTTATTGGCCCTTGATTTTTAAAGTACTTAGATTATCAACATGGTGTTACGAGCTCAAGGTAATTAATGGCATGTTTTTTTATAAGATGATTGTACCTGTTTAATTTTAGGTCTACAGTTAAATTACACAGACACACAAAAACACACACAAAGGTAATAATATGCAGAATATAATTAATTGGTCCTTAGCTTGTTTGGTTTTTATAGCCTCTTTTACCTGTTACGCGATGGGGAATGAATCTGGCGCTATCATTTTAATGTTGGCAGGATTTTTATTTGAGGTTATGTATTGGCTACGTGGTTATAAGAGATCGGAGGACAATAAACACTTTTTTTAATCGTTAACTAGTAGGGCCTGTTGACCTTTCAGGATTAAAATTTGTTCAATCTAGGGGCTATTTAATCGCGGCGCGAGGTTTGTGACCTAGTGGGCTAAGTAAAAACCGAGCAAAGCTTCCGCGTCCTGCTCACGCCCCTTACCTACATCCATGTAGGCAACAAAGAGTAAATTGCCCCTAGGCAGAACCCTTCGGGCAGCGTATGTTTGGCATTTGTGCTACGTTATCGCCTATTTATGGGGAATAACCACACTACATAGGCTCTGCCTTGCCTAAATACCAAACATACTGCTGCAAATTTAACCTCGAAAGATAAACAGGCCCTAGGCTTGCTTATCACATTTGATTCTATAATAATGACTGTATAAATAACCAGTTTTTGTTGTGGTGATGAAGAAGTTTATTCACATAGACATGGATTGCTTTTATGCAGCAGTAGAAATGCGAGATAATCCAAAACTTGCATGTGTACCGCTTGCTATTGGAGGCAATAGCCGACGAGGCGTGCTCTCAACCGCTAACTATATAGCTAGAGAGTATGGCGTGCGATCGGCTATGTCGAACTATCATGCTAAACAATTATGCCCCGATTTAGTTATTGTCCCAGGGCGCATGGCTGTATACAAAGAAGCTTCAAACCAAATACGTGAAGTATTTAGCCGCTATACAAACTTAATTGAACCCCTTTCTTTAGACGAAGCCTACCTAGATGTAACAGACAGCACCGCTTGTAAAGGCAGTGCCACACTTATTGCACAGCAAATAAGAGCCGATATTTACAATACTACAGGGCTCACTGCATCAGCTGGTATTGCACCGATTAAATTTATTGCCAAAATAGCCAGTGACGAAAATAAACCGAATGGTCAATTTGTCGTTTTGCCTGATGAGGTCGATGACTTTTTAGCGCAATTACCGCTTGGGAAAATTCCAGGAGTGGGCAAAGTAACGCTCGAAAAGCTAAATTTAAAAGGCTTATATACCGGCAAGGATGTACGTGAAAAAGGCGTTAACTGGATGCAGCAACATGTGGGTAATTTTGGTGTGTCGCTTTATCAAAAATGTGCAGGTGAGTATGTTGGTAAAGTATCCACAGATCGTATAAGAAAATCGCTGAGTGTTGAACATACCTACGAGTACAACAAAACAAGTTTGCAAGAGTGCTTAGATGAGCTGCCAAGGTTGTTAGACGAATTAGTTTTAAGGCTTAATAAACAGCAGTTACGAAACCGTATTAATAAATTGAGTGTTAAGGTGAAGTTTGCAAATTTTGTAGTGACCTCTGCCGATCAGGTATACCACGAGCTCAACACAGAAATATTTATCCAACTGTTTACTAAGGCCTACCAGCGTGGGCTACAACAGCCTGTAAGATTACTTGGCATAGGCGTTGGCATTAAAAACGAGCCAGAGCAAAACTTCCAACTTAGTATTCTCGATTAAGCTGTAAAGCCTGTAACTCCAAGTTGCCATTTATTGATAGGTTATGTGATTAGCTCATCGCTCCTTGCTGGTCTTCAATATTTAAATCGACGATAATAGGGGCTTATGTTTTCTAACAGGACCTTATTTATGGCATACCCTCAAGCGGTTAGTGCAAGCCTTGAATGCACATCTCATGATGCGCTTATTATTATTAGTAATGACTTTTCTCAGTTACCAAATAACTCATTACGTGATGCTATTTTAGCTCAAGCAAACGTAGATTCTCGCATCGGTAAGCAAGTTACTTTATTAGTAATTGAAAACAAGCGCGTTGTACTTGCGCCAACCGGTCCGTTAAATAGAGATTACGACGACGTGCGTCGTTATTTTGATGCTGCTAAATTAGCAATTAACGAAGCAAAAGCGTCGGGCAGTATTAACCCTGCATTATTTTTACCAAATTTAAATGGCGATAGCCGTTATCAGCATGCTTTAGAGGTTGCTTATTTAGGCGCTTGCCAAGCCTTATGGCAGCCATTAGAAGCGCGTGAATATCACGGTGAAAGCATTGAACCAATTACACAGATTGGTTTAGTTGGCGCAAGCGAGCAAACTATTAAAGCTGTTAATGCAATTGCAGCTGGCCAATATGCAGCGCGTGACCTGTGTGGTACTGAACCTGAGCGTATGGCTCCCCCACGTTTTGCTGATTACTGCGTTGAATTGTTTAAAGGCTCAAACATTGCAGTTGACGTAATTGATGATATTGCAGCTATTGATAAAAACTACCCAATGCTAAGTACAGTTGCTCGCGCATCGTATGCAGTTGAGCGCCATCACCCACGTGTTGTCAAGCTTGAATATGTACCAGAGGGCGAAATTACTCGCACACTTATGTTTGTAGGTAAGGGCCTTGTATACGATACAGGCGGTGCAGATTTAAAAGTAGGCGGCCATATGGCAGGCATGAGCCGTGATAAAGGCGGCGCAGCTTCTGTTGCGGGCTTTATGAAAGCCGTTGCTGATTATCAGCCTAAAGGCGTTAAAGTGGTCTCGTACTTAGCTGTTGTTCGTAACTCTATTGGCTCAGATTGTTTTGTGCCAGATGAAATTATTACTAGCCGTGAAGGTGTTCGTGTCCGTATTGGTAATACCGATGCAGAAGGGCGTTTAGCAATGGGCGACCTGCTTAGCGAAATGAAAGATTTAGCTAAAGGTGAGGTTAATCCAACGCTGTTTACTGTTGCTACATTAACGGGTCATGCAGCTCGCGCAATGGGTCCTTACGGTGCGTATGTTGAAAATGGTCCAGCTCGTAGTGCTGGTGTTTCACGTCAAATAGCTGACCTTGGAGATTTGTGGGCCGATGGCGCTGAAGTATCGCGTTCACGCCGTGAAGACTACGACTTTATTAAACCACGTACGCTAGCTGACGATGTTTTATCTAGCAATAACGCAGCATCTGCCGTTACTGCTCGTGGACATCAGTTCCCTATGGCGTTTATGGCTATTGTTGGTGGGCTTGATAAGCACGGTAACGACTCTGCACAGCCTCTACCTTATGTTCATATGGATATAGCAGGTAGCGGTGTTGAAGGCGGTGATTGGCAGCATGGTAAGCCAACAGCTGCATCAGTAACGAGCTTGTTTGCACGTTATTGTTTGTAAGCTAAAAACTTACATGTAATAAAAAAGCCCTGTTAATTCAGGGCTTTTGCATTTTATGAGAACGCTATCGATTAATCTAATTTAAAACGATTAACTACGCTCGAAAGACCTTCGCTACTTTGTTTGAGGTTATCACTGGCATCGGTAAGCTGCTTAGTATTATTTAATGATTGCTCAGTTGATTGAGATAGCTCATTAATACGCAAATTAACCTCGTCGGCAGCTTGCGTTTGTTGTTCTGTGGCACGTGCTATTTGGCTGTTCATTTCGGTAATAATTGAAACAAGTCGTTCTATTTCATTAAGTGAAGTATTGGCTGATGACGCCTGCTCTACGGTAGAAACTGAAAGTGCTTGGCTTGATTTAACTGCTTCTACTGCTGCTTTTGCACCTTCTTGTAGTTTAGTGATCATGGTTTGAATTTCGTCAGTACTTTGCCCTGTACGACTGGCCAGTGTTCTTACTTCATCTGCAACAACAGCAAATCCTCGACCATGCTCTCCTGCGCGAGCAGCCTCAATGGCAGCGTTTAATGCCAGTAAGTTTGTCTGCTCCGATATACTTCTTATTACATCAAGCACAGAGCCTATATTATGGCTCTCGTTGGCTAAATCTTCTGTTACACGGCTTACTGTTTCAATGTTGCTTGAGAGCGTTTCTATTGCTGTAATTGTTTGCGCAACCACATTTTTACCCGTTGATGCATTTTGTGCTGCATCCTTAGCTGCTTGCTCTGCGGCTTCAGCGTTACGGCTCACATCGTGTATTTGGTGAGTCATTTGCTCCATTGCAGCTGCAACTTGGGTTGAACTATCGTTTTGAAGCTCAATAAATGAGTGGCTTGTTCTACTTGAGTCGTCAACTGTATGCGCATGTTCGCTTACATCGTTTGCACTTTGTGCTACATGAACAAGTGACTCTCGCATTTTTAGAGCAAATAAATTAAATGAACGTGATAGTTCAGATATTTCATCATTACCGGATTCATTTAATTTACGGGTTAAATCGCCTTCGCCTTGAGAAATGTCTTTCATCATATCGGCTGCTAAGCGAGTCGGTATTAAAATACTCTTACCTATAAAGTAACTAAGTAAAATAACAGCAATAATCATAATTATTGCACTGATGACTATAAGGTTACGTTGCTCGCTAAATGCTTCGTCAATTGAATCAAGGTAAACACCCGAGCCAATAATCCACTGCCATTGATTAAAACCTTTAACAAATGCGATTTTTTCAACCGGTTTATCTTTACCTGGTTTTGGCCATTTATAAGGGATAAATCCCTCGCCAGAGCGTTTAACTATATTTACCATATCAACAAACAATGCTTTGCCGTCAGGGTCCTTGTTATTAGTTAAATCTTTTCCATCAAGCGCAGGTTTTATAGGGTGCATAACCATTGTTGGCTGGTAATTGTTAATCCAAAAGTAATTGGTTTTGTCGTAGCGCAGTGCTTTTATTGCATTAAGTGCTTGTGATTGAGCTTGTTGTTGAGTGAGAGTGTTATCTTGTTCAAGCGCATAATAGTGCTCGATTATACTGTACGCCGTTTCTACTACATTTTGTGTTTTTATGTATTGCTCGTCTTTTAGCGAACTATATTGATGAGTTAGGCTCGATATACTAAGTATTATTAGTCCAAATACAACGATGGCTATTAACAGTGAAAAACGCTGGGATATACTAAAACTTCGTAGATTAGGCATACATTTATCCTCAAAAAGTGTGCGCTTTAGCGCATAGAATAAGCGTAGCTAAAAAAAGAGTTTAATCTAGGCTTAACGCCTATTAATGCAAAAAAAAGGCTGATTTATCAATCAGCCTTTAGTCTGTTATTACTTTACTTGCTTATTTAACGTCAAAATGGCGATTAAAGAAGTTTGTAATTGTTTGATGTAAGTGTGTTTGCACTTGTTTACCGCGTAGGCTGTGCTTAGAGCCTGGGTAGGTCATCATTTCAAACTGCTTTTCGTTATCTTGCAGTTGTTTAAACAACTTAGTTGAATGCGTAAACAATACGTTGTCATCAGCCATTCCATGGTAAATCATTAATGGGCCTTTTAAGCCATCAGCATATGGAAATACTGCGCTGTCTTCATAGCCTTTAGCATTTGTATCGGGGTGACCTAAATAACGCTCTGTGTAATGTGTATCGTATAGAGCCCAATCGGTTACTGGAGCACCTGATACGCCGGCTTGAAAGTAATCGCCCGCTTTAAACATAGTCATAAGTGCCATGTAGCCGCCGTAGCTGTGGCCATAAACACCGATGCGTTGTGGATCAACGTAATCAAGTGTACGTAAAAACTCTACGCCTTTAATTTGATCGGCAACTTCAACCACACCTAAATGTTTATAAATAGCATCTTCAAACTTTTTACCACGGTTGTACGAACCACGGTTATCCAGTTGAAAAATTACGTAACCTTGTTGCGCCATGTACTGAAAGTACAAGTTTTTACTGCGCCAGCTATTCGTCACTCGTTGAGCATGCGGGCCGCCGTATACGTTAACAATAACAGGGTGCTTTTTGCCATCAGCAATGGTGCTAGGCTTAAATAAACGGTAATGCATAACTTGACCATCATCGGCTTTAATTGTGCCGTATTCTGGTTTTGTTAAGTCGCTTAAATAAGGAGTAAGGGGGTGGCTACTATCAAGCTTATTTTCTTCAAGCCAGGTAATAAATTCACCGTTTACTTTACGAAGTGCTGCTGAGTTTGGTTTATTATCAGACGAGCTATTATCGATAAAGGTTTTATTGTCCTTTGCTAGCACAACATTGTGGTACTGACCTTTTTCGGTAATACGTTTAGAATCGCCTTTTTTAAATAAAGGCGCGCTGTATAAATGGCTTTCAAGCGGTGTATCTTTTCGACCGGCAAAATACACAATGCCTTTTTTCTCATCAATACCTTTTAAGCTATCAACAGCCCAGTCACCTGAGGTAATCTGGCGAACAAGTTGACCGTTTGTACGATACAGATATAAATGTTTAAAGCCGTCGCGCTCAGATGCCCATACAAAGTGTTTTTTGTCTTTTAAAAACTCAAGATCAAAATGTAGGTTAATCCACGTTTCGCTATTTTCGGTCAGCGCTACTTTTTGGGCTTTAGTTTCGCTGTTATAAAAACGCAGTTCTAATTTATGTTGCGAGCGATTTTGCCATTGGTACGAAAGTGTATTGCCGTCTTTTAGCCATTTAGCGCGTGCAATGTAAATGTCTTCATCTTTACCTAAATCAATCCAATCTACTTTTTGGTCGTTTAGCTTAACCACACCAAGTTGAATTTTAACATTATCGGTACCTGTAAACGGGTAGCGCTGGTTAAATAATTTAACTTCATCAGCGTAAATTTCGTTACGGATAGCTTCTTTTACAGGGGTTTCGTCAACGCGGGTATAGGCAATTTTAGTTTCATCACCTGACCACCAGTAACCTGTCATACGGCTCATTTCTTCTTGAGCAACAAATTCGGCCATACCATTTTTAATTACGCCGCCGCCATCTTTACTAAGCTGAATCTCTTTACCTGATTCAAGCTCTAAAGCATAAAGGTTTTGCTCTCGAATAAACGATACGTAGTTACCTTTAGGTGAAAAGCGTGCATCGGTTTCAAATGCTTCAGTGTCGGTTAGTTTTTTACTTTTAGCTGAGGCTAAATCGTAATAATAAAGGTCACCATTGAGTGGGAATAAAAGTGCTTTGCCATCTTTAGACCATTTGTATTCAAGTATGCCTTTACCAAAAATACGTTGGCGTTCGCGGCGTGCTTTTTCTTCATCTGATAGGTTTTCTGGGCCTGAAAATAACTTTGCCGAATCAACTAGCACACGGTTGGTGTTATCTTTTAGATTGTATTCCCATAAATCGTAGCGGTTGTAGTCATCGCTTTTGCCTTGTAGGTAAGTTACACGGCTGCCGTCAGGCGAAAATTTAAGTTGTACAGGTGATTTACCAGAAAGGCTCGGATCGTCAAAAATTCGCTCCAGCGATAAAGGTTTTGCTTGAACACTAATAGCGCCAACCATTAACGGTATAGCTAGTGAGAGGTGTTTTATTTTTTTTAGCACAAGGTTGCCTTAGCTTATTATAAATATTGCTTTGATGGTAAAGCCAAGCGTGTGCAACTGCAACTAAATGCTATAAAGTGGCGATTATCAAAGACAAAGTAGGACATAGCAATGACTCACCCTGAATTTAAACTAGCGCCAGAACTTAAACGCGACTGTATAGAACTTGCCGATTGGCCGTTGTGTAAAGTACTTTTATTGAACGACAGCTTGTATCCGTGGTTTGTATTAGTGCCTAGGCAGGCTAACTTAAAAGAGATAATTGATTTATCTGAGGATGATCAAATTGTTTATTTAAAAGAGTCAGCCAAGCTAAGTAAATTATTAATGGATGTATTTAAACCTGATAAATTAAACATAGCGGCTTTAGGTAATATGGTGCCGCAATTACATATTCATCATATTGCGCGTTTTACGAGTGATGCTGCATGGCCTGCGCCAATATGGGGTAAACACCCAGCAGTGCCTTATACAGATCTACAAATCACAGAGCTAAAAAAAGCGCTGCAGTTTTAAGCTGCAACGCTTTTTTAGGGTTTAACTAAGTTTAACTAAACTTATTTAAGCCCTAGTACTTCCTTACCTTGCTTAAATGTTACATCTACAGGGATATTAGCTTTGCTTAGTTTTTCTAAGTCTTTAGCAAGTTCTTCTTTAATGTCGCCATGCGTTGCAATTAGTTGATCTACTTTTTCGTAATCGCCATCACCTTGTAAGGTTAAAATTAAGCGAGAAAGCTTGGCCATTGCAATGCTCATTTTTTCCATATTAACGCGGTATAAGCCTTCTTCATTTTTAGAAAAAGCACCTTCTTGAGCAAAAAAGTTAAAGCGGATCATATTTGCTTTACCATGCGCGCTTGATGCGCCAAAACGAACTGAGCGGAATATACCTGCCATGAAGGTGGTGTAATAATCTTCAATAGTGCCTTCAGTAATTTCGCCTTTTTTAAGTAACTGTTCAATCATGTATAGACCTAAAATATCGGCTTTACCTTCTTCAAGTGCACTTGCGTGTTCTTGTAGTGATTGACGAACAGTACCTTTACCTGTGATTGTATTTTTAATACCTAAACCGTGAGCCACTTCATGGAACATCGTATTGGCAAAAAATGCGTCAAAAGTAATGTGTTTACGCTGCTCTGGTACAATTAACTGCTCTGAAATTGGCACTAAAATTTTATCAAATTTAGCACGCATTGCGTTTTTAAGTTGCAGACGACGAGTTCCTTTTTCTAGCTGTACTTGCTCATCGTTTGGTAAGTTAATTGCTATTGTTTTACTACCCGCGTTTGAATGCCCAGCGTAGTAAACAACATCATATGCATTTAGGTCGGCGTCAGAGCCTGGTACTTCTTGTTTGTACTTAGCATCTACAGGTAAGCCTTTTTGAAGTTCAGGTAAAAATGCTGCAAACTTAGCTAAGCGTTCGCTCCATTTTAAATCTTTAATAAGTACGTAAGATTCATAAGCTGCGCGGTAACCAAATAATTGATCTTCATAAGTTTCAATTGGACCAATAACCACATCTACTGGGTTATTTTTCATATCCATCCAAGCAAAGTCAGATACTTGAAAGTCATCTTTTTGTAGAGCATCGGCACGCAAGTTTAGATAGTTAGCAAATTCTTTATCGTCAGCAAGTTTGCTTGCATCACGTAAAATATCAGCGGCTTTTGCAAGCTCATCAGCGTATTCTTTTGAATAAGGCACGCTGTAAAGCTTACCTTGCTCATCACGCTTAATTACAGAATAAAGCCCTGTTTTATCTTCAACGTCTGCATTGTTTAACTCTTCTTTGGTTATATCAGCAGGGTAAAACTGTGCGCCAAGAGGTTTTTCTTTATAGCTGGATAAAAATGCTTCATCACCATTTAAACGATCCCATGGACCATAGTTAATATCAGCAAATTTACGTACTTTTTCATCGTTTAGTTTTGCTAAAAAAGCATCTTTATTTTCACCAAATGCTTGCTTCCAAAATAACTCATCCATTATTTTTGAAGCGTCAATAAGCTTTGCAACCATTGCTCGTTGATTATCGCTTAAGTGCGATAAATCACTTTGTAAGCTAAAGTCGGTGTAAATATCTAAACGTTGTTTATCTGCATTAATAAGCTTAGGGCCTGACTGTGCACTGCTTTTTTGAGCAAGCTCTACGGCTGTGTTGTCGGTAGAAGACGGCGCTTGTTCAGAACATGCGCTAAGAAAAACAACACCAGAGAGCATAATTGCTTGGCTAATTTTATTTAAGATCATTATATTGCCTGTTAAAAAGTAAGTTTAATAATTTGTACTGCTTTAGTTAAAATATTAAGTATGTACAAACGCTTCCTTATTGTGAGTGCATTAAAGCAAAACTAAATGGTAAATAGCAAGTATTTGGCGTTGTAAGGCAAGCATGAGCGGTAAAGCATTATAAATAAAAATAAACTTCTATAATTTTCTTAACTTTATCGGTAAGTTAGACAATACTAATTATATTACTAATACGAAAATTAACTGCCTGAGTTTGCAGTTACTTTACAGGCTGAACACAAAAGGATGGCAGCTTTATGTCTACAGAAAACGCTTTATTAACGATTCTAGTCGATAGAATAAATAACGATACGTTGGTTTTACCAACGCTACCTGAAGTAGCAATTAAGGTTCGCCAAGCTGCAGATAACCCAGATGTGAATTTAATCCAAATGTCAGATGTAATCTCACAAGATCCAGCGCTTTCAGCTCGTATGATAAAAGTAGCTAATAGTGCGATTATGGGACGTTCTGTAAAAGTATCTAATTTACAACAAGCAGTGACTCGTATTGGATTACGTCAAATTAAAAACATTGCTACAGCTATGGCTATGGAACAATTATTTGTATCAAATAATGAGCTAATTAAAGGCTACATGGGTAAGGCATGGCAAAAAACATTAACCGTTGCTAGCCATTCAATATCACTTATGGAGTTTTATTTAAAAAATAGTAAGCACACGTCACTTAACCGCGATTCTATTACACTCGCCGCACTTGTTTATAATATTGGTGTATTACCAATTTTAACTGAAGCTGAGCGCCACCCAGAGGTATTTGCTAATCCAAGCTTTTTGGCTCATGCAATTCAAAAGCTTAGCGGAAAGGTTGGCTCATCTATTATGCAAGCGTGGGAATTCCCTAAAGAGTTTGTTGATGTAGCTCAGAGCTGGGCTGACCCAAGTTACAAACCTGAAAAAGTAAGTTACGTGGATTTTATTCGAGTAGGGGCTATTTTAGAGGGCACGTTACAGGTTTCTGATAAGTCTGCAGCGCTGCAAACGTATATAGACAAAGGCGTTATACCGTCTATGCAGCTATTCACAAGTGATGAGTACAACGACATGCTAAAAGATGTGAAAAACATGTTTAGCTAAAAGTGCCTTCCTACACAACCAAAAAGGGTTAACTTGCGTTAACCCTTTTTTAGTTTTATTTTTCGGTGGTATTTTCTGTCTTAGTTTTTTCGTATCGCTTTATTCCTGCTACCCATGTTTGCAGTACGTTTGTTTTGTATATCTCCTCAACAGGCACTTTAAAGTAGTCTTTATCAATTAAAATAAAGTCGGCCCATTTACCTTTTTCTAAACTACCCACCTTAAATTCTTGATGAGCTGCATAGGCGCCGCCAAGAGTAAATGCACGTAATGCATCTTCGCGGCTTAGTACTTCACTTGCACGCCAGCCGTTTTCCGGTAGTTTGTTATGATCCATGCGTGTGATGGCTGAATACAAACCATCAAATGGATTTGCAAGCTCTACAGGGTAATCAGAGCCCGCTGCAACAACCGAACCTTGCTGTAAAAATGTTTGCCACGCGTAGGCGCCGCTTAGTTGTTTTTCAGTTAAACGCTGCTCTGCCATATGCATATCAGAAGTGGCATGCACCGGCTGCATTGAAGGGATTATTTTTAACGCTTTAAAGCGAGGGATATCATCAGGGGTTACAATTTGGGCGTGCTCTATTCGGTTTCGCAGTAATATACCGCCCGTTTTTTTAAACACATTTTGATAGGCATCAAGTACTACTTTATTTGCTTTGTCGCCAATGGCGTGAGTATTTGCGCTAAAGCCGCTTTTAAAGCTTTGTGTAAAGAGTGCTTCGAGTTTCTCTTGCGTTTCAAGCATTAAACCATGGTGACCAGGTCTGTCTGCATATTCTTCAATAAGTGCTGCACCACGAGAGCCCAGTGCGCCATCGGCGTAAACTTTAACACTGCGAATTTCCATAAAGTCATTTTTGTCGTGGTATCGGCCTGCCTTTAACATTGTGTCTAAATCAGGGCTTGCACCACTTAACATTGCCACAATACGCAGTGGTAAATTACCAAGGTCGCCGCGCTCTTTATAAACCTCCCATGTGGTTTTATCAATACCTGCATCGTGAGTAGAGGTAATGCCTAAACTTAATAAATGTTTACCTGCTGCATCTAGTGAGTCACTTATATCTTGTTTTGAAGGGGCTGGCATATGCTGGGTAATTAGCGATTCTGCTTTGTCTACAAAAATACCCGTAGGATTGCCAAATTCGTCTTTAATTATCTCACCGCCTTCAGGTGCTTTTGTTTGGGCGGTAATACCTGCAAGTTCGAGCGCTTTTGAATTAACCCAAATGGCATGGCTATCAACTCGAGAAAGCACCACAGGTCGATCGTTAACTACTTTGTCTAAATCTTTAGCAGTAGGAAAGCGTGTATCAGCCCAAAGCTCTTGGTTCCAACCTCGCCCTATAATCCAACCTTGTTTGTTATCGGCAAATACTTTTAGTTTATTCGTTACTTCATCAACCGATTCTGCACCGCGTACATCAAGTTGCGATAAATTATCGCCAAGGCCAATAACGTGCCCATGAGCATCAATTAAGCCTGGTAATAAGGTATTACCGTGCGCGTCAATTAGCTTGGCATCTGGGTAGCTATCTTTAAGTGTATCGCTACCTAGTTTTACTACCTTGCCATTTTTAATAACGAGGGTAGTAAACTGCTGTACTTCACCTTGATATAAAGGGGTATAACCGTTGGCATTATAAATTACTTTTGTTTGTGCAAGAGTGTAACTAGAACTAGCGCAAAGGCTGGCTAGTATGAGTGGTTTGATTATTTTTTTGAGCGACATGGTTACTTAATTTTCATTGTTAATTTACTTACATTAACAAACTTGATTTTATAATACCAATGAATTGATAGGCCTCATTATAAGGTTTTTCTCTTTACTAACTGTTTACAAAATAGGTAATTGATGTGATTATTTAGTATGTAAAACAATCAATAAAGCATAAGGAAACGCTATGAAAGCCCTCTATTTATTACTCCCATTAACTTCATTACTTGCGGCATGTGGAGCAACACCTACGACAGAGGAAACTGTTGAAAAGCTAGATTATATAGATTTATCAAGTGTTGAGCTGCGCGATAGGGTGAAAGACTATTGGAATATTTTAACAAGAACAGAACCACAATATCCAATAGCTGCTGCAAAAAAAGGTCTTGCAGGTTGTGTAGAACTCATGACTATCATTAATTCTGAGGGTAGGGCGCAAGGATATAAAGTAACCTCCTCATATCCTAAAGGGTTATTTGATGAAGCCGCAGCTCAATCTTTAAGTACATGGGCCTGGTTGCCTACTAACGTAAATGTAGCTAAACAGCCTGTTCTTACTCATATTAGAATTGATTTCACTATTGACTCAAAACCAGTAGGTGAAAAATATTTAAAGAATTGTCCGGCTGGCGAAGCATTTCAAATAACGGGAGAAAGAAGAAAGTCATAAGATTTTAAGTGGAGTATTTATATATCTCACTTTGGTGGTGCACAGGTAATTGATGCAACTACTTAAAAAATTATTTATAACGAATTAATAAGGGAATGCTATGAAAGCTCTCTATTTATTACTCCCTTGAGCATGATGCTGACAGCCTGTAGCTCAATGTCTGATAAACAAGTAAACGATGAAATGCCGAGTTTTATTGATTTATCAAGTCCTGAACTGCGAAGTAAGGTAGGTGAATACTGGGATGTTGCTAAAAGAGTTGAGCCGCGATGTCAGATAGAAGCTGCAAAGAAAAGTATTTAAGGCTGTGTTGAGTTTGCTATGTTAATTAATTCACAAGGTGAAGTCCAAGGGTATAAGGTTGTCTCGTCTTACCCTGAGGGCGTGTTTGATATTGATGCGGCAGCTGCTGTGGGTTTATGGCGCTGGAAACCGACAGTTGAAAATACGAGTAAGCAACCGATTCTAACTTATCTCAAAATGGATTTTATGGTGAGCCCAAAACCTACTGATGCAGAGTACTTAGCGCATTGTTCTAAAAATAAAGTCTGAACGTAATTAATAGTATAAATATAATAAGCTAGGTGTTTGTGTACCTAGCTATAAGACTACTTACTTGCATATAAACTGTATTCACTTAGCGTTAGCTTGCCGTCTTTGTCTTGATCATAGCTTGAAAATCGAGACCACAAAGCGGGGTCTACAGCGGTTTCTGAACGTGTTAAAAAACCATCCTGGTTTCTATCAAGTTTTTCAAATTGCTCTGCAACATTGTTGCTTGCAGCAAAGCCTAATGTGCTAAAAATACTAAACGCAAAAAGCGCTATATAGCTTGTTTTTTTCATGAAAAATACTCAGTAGAGATTATTGGTAAGGTAATTTTTAAATTCGATTAACGAAATTTGGTTATCTTGGTTTTTGTCCCATTTTACAAATGTGTTTAATAGTTGTGGTTGGGGATCAAGTTCGTCATGCGTTAAATAGCCACTTTTGTCGCTATCGAGGTGATCAAAGCGTTGCTTTACATCAAGTGCAGCGGCATCAAAGCTTAATAGCATTAAGATGCTTATAATAAGGGGAAGTATCTTCATGGTGTTCCTTCCAAAAGATGTATTTAAAGTTTGTGGCTAAAATAAAGTGAAAAGGAAAAAGCACTTGCCGTAATTTAACTCCCAACATTAAATCCTTTTACACACTCCCTCAGGGATTATGGCAAATGCTTTTAATTCCAGTTTACCTATAACAAGCTTAAGTAAAGCTTAATCAGTAATTACTCATTAAGGTTTAAAGCTTTCAAATTCTTTTTTTGAGACTTTTTCATCACCGTCTTCATCTAAGTCGGCAAATTGTCTCATTACTTCCTTATCTTCCTTTGCTTCTGCAATTGATATTTGTCCGTCCATGTCTTTATCTAAGTGGGCAAAACGCACATTTGTTGGCGATGCAATTACGGTGGCACTAATTGCTAAAAACATTAATGAAAAAGCGGCTATAAGTTGTTTCATAATCACGTTCCTTATTAAATGAGTTTATTGAATAAATTTTTTGAATTCATCTAGCGACAATTGCCCATCTTGATTAGTATCAATTTGAGAAAAATTCTCGTGTAACACAGCATCTTCACCTGCTTCGGCTTCACTTAATGTGCCGTTACTGTCTTTATCAAGTTCGTTAAAAGTCGCGTGAACGTCCATTGCGTGTGCATTAGCGCCTAAAAAGCCTAAAGCCAGTAATGATGAAATTACTAAAATGCGTTTGTTCATAATTATTTCCTTATTGATTAAAGTTATTACTCCTATTACAAAAATGGTGCCAATAATAATTGTTGTTATTTTTCAATTGGTTATTGTTTTAGCTTTAAGCCAGTGAGAAGTTTTTACTGGGTTTATTGTAATTTTTGTGCGCCTTTTGCAACACTATTTAATGGGGTTAAAAGGGAGTTTATTAAAATCAACGAGTTACGTTGTCTCTATTTGGCGACACATTGTTTTGTAGTGCTGGCTGTTAATCGTATTAAATATAATTGCTGGTTCAGCTAGTGTATAAGGTAAGCACTTAATAATAGAACGCTTAACTTAAAAGGACTAAACGAAATGCCAGCAACCATAGCTAAAAAATACCAAGCAATGCTTAACTGGCGGCCTAATTTAATTGGGCAATTTGCAATGAGTATGCTGCTTTCGTTACTGCCGCTTTCTATAGTGGTGATCGTATTTTTAAATGCGCTTAATAAGCAATTAGCGGTTACTCAAAGTATTGTGAGTAGCAACTACCAAGTTACTAAATCGTTTAACACTTTAAAGCAAGAACTCAACAGTCTTGAACGCGCCACTAGACAAAACTGGGTATTAAAAAGTGAATCGCTAGATAAGCTCATTGTTGATAAATGGCAATCATCCCTACAAAGCATTGATGAGCTTAAATTTGTAAACACGAATAAAGAGTATATCAACCAATGGCAACGCTTATATACCACCTTACAAACCGCGCATGTAGAGCTTGTTGAGAAAAAACAACAGCAAGCTGAGCTATTTGTGCCAGTGAGCGATTTAGTTGCTGAGCTTACTTTATGGTTACGTGATAAAAACGAAGCGCAAATTACCAATAACCAAAAAGAGCTTACAAGCCTGCAAGCGTCATTTATAAATTGGCTGGTGGCACTTATTCCACTGACTTTAATTGTTGGGGGAGGTTTTTTATGGCGCATAAGTGGGCGGCTAAAAGGGTTAACTACGGTTATTGATAAGCTTGGGCAGGGGCATTGGCAGCAAAAAATATCTGTGAAAGGTTCAGCTGAGCTTGTTGAGCTAGGAGAAAAGCTTCAGTGGGTGCAAGAGCAACTACATATGCTTGAGCAGCAAAAAGATACTTTTTTACGCCATGTAACTCATGAGCTAAAAACGCCGCTTGCTTCAATGGTCGAAGGCACTGACTTATTAACTGATGAAATAGTAGGTCCAATTACCGCTGAGCAAAAAGCAGTGCTTGAGCTTATTAGCCAATCTATGGTGCGCCTTCGTACAATGATTGACAGCTTGCTGAGTTATAATGCTATTCGCACCAGTAAAGATAGCCTAAGCGAAGTTGAATTTAGTCTTCTTATTAATAAAATTAATAGCCATTTTGAGCATCGCTTAACTGCGCGTCAGCAAGCTCTGCAGTGGCAAAATACTTTACCTAACAAACCGCTTGCTTTACCTAGTGAGCTTATTGAGATGATTTTAATTCAGCTTATTTCAAATGGCTTAAAATTTTCAGAAGATAAGCAAAGCGTTACTATTAATTTAGCGCTTGAGCAAAACCAGCTTTGTATCGTTGTACTTGATAAAGGGTGCGGTATTAAAGAGCAAGAAAAAACTCAAATTTTCAGCGCATTTTATCAAGGTAAACACAGTAAAAATGTTACGCTGCAAGGCAGTGGGCTGGGTTTAACTATTGTAAAAGAGTCTGTTGAACAGCTAAGAGGTACACTTAGTGTTGAGCATAACGAGCCACATGGTTGCCGGTTTTCAATTAAAATTCCCATAACAAAAAATCTAGGAGTTAATTAACATGCGCTTGCGTTTAATCGCTATTTTATGTGTGCTCAGTAGCAGCATGGTTATATCAGGTTGTGAAATTAATAATGGGCAAGAAGAGCGTGTGTCAAATACACCTGCACCTGTGGTCGATACAAAAAAAACGACCGACAAAAACAGTAACCCTAGTCCAAAACCTAGACCAAAAATTGAACCAAGCTATCCTCCTGCAGAGCAAGTTATTGCATGGCACGCTAATCAGTGTGGCGGGTTTAAATTGGTACCTAGCAAAAATGTTTTTACAGGCGAAAACGAGCTTAAACGCTTTTTTAAATTTATGTGCTTAAACATAAATAATGATCCAAATACGGTAATGACTCAGTTGCTAAAGCTCGATCTTGCTTACTTTTGGCCTGATGACATAAAGCAATATTTATGGCTTCAAAAGCAGCAAGTAACTATGCAAATAAATGCTAAAAAAGAGCAGCAAGCACTTAATAATAAAATGCAAGAAACCCTCTCATCGTTAGCAACGATTGAGCAGCAACTTTTACTACGAGAAGAAACGAAGGAGCAGTAACGATGGCCGCAACTAAAGTACAAGGTGCAAAAGTATTACTCGTAGACGACGACGCTAGCTTATTAAAACTGCTCGCTATTCGTATTGAATCAAAAGGATACGAAGTAACAACCTGCGAAAGCGGCTTAACCGCACTACAAATACTTAAAAGCCAAGTGTTTGACGCCGTAATAACCGACTTACGCATGGATGAAATGGATGGTATGGCACTGCATCGTCAGCTGCAAAGCCGCTACCCTGCATTACCTGTCATTATGATGACAGCGCACGGCTCAATTCCTGATGCAGTAGAGGCAACTAAGCAGGGCATTTTTGCATTCATAACTAAACCAGTGGATAAAGATGAGCTATTTGACAGCCTTGCAAAAGCGATAGAAATTCATGGTGTTAACGCCGATGAAGCTGCACCTAAAAGTAATATAGTTACGCGCAGTGGTGCAATGCTGCACTTGTTAGAGCAAGTAAAACTACTTGGGCCAACGCAAGTTAATGTACTTATTTCGGGGGCTAGTGGTACTGGAAAAGAATTACTCGCACAGGCGATTCATCAGCATAGCCATGCAAGCGGTGGCCCTTTTGTTGCAATTAACTGCGGTGCTGTACCAGGGGAGCTTTTAGAGTCCGAATTATTTGGTCATAAAAAAGGCTCGTTTACGGGTGCAATTAAAGATCACCAAGGTTTGTTTCAACAAGCACAGGGTGGCACGTTATTTTTAGACGAAATTGGCGATATGCCGCTTAACTTACAGGTTAAGTTACTGCGCGTATTACAAGAAAAAACAATTCGCCCAGTAGGTTTTCAAGAAGAGGTAGCAATTGATGTACGCATAGTGTCGGCAACACATAAAAATCTTCCTGAAGCTATTTTAAACCAGCAATTTAGAGAAGATTTATACTATCGCTTAAACGTAGTTAATTTAAAATTACCGCCACTGTGTGAGCGCCGCGAAGATATAAGCTTATTAGCACAGCACTTTAGTGCAAGCATTGCTAAGCGCATGAACCAAACTGAAAAACACTTTGCAAGCGATGCTATGCATGCGCTTGTACGTTACGACTGGCCAGGTAATATCCGCCAATTACAAAACGTAGTAGAGCAGGTTGTAGCATTAACGCCAAGCGATGTTATTTCAGAGCATTTAGTGTTAGCTGCGCTAAATAGTAACGAAACAAACGTAGAACCATTATCACTAAACGACGCTAAAAAAGAGTTTGAGCGCGACTATGTAATTAACACTTTAAAAATGGCAGGTGGTAACGTAGCTGAAGGCGCTAAGCTTGCCAAGCGCAATCGCTCAGATTTTTATAAGTTGATTAAAAAGCATAATATTGATGTTGATAATTTAGGTTAAGGAAAAGCATGCAGTTATTTATGGTGTATTTAGGTGGCCGGATTCAAGGTTGCCACATTGAAATGCATGATATTCGTTTTGTAGTAGGGGAGAATATAGAGCAAACCTACTCAAAGTTAAAAAGCCAGTGGGTAGGAGACAGAAGTAGTGTTCACATGGATAGCTACATGGCAATTAATCATATTGATGGCTTTAAAGTAGAAGTTGTTGATAGCTATGTGGAGCAAAATAAACAACTCTATTTTGTAAATTTAGGCGCTTACAGAAGTGATTCAATGGCTGAGCAACATGACTTTGCACTGTATGTTGCAAGCAGTAGCCATGAAGCTAAAGAGCGTGCTAAAAACGATTTGCTCGCAGGGCTTAGTCATATTCATAAAGATGATTTACATGATGTGGACGATTGCTTTGCCATTGATTTACTCGACAGCCAGCTAAACATTAAGCTCACGCCTAGCGGTATATCGCAGCCGATAAAGCCAGACTGGTTTGGCTATCACATACTTTAAATTATAATAAGTAGCTAAAACAGAGTAGGATTAAGAGTCCTGCTTGTTTTGTTCATCCTTTTCGCTTTTAGCCGCCATTTTAAACGCCACAATAACCAACCCAAACATAGCAAACGGCAGTGCTGCCAACATGTATTCAACCAAATTACTGTCTTGAAAATTTGCTTGTAGTAAAAAGTGACCCGCCACACACATCAAAATAACCACTAATAAAATGGGTAGTAACATGAGTTCTTTTTTTGATGAATGGTTTTTCATTAATTATGAGGCTATAGCTAAAAATAATGCGCCATTGTAATGAGCTTACTTAAGCTTGGCAAATACCGCAGAATTTTTTAATTAATGATATGATTAGCGTCAAACAATTGGGCAAGTGTTATTGGGAATAAAGTGAAAAGTAACTTAAAACAAGTTTACCTCGTTGGCGGTGCAGTGCGCGACAAACTGCTAAATATAAAATCAAAAGATAACGACTATGTAGTGATTGGGGAAACACCAAAAACGATGGAATCGCTTGGTTTTGTGCCAATAGGTAGTGACTTTCCGGTTTACTTACACCCAAAAACAAAAGAAGAATACGCACTGGGGCGCACAGAGCGTAAAAGTGGCAAAGGCTATACTGGCTTTGTGGTTGATGCCAGCCCAACCGTTACGCTAGAAGAAGATTTAGCAAGGCGTGATTTGACCATAAATTCAATGGCGCTTGATGAACACGGTAATATTATTGACCCGTTTAATGGCCAAACTGACTTACAAAATAAAACACTGCGCCACACCACTGAGGCATTTGTAGAAGACCCTGTTCGAGTACTGCGTATTGCCCGTTTTTTAGCGCGCTATGGCAGCGATTGGCGTATTCACCCAAGTACCTATGCATTAATGCGCGAGCTTAAAAATAAAGGTGAGCTAAATCATTTAGTACCTGAGCGCGTGTGGCTTGAAACTGAAAAAGCACTGGGTGAAAAGCACCCTGAGCTTTATTTTGAAGCACTGCAAGGTTTAGGTATTTTTCCAGAACTTGAGCGCATGGTTAATGTACCGCAACCGGCAAACCATCATCCTGAAGGGGATGTATTTGTGCATACTATGTTGGTACTTAGGCGTGCAGCCGATTTAAATTTTAACTTAGAAGCACGTTTTGCTGCACTTACCCATGATTTTGGAAAAGCGCTTAGTTTTAAAAAGCATGGAAACCTACGTGGGCACGAACGCGAAGGTGTTGCAGTTATTGAGGCGTTTTGTGAGCGCTTAAAAGTGCCTAACCGTTTTCGCGATATTGGTGTACTCACCAGTGATAATCACACCCTTTGCCATACAGTTGATCAGTTAAGGCCGCAAACCATTCACAAGCTAATAGTGACTAACTTAAATGCGTTGGTACACCCAGAACGTTTTATAGCGTTTACCCAAGCATGCCAATGCGATGCACAAGGGCGTGGTGAAACACTGGTCGATAAGCCATACCCGCAAGCAGCTAAACTGCGAGCAATTCATACTGAACTGCAAAAAATGGATAAGAAACAAGTAGTGCAAGATGCACTTAAAAATGGCAAAAAAGGCCCTGAAATAGGCGAAGAAGTAAAACTTGCAGAAATAAACTGCATTAAAGCATTTTTAGAACATGAGAAGTCCCAAGCGTAATAAAATTAGACTAAGTAGTGCGATACACCTTGGTTTTTAGTCGCGTCGTGCTTTCTTAGCTCTTTGTAATTGGTGTTTTTTGGTTTTACCTCTTCAGACTTGGGCTTTTTAGAGGGCCTGTATAAGTCAAAAATAAAGTCTAGTTCTTCACGCTCTAGTGATGGTTTCATGAGTATTCCTTCAATTTAATACTTTAATATGATGTAGGGTATGGTCATTCGACTGAATAAAAAGTGAATAGTTACATTTGAAGTTGTACTAAATTGTAACCGGCAGGTTTTGAGGGATGAGAGGGGGTTGTTTGTTAATTTATATGGAGTTAAGGTAAATTAAAGTAGCTCTTTTTAACTAAAAATATACAGCTGAATTTAACTTATTGCGTACTTACTATTTGCATATAATGCTGGGGCTATAAATATAACGGTACAAATATAACGGTATAAATACAGCCCTAACCATTAGCTAACGGCAGTGTTACGGTAAACACTACACCATTACCTTGCTCGTTGTTTTGCGCGGTTACACTGCCTTTATGGTAATCGCACACCAGCCTTACAATATAAAGCCCTAACCCCAAATGTGGCTGTTGCTGCATTTGCTGGCTACGTACCGACACCATAGAGTCAAAAATATGCTCAGTGAGTCCTTCAGGTAAAGCAGGACCAGTATTACTCACTGTTAATGTTGCTTTATTTTCGCTCTGCTTAAGGCTTACATTAATAGCCGTATTGGCTTTGCTGAACTCCAGCGCGTTACTAATAAGTTTATCAAGCAGCTGGGCTATAAACTCCGGTGCACCTTGCATAGGTAATTTGCTTTGGCATACATCAAGCGTAAATAACTGGTTTGGGTAAGTAAGCTGGTAGCCTTGCATGCAACCATTTATTACTTTTTGTAAATCAAAAGGCTCAGACTCGTTGCTTTGAATACTCTGCTCAAGGCGGGTGGCTTCGCTCATGGTGGTTATTATTTTACCTAAGCGTTCAACGCCTTCACTGGCGCGGTCGAGGTATTTTTGACTCAGCTCGTTTTGTGGCAAGCTTTGCAAGTTTTCGAGTGATGAGCGCACTACGGCAACTGGCGTGCGCAGCTCGTGGGATAACCGTGACGACATATTTTCTAAGTAATCGGTATAGCCACCAAGTCGGCTTACAATATTTGAAAAACTACGAGACAGATCCCCAATTTCATCGTTAGCATCGCTGTAATTAATACTGCCGGTAACACGCCCTTGTGCATCAATTGCTTGCTCAGCGGTATCGCGCAGCCGCCTAATTCGGTTCGATATACGTGAGGCAAAAAAGAACAATGTGACAGTACCAATTAGCATCACAGCTAAAATAACGTTAAAGAGTTTTTCAAGTGACTTGTTACGCAGCGTACGTACGCCGTTTGTGGTTTCCTCTGCTATTACCGCGCCAATTACTTGGTCTTGAATCCAAATAGGGTAAGCGGCCGATAAAATAACGGCTTTGCTGTCGGGAGTTAAGCGCCAAGACGATGCAGGTTGTCCTTTTAATGCTTTCGCTAAATGTGTGCCCTGCATAGAAGCTACATCGTGCAGGGTATCTAAAAACTCATTTTCGGGGCGCGTTAATATTTTATAGTAAATTGGGTGTAAGTAATTTTGCTCAAAGCGCTGCCACCAAGTTTCAGGTGCTTTGTTAGCAAGTCCATCAGCCCATACGCCATCTGCATTTTGAATAGTACCCGATTGCGCAAGTACACGATGATGGTTATCAACCACCCAAATGCGGCTACCACTGTGGCCCATACCTTTTAAAATACGGCTAATTTCTGGAGAAGGGACTAATACTGAGCCTAAATCGTTTGGGTTATTTAAGTTTGAGGTCGACATTATTTTAGGCTCTAGCAATGCCTCTTTACTATCAATGTCAACAATAGCAAAGCCAAGTTTGTTGCCCAGCATGCTAATAGGAAAGCGCAGCTCTACGTTATAACCTGATTCGGTACTTTCAAAATAGCCCTGAATTTTTGTAAAAGGGGCTTTGGTATTTGCATCAAACGCATTAACCCAGCCATCTTGGCGTGGCGCAATTATATAGGTATTAAATTGGCCGTCAGGTGTTTTTAAGCCAATTTGTAAATAATCGTTATTGGTAATGCTTAAACTATTTTTAGCGCGATAAATAAGGGTATTGTCGGTTACTTTAAATGCGGCGTATAAGTAGTTATCAAACTTGCCAACCATATGATCAAACGATAAGTCACTGGCTTGATGTTTGTTATCTGTTTTTTGTAAATAGCGTTTGTCGTAGTGCCAAAATAACGGTTGATAGCTGTCCCAATCGTTAAGTTTACCGTCGAGCTGAATAGGGTTTTTAAGATTATAAGCGTATAAATCACGACCTTTTACAACTTGGTCTAAAAAGTTGGTTTGCTCGTCAAATAATGCAGGGCGCTCATGTAATGCGGTAGCAAGTGCGCGAGTGGTGCCTACGAGGGTTTTTTCTTGGCCTTGGCGTAAAAACTTTTCCATTTCCCATACGTACTCGTAGCCAAGCCACGGTAGCAAAAACAAAAAACATGAAAGTAATATAAATTTACTGCGTAGACCAAATCGTAGCATTAGTATTGTTCCCACCTGTAGCCCATGCCATACACGGTATCTATGCAATCAAAGGAGCTGTCGAGTGCTATAAATTTTTTACGAATACGCTTTACGTGGGAAGTAATAGTGCTGTCGTCTACATAAATTTTTGCATCGCTCATTAAATCGTTACGGCTTTTAACATGGCCTGGTCGCTGGGCGAGTGAATGCAGCATCCAAAACTCGGTTACGGTTAAATCAACTAATTGTTGCTGCCAAAATACCTGCATACGTTGCGTGTCGAGCGTTAACTGCCCGCGTGTTATGAGTGCATTTGCATCAGCGGGTTGTTCAAGTGCTTCCATTCGGCGAAATAGCGCACCAATACGTGCAGCCAAGTGAGCCAAGCTTATGTCTTTTGTTAGGTAGTCGTCGGCGCCCATGCGTAGGCCGCATACGGTATCTATTTCGCTATCGCGGGCGGTTAAAAAAATAATAGGCAGTGTTTTAGAAAGCGATCGCAATGTTTGGCACAGTAAAAAACCACCATCTATTTCATGGCCTAGGCCAATATCAACAATGGCTAAATCGGGCAGGGCATTTTTAAATGCAGCTTCAGCGCTGGCGCGATCGGCAAAGCCACTGACTTGGTAGCCCTGTGCGCTCAGCATTTCTATGTAGTTTTCGCGGATTGCGGGTTCATCTTCAACGATGGCTATTTTTTTCATCTTAATCATTATCCTATCGGCTCTGCTGTGCACTATATCGAAGTTTTTAAGCTAAGTACGCTTAAAAAGGCAATTGCCATTTTTTTGCCACAATTGCTCAGCAGTTTGCCATTTTTGATCCCCTTTGTTGCCACTTGAACTTGTTTTAATAGGTCCATCAAAACAAAACATCACAAATTAAAAAGTAAGTTTAAGGGTCAAATCATGAAGAAGACATTAATTGCATTAACACTCGTTGCTAGTTTTTGTACTCCAGCAATTGCCTCAACATCTAACACGCCATCAAAAGAAGCCCATAAAGAAACGGCTATTGGTTTAGGTGCAGGCGCTATTATTGGCGGCGTAGTAGGCGGGCCAATAGGCGCGTTTATTGGGGCATTTGCCGGTGGTTTAATAGGTGATTCAAAAGTAGCTGATAACAAAATTGCAGAGCAAGAGCGTGCAATTACGGTTATGAAAGAAAAAACCAGCGATTACCAACACGTGCTTAACCACAACAATATGTTAGAGCAACAGCTAGAAGTGCTTGCCAATCAAAATGAGCAGTTAACTCAAGTTCAAATTAATAACTTATTGGCGATGACGGTGCAATTTAAAACAGGTTCAAGTGTTATTGCCCCGCATTTTGCACTGCAGTTAGACCAACTCGTTACCTTGTTAAACAACCAACCACAACTCGCACTTGATTTAAGTGGCTTTGCCGATCAGCGCGGCGATGAGCAAGCCAACCTTTTACTTTCTAAAGCGCGTGTAAATGCCGTGCAAAGCTATTTAATAAAGCACGGTGTGAGCCACAAACGTTTAAGCACGCAGGCATTTGGCGAGCAGCAAACATTGGCTAACAGCAACACGGTGGAAGATAACTTTTTTGATAGACGCGTAACGCTTACCACTCGCTCAATGAATCCAGTAAATGGCCAAACGGCGAGTAACTAAATCTAACTGAATCTAAGTAAAACAAAGCGTTCGATGGAGTGATTTTATGTTGAGTAAACCGACCAAAATGCTTACTAAAGTAAGCATTTTTATATTCATAGCGATTGTGCTGTTAGCGAGCTTCAAAAGCCATGCGCAATCACCCAAGTTAGAGCTTTTTGATAGCAATGGTGCGCCAGCAGGCCCAGCAATAATATTAAAAAGCGACGCCAATATGACCTTAACTGGCCTGATTAATCATGTTGTAGTCACGCAAACCTATCAAAACGAAAACCCGTTTGCGGTTAATGCGCGCTACGTTTTTCCATTGCCTGATGAAAGCGCCGTACATGCCATGACTATGCGTATAGGTGAGCGAGTCATTAAAGGCCAAATTGATAAAAAGGTAGAGGCCGAAAAAAAATACGAGGAGGCTAAAAAAGCAGGTAAGCAAGCGGCCCTTGTACGCCAGCAACGCGCCAATATGTTTATTACGAATGTGGCAAATATTGGCCCTGGTGAGCAAGTAATTATTGAGCTTGAGTATCAAGAAATAATTGATTACAGCAGCGGCACATTTGCTATTAGATTTCCTACTACCATTACACCGCGTTATCACGCGATTAGTGGTGAAGTTGAGGTTAATACTCAGAACCAAACGCACGTTAACTCACTCCCAACGGGATGGTTAAGCCCTGTTTACAGTATTAAAAGCAGTAATCAAAATGATAACGTACCAAGCAGCCAATTTAGCTTAAACATAGATATAGACGTAGGCTTAGAGCTGGTGGATATCAATTCTAAATTTCACAATGTTGAGGTGCAAAACACCGCGTTTGGACAATATAAAATAGCGTTAAATGAGACAAATGCAGTTAATCGCGACTTTGTACTTGAGTTTAAACCGCTGCAAAAAGAGCAAGCTCAAGCCGCATTTTTTACTCAGCAGTTTGAAAATGGTGACCGATACGGGCTTGCTATGCTAATGCCACCAGGGGATCATTTCACACAAACACAGCGCTTACCTCGTGAAATGGTATTTGTAGTTGATACGTCAGGCTCTATGCATGGGCAATCTATGGAGCAAGCTAAAAAAGCGTTGTTTTATGCACTTTCATTACTTGATAGCGACGACAGCTTTAACATTATTGGTTTTGACAACATAGTAACTCCAATGAGCGATAAACCTCTTATAGCCAGTGACTTTAATTTACGCCGTGCAGAGCGATTTATTTATAGCCTAGAGGCCGACGGTGGCACTGAAATACAAGGTGCGCTTAATGCCGTACTTGATGGTAGCGAGTTTGATGGTTTTGTGCGCCAAGTTGTATTTTTAACTGATGGCAGCGTAAGTAATGAAGATGCATTATTTAAAAATATTCAAAGTAAATTAGGCGATAGCCGCTTATTTACAGTGGGTATTGGCAGCGCACCGAATAGCTTTTTTATGCGCCGAGCGGCAGATATAGGTAAAGGCTCATTTACGTTTATAGGCAGCACAAGCGAGGTGCAACCTAAAATGCAGCAGTTGTTTGATAAGCTTGCACATCCGGCTATTACTAATTTGGGGCTAAGCGATGAAAGCGGTAACAGCTTAGATTTTTGGCCGTCACCACTACCTGATTTATATTTTGGTGAGCCTATCATGGTCGCCATAAAACTTAATAATGCTAAAAATGTGGTACTTGCTGGGCAAACAGCACAAGGGCCTTTAAGTATTAAATTAAGTACACAAAATAGCTCAAGCGCTCAAGGTATAGCAAAACTGTGGGCGCGCCAAAAAATCAAGTCATTACTTTTATACAACGAGCAAAATACAGTTAAAGATGAAGTACAGGAGCTTGCGCTTACTCATCAATTACTTAGCCCGTTTACTGCTTTTATAGCGATTGAACAAACTCAAATAAAAGAAGTGGCAGAGCAAACGGCGCAAGCTACTAATGCAGTACCACAAGGTATGGCAATGCGTTTACCGCAAACCGATGGGCAAAGCAGGTTACATATATTACTAGGCTGTATTTTATTATTGGGATTTAGCGCCCTTAAAATAAACCGATCATTTAAATTAAGCAGGGCACGTAAATGAAAAAGTGGCTAAGCGCGGGTTTACTAATAGCTGGGCTTGGATTATTTGGTCACGGTGCTTATATGCAGGCAAAAGCATGGCTTGCTCAAGTATTAATTGAGCAAGCATGGCAAGAGGCGCTTAAATCACCCGGCACTAAAGTAAAGCCGTGGTATTACGCCGACAGCTACGTGACTGCAAAGCTTGATTGGCCAAGCCATAATAAAACATTAAGTGTATTGGCTGGAGCGAGTGGTCGTAATTTAGCGTTTGCGCCTAGCCAATTTTTACCTGCAGGGGAGCTGGGCGGAAAAGAATTTGGAAACGAAAAGGGCGCGCTAATAGCTGGGCATAACGACACCCACTTTGCATTTTTACAAAACGCCAAAGTGGGAGAGGCGTTTACTTTGCAGCTGCAAAGTGGAGTGATTCAAAATTATAAGGTAACGGGGATTGAGGTTATTCATCAATCCCAAAACTCATTTTTACAAACACCTGGGCTGTATTTGCTTACCTGTTACCCTTTTGATTCGCTTGCCTCGGGTACTGATTTAAGGTTGCTTGTATCTGCGCAAATGTCTTCGCCTGATTCACTAAGCGGTATATCAACCACGAGTTCTTGATGGCGCTGGCTTACCATTACGCCAATAAATACCACAAATATGCTCAGCCATTGCCAAACGTTGAGCACTTCGCCCAAAATAATAGCTGACAAAATAAGTGTAAAAATAGGAATTAAATTAGAGTACGCAGCAGCGGTTAATACCGATACCTTGCTAATTGCATAGTTGTACATGCCGTAGCCGCCAAGGGTTACACACGAGCCTAAATACAAAATGCTCATGAGCGCAGTTAAGTCGTGTTGATTTTCGCTTGGTAGGTCGATAAAAAATAAAAACGGCGCAAAAAACAAGCTGCCGCTAATACCTTGCAACGCAATTAAAGTCAGGGGCGAGTAGCGATTAGCTAAATGTTTAATACTTACGGTATAAAATGCAGCGCACACCATAGCCATAAGCTCTAAAAAGTTACCTAGTAACGGATTAGGTGCTTGGTCGGTACTTGGTGAAAGAAGCGTAAGTAAAATACTGCCGCCTATACACAGCGTAAAACCGACAACAATGGCTTTGCTTATATGCTCTTTAAGTAATACAAAGGCAAGCAACGCAATAATAATAGGCAAGCAAGAGACAATAACACCAGCCTGCGAGGCTGATGTGTATTCCATTGCATGGCCTTCAAATAAAAAGTATAAGCAAGGCTCAGCAAGCGACATACCCACTAAATACTTCCAGTCACCTTTTAAGTACTCAAACCGAATAACGTAGCGCCATAAACAAAGCGACAAAACTAACGTGGTGAGCATGCGTAAAAATATCACCAATGCAGGGTCGTAAATAGCAATGGCGTATTTGAGCGCAATAAAAGAGCTGCCCCATAAAAAGGTGGCAATAATTAAACATAAACTGGCAGGCATAGAGAGTAATTTACTTAATTTAATAAAATCAGATCCTAGCATGAAAATTTTTAACTTGTTCAAAAATACCGAGCTGGTATAAATTAATTCATCTTTAATTAATCAATAGTAAAAAGCACATGCAAAGGGAACAGGTAATAGTTGTAAAGCTTGGTACAAGCGTACTAACTGGCGGCACCGATAAGCTAGACAAAGCACATATGGTTGAATTAGTACGCCAATGCTGCGAGCTTAAAAAGCAGGGGCATCACGTTATTTTAGTATCGAGCGGCGCGGTAGCTGCTGGGCGCGAACAACTATTAAAACCCTGTGGCAGAAGCTTAATTGATAAACAAATGCTTGCTGCAATTGGACAAGGTCAACTTATTCATATTTGGCAGAGCTTGTTTGCTTTATATGGGGTAAATGTAGGGCAAATGCTGCTTACTCGCGCTGATGTAGACGACAGAGAGCGCTACCTTAATGCCCGCGATACACTCAATGCGTTATTAAATTACGACGTTGTGCCCATCATTAACGAAAATGACGCAGTCGCTACCAGTGAAATAAAAGTAGGCGACAACGATAATTTATCGGCACTTGTCGCTATTTTGGCTAATGCTAATAAGTTACTGCTACTTACCGATCAAGAAGGGTTATTTACCAGCGATCCGCGCACAAATGCCGATGCTACCCTCATTGGCGAAGTAACACATATAAACGATGAGCTGCGCCAACTTGCTGGTGGCAGTGGTACAAACTTAGGTACTGGCGGCATGGCGACTAAACTGCAAGCCGCCGACATTGCAAGGCGTGCAGGCGTTGAAGTCATTATTGCTAAAGGCGCTGGTAAAAACGTTATTTTAAAATGTATGAGTGACGAGTTACCTGGTACACGCTTTTTAAAACTCACCGCCCCAAAAGATGGCCGTAAAAAATGGCTACTAGCTGGGCCTAAAAGTACCGGCCAAATTGTTATAGATGCAGGTGCTATTAGTGCCCTTCAAAATAAAGGTGCAAGCTTACTTGCTAAAGGCGTTACTAATGCATTTGGACGTTTTGAAAGAGGCGATTTAATTGATTTAATAGATACTAAAAATCAAGTAATTGCACGTGGCTTAACGCGTTTTAGCAGTACCGAGGTAAATAAAATCAAAGGCGCACACTCAAATCAAATAGGTGAGTTACTTGAATACGATAGTGGTGCAGAAGTATTGCATCGCGACGACTTAGTATTACTTTAATACCTATTCTAAAGGATTAGTTAATAAGTATTACCTCATAACTTAGTAAATTCATGAGTATTGTCTAGACTAATAAAAGTTTAATTAGTTTAGGCAGTGTAATGAAGGCAAATAAGTGTGGGCATGAATGGATTATTAAGCTTACCCAGCAAGAAGAGGAAAGTGATTTAGATAGCGCATTAATACAAATAATTGGCGACTTGCTCGAAGTTGATAATTTTGCCATTTACGTCAATAAAAATTTTTCAGCCCCCATACCCCCTACTCTTATAAATTCAAATAGTAATTTAGAGCAATTAAGCCCAGATGAAGCATCATTGTTATTACAAAAGGTCACTCAAAATAAAATTAGGGTGAGCTATGCCTTTAGTAGTACTACAAGTTACGTGCCTATTTATCATTTTGGAAAAGTAGTCGGCACTTTATTAATAGAAACCGAGCAAGAATTACCAGAACGAACAACTATGTTAGCTGTACATATTTTAAATATTTATGCTAATCAGCTTGGGCTATTATATAAGTCGCGGTTAGATCCACTTACAGAGCTTTTAAATAGGCAAACATTTGATAAAAAAGTAATTGAGATTGTATCGGGTAACGGTTTTTTGTTACCAAGAAATGATAACAATAAAAAGCGACGTTGGTATTTAGCTATTGCCGATATCGACAACTTTAAAAATATTAATGATAACTACGGGCATGTAATTGGCGATGAGGTTATTTTACTTGTTGCACGGCTACTAAAAAATAATTTTAGAATTGAAGACTATGTATTTAGGTATGGTGGTGAAGAATTTGCTATGTTATTTCAAGCAAAAACAGAGGGTGATGCACATGTTGCACTTAACCGGTTACGCCTTAATGTTGCCCAATACCCTTTTCCACAAATTGGCCAATTAACCATTAGCATTGGTTTTTTAGAGTTAGTGAGTATTGATACTGTATCGAGTATTGTAAACCAGGCTGATTTAGCGCTTTACTACTCTAAAAATACTGGTCGTAATAGAGTTACCTCCTACAGTGAATTAGAAGTTAATAACGAACCAAAGATAGATAACAGTATTGAGCTTTTTTGATTGTAAATTTGTGCTAAAATCTGGCTCCTTAAATTGTTGTAAGCAGAGCACAGAACATGAAATTAGTTCGTTGGTTTTTAGGTTGTATAATCTTATTCTTTAATTTTGTATTTACTCCTCGCAGTAAAAAGCGTGCAAGCGACGAGCAAGCACAGCTTGATCAGCAAACCTCACAATTTAAACTGTACCAATTTAAAGCATGCCCGTTTTGTGTAAAAGTACGCCGCGCTATTAAGCGCGAAGGCTTAAACATAGAAACGCGTGATGCAAAAAATAATGAGCAATATCGTCAAGAGCTTCTTGAGCAAGGCGGCAAAGTTAAAGTGCCTTGTCTGCGTATAGAGAAAAATGGCCAAGTACAATGGCTGTATGAATCAAACGATATTATTGCTTACTTAAACAAAGTAGCTGCATAAACCACTTTTATTATCTCACTTATTTAAAGAGAATTTACCATGACAATTCGCACCCGTGTTGCCCCGTCGCCAACTGGTGACCCGCATCTTGGCACCGCTTATATCGCCTTATTTAACTACTGTTTTGCTAAACAACAAGGCGGTGAATTTGTACTTCGTATAGAAGATACAGACCAAGTACGTAGCACGCCAGAGTCTGAACTTGCGATTATGGATAGCTTACGCTGGTTAGGGCTTGAGTGGGATCATGGTCCTGATGTGGGTGGCGAATTTGGTCCTTACCGTCAATCTGAGCGTAGCGATTTATATAAAAAATACGCGCATCAGTTAGTTGACGATGGTAAAGCGTTTTACTGCTTTGCAACAAGCGAAGAGCTTGATAAAATGCGTGAAGAGCAAATGGCAGAAGGCTTGCGCCCTAAATACGACGGTCGTGGTTTAAACCATACAGATGAAGAAATTAAAGCAAACTTAGCGGCAGGCAAACCTTACGTTATACGTATGAAAATCCCAAGCGAAGGCACATTTAAGTTTAACGACTACCTACGAGATGAAATTGAGATCCCGTGGGAAAACGTAGACATGCAAGTGCTTTTAAAAGCGGATGGTTTCCCAACGTACTTTTTAGCGAACGTAGTTGATGACCACCATATGCAAATTAGTCATATTTTCCGTGGCGAAGAGTGGATTAACTCAGCACCTAAGTTATTAAAACTTTACGAAGATTTTGGTTGGGAAGCGCCAGTACTTGGTCATTTACCATTACTACGTAACCCAGATAAATCAAAGCTATCTAAGCGTAAAAACCCAACGTCTATTAACTACTATAAAGAAATGGGTTACCTGCCAGAAGCCGTGCTTAACTACTTAGGTCGTATGGGTTGGTCAATGCCAGATGAGCGTGAAAAGTTCACACTTAATGAAATGATTGAAAACTTTGACATGAAGCGCGTATCGCTTGGTGGCCCAGTATTCGACGTGGATAAATTAAGCTGGTTAAACGGCATGTGGATCCGCGAAAATCTAACCGACGAGCAGTTAATTCAGCGCTTTGTTGATTGGAAGTTTAACGGTGAAATGTTAGCTAAAGTATTACCTGAGGCTAAAACGCGTATTAATACCCTTTCGGATATGGTTGAGCTGGCAGGGCACTTTGTAGGTGGTATTCCAACTTACGACCCTGCGCTATTAACAGCTGGTAAAGCAGACGAAAACGTAATACGCCAAGCACTACAATTTTTTGTATGGCAGCTAGAAGGCTTACGTAGCTTTGATAAGCCCGCTATTTTTGCAATTGCAAAAGAAGTGGCTACATTCCACGAGCTTAAAATTAAAGACTTTTTAGAGCCAATTTTTGTCGCAATTACAGGCAAAACATCAAGTACGTCAGTGCTTGATGCAATGGAAATATTAGGCTCTGACTTATCACGTGCTCGTTTACGTGTTGCACTTGCTCATTTAGGTATTTCTAAAAAGCAGGCTAAAAATATAGAGCGTGCGTACCGCGAATACCCAAGTGCATAATTACTAAAATGCACTTATAAAAGCCGAACTTAGTAAAATAAGTTCGGCTTTTTTGTTTCAGGCTGTTTAGCTATATGACATCGTATTTTGATATTGTTTAACTAAAGTATTAGTACTTAGCCCAATGATACAATAGGGCATATAAACTCATAGGAGGCAGTATGATTGCACCTGTAAAAAACAAAGCCATTTTTAGCAGTAACACATTTTCGATAAACCTTGTTACTTACCCAACCAATCATAGCGTAATGAACCATATTGACCCTGTGCAGCAAGGGCGCTATTACAAGCTCAATTTTGTATTAGAGAAACCTAAAGCGGGTGGGGTATTTAAATGCTCTAAATGCATTATAAATTTATTTAATCGCGTGTATTTGTTCAGACCCGATAAGTACGAACACAGCGTATCTAAAATCGAGTCTGGAAAGCGTGTACTACTGAGCTTTGCGCTTAATATATAATTTGCACTTTTACTTATTAATAGTCGTAGGCCTGTCCGGTGCATAAAACAGATAGGTCGCAGTACGATACAGAGGTTTCACTACAGGAATTAATAGTAAAAGCATTCCCGCCCCTGCGCATAGCATCAGCTTTAAGTAAATCAATCGCGTTTGATTTAGAGCGATTGTAGCTTACATTATTGTTGCCCATACCGTCGCCATCACAGCTTTCACCTTCTATTCGGCCTAAAAGTGTTGCGCCACTTTCGTGTGCTTCTTGGTCGCTATAAAATTGCTGTAAATCTCTTTTATTAACGTAGGTGCCAATTTCTTGAGATAAAACACCGTTGTCTATGTCTGTATGATAGGTCATTCCTGAACAACCGGTTATTGTGGCCAGCACTGTTATTGCCGCTATAAAACGTAGCATATTTATTAGTCCTTTAATTTATTATTTAAAGTAGTAAATTACTAACAAAATCAAACGCTGGCAATGTTTGCTAACGGGTAAATTGTTAGCATTTGTAAATGTATTTAGATTTTACTGAGCATAGGGTAAGTAAACAAAAAGAAGTGAAAAACGTTCACTAACCAGTGGCATATAATAGCCCATTCTAAACGCTGCGTTTTATAAAAAATATAGCCGTATCCTAAGCCTGCAATAAATGAAACCAATACATAGTTAATTCCTCCAGCAAAATGCGCCAAAGCAAACACTGCTGCTGTCATTATTGGGGCAAGTAACGCTAGGCGAGTAGATGAGATTATTTGGCTAAGTTTGGTTTGTAATAACCCTCTAAATAAAGCCTCCTCAGCTACACAGGTAAATAAAAGATTAATAGCAATAAAGGCTAACCAAAAGTCGGGCACTTTTGGGTTAAAACTTACAAGTTCAAGTATTAAAGCCACAGTGAGCGAAGCTAAAACCGTAGCAATAATTATAAAAATGGGCTGTTTAACGTTTAATCGACTTACTTTATTAGAGTCTGCTTTTAAAGCTTTTTTATTCGAATAAAAGTAAGCACAAAGAAATAACCCCGCCATAGCTTTATCAAAATTAGCATAAAAGGTAAAAGCAATCGCATCGCTTGTAATACGCTCATCTATAACAATAGGGAGGTTATTAAAACCAGACACCCAATGAAGTGCTAATGCCAGTGAGAAAGTTATAAAAACAGTACTTAATATAGCGCGTATTATTGCTCGCTTTGCATTTAGCGCGCAGTAGTATAAAACAACGTAAAGCCCAATGCTGAGCAGAGCATATAAATTTACATAACCTTGAAAATACGCACTTAGAACACTTAAAGCCATTAAGTAGTGCCAAAAGGGTTGCCGCATTATTGATATTTTGCAGTACGGAAAAACACATATAATTGATAGCGCTAACAAATAAAAGGTCATTGTTTTTTTATTGCTCTGTTTTATTTAGCCATTAATCTAACAGATTCGACCTCTCAATATTTTTTTTCTGGTAATATAGATAGGTTATAAGCAGTTTAAGCAGTGAACAAACTATGTTAAGTCCTTTTTTTCAGCAGCATGCTGATTATGTTTCTATCTCTCGTGAGCAGGGTTGTCGCTTCGCTAAATGCGTTGCTGATGATTACAATCCACTTCATGACAAAGATGCCAAAAAGTTTTGCGCGCCAGGAGACTTACTTTTTTCATTGGTACTAGACCGCTACGGTATTAGTGAACAAATGGAATTTACTTTTGCCGGTATGGTTGATGAAAACACCAAACTACATTTCCCTGAGGGAGCAGATGAGTTTGATGTTACCAATGGCGAAAAAGTAATTTTAAAGGTAAAGCGCAGCGGTAAAACCAGCCAATGCCCAGCACTAACTAATAGTCTAATAAAAAATTATGTTGAGTTTTCTGGTACTACCTTTCCGCATGTAATTATCCCATTAATGGGCAAGCAAGAGGTAATGATAAACCCTGCTCGTCCGATGGTAATTTACGAATCAATGCTTATTAATCTTGATAACCTTGATATAACAGCGCCAGTACTTGAATTTGCAGAGCCAAGCTTTGAGTACACTGGTAAGCGCGGAAAAATTACACTACGTTTTAACCTGTTAGAAAACGGCGTTAAAGTGGGTAGTGGTGAAAAGCACATGGTGGTTTCGGGTATTCGCGAATACTGCCAAGCAACAGTTGACGATTTAATAGCGTTTTACAACGAACGTAAAGCGACACTAAAGCCAGCTTAAAGCTACAGCAAATTATAAAAGGCGCTAAATACAACGGTTATTTAGCGCCTTTTTTATTATTTTAGCGCTAAAGCGAAAGAGAGCAATCACGATTAAATACTTTTCTGGACTGGTTAATTTACGCAGTACAGTAATATGCGTACAATAGCGCTCTTTGTTATTTTAAAGCTAAGCCTATGTCTGCCACTACGTTCTCATCACTTAATCTCGACCCGTTATTATTAACAGCGATTGAGCAAAATAATTACACTCAGCCTACCGCAATTCAGATTAAAACTATTCCGCCTATTTTAGCCGGAAGTGATGTAATGGGCAGCGCGCAAACAGGTACGGGTAAAACCGCCGCCTTTGTTTTACCTCTGTTACATAAGCTTTTAAATACCCCTAAAAAAGATGAGCAAGGCCTTGCCCGCGTTGTAATTTTAACGCCAACACGAGAGCTTGCTCAGCAAGTATTTGCCAGCTTTGAAAAGTACGCACAAGGCACTAACATCAATGGTGCTTTAGCCTATGGTGGTGCAAGTATTGGCCCTCAAATAAAAGCACTTAAAACAGCACAAGTTATAGTGGCCACACCAGGGCGTTTGCTTGATCATATAGTTAAAGGCAGTGTGGTACTTTCAAGCGTAGACTCTTTAGTGTTTGACGAAGCCGACCGCATGCTTGATATGGGCTTTATTGATGAAATTAGACGTATATTGCGACATATCCCGGGCGATCGCCAAACTTTACTATTTTCAGCTACGTTTGATGACAGCGTGTTTGAACTCAGTAAAAAACTACTTAAAAACCCTGAGCTAATTGAAGTTGATAAACGTAACTCAGCTGCGGTTGAAGTAGAGCAAGTTATTTACGCTGTAGATGAAGACCGTAAGCGCGAACTTGTATCGCACATGATTGGCATGAAAAACTGGCGCCAAGCGCTTATTTTTACTCGCACAAAACAAATGGCCGATCAGCTTGCTAAAGAAATGTGTAAAGATGGGTTAAAAACCGAATCAATCCATGGCGATAAATCGCAAGGCGCACGTGACCGTGCATTGCAAAACTTTAAAGAAGGTATTACACGCGTACTTGTTGCAACCGATGTCGCTGCGCGTGGTTTAGATATTTCTACACTTAGATACGTAATTAATTTTGAACTGCCGTACATTGCCGAGGATTATGTGCACCGTATTGGCCGTACAGGTCGCGCTGGTGAACAAGGGCTTGCTATGTCATTGGTAAGTCTTGATGAGCAATGGCTGCTAGAAGAAATTGAAGTATTACTCGATACGCGTTTAACGCCGCAGTGGTTAGAAGGTTACGAGCCTGACTTAAATAAAAAGCCCAAAGATAATCGTAAAAATACGAATAAATCTCGAAAAGATCGCGATAAAAAACGCATTACAGGTAAAAGAGAGCCAAGTAGACGTCGTAAATAATAGCTTTTAGTTTACTTTTTTGCCTATACTGGAGCTATTAAATAGCCGAGGTAAAGTTAATGTTTGAAACTGATAAATGGGCATTCTCTGGTGTTGATGGCCAAATATCTTTGCATAAATGGCAAAAAACAATGGACCTTATCACGGGGCTTTTTTCAGCCCCGTCTGGTTATATAGTTCAGGCAACAAGCAAAGGCTATCGCGTTGTTATTAGAAATAACGAAGGTGGCTCAAGCTTTGAAACCAACCCGATACTTCCCCCTCAAACTCCTCTTTTTTGTCGGCACGTCGCTGAAACTAATAATATTTTATATGTTAATGATGCAAGCAATAACGATGCATGGAACACCCTACCAGAAGTAGTTGAGGATGGCGTTGAATCCTACCTAGGCTTACCTATTCATTGGCCAGAAGGTGAAGTATTTGGCACGCTATGCTTAAAAGACACTAAAATAACTAGCTATACCGATGAATACTTTGAGCTCATAGAGCAACTACGCGATTTAATTGAAGACGACCTAGCGCTTGTTTACAGCTATGAACAAATGCGCGAAATAGCCATGTTAGACTCATTAACAGATATTTATAATCGCCGAGCACTTAACTTACTAGCTCAGCAAAAGCTTAATTTAGCACTGCGTTTGGGCTTCGACGTATGTTGCTTGTTTATTGATATAAACGACTTTAAAAAATTAAACGACACCTTTGGACATGAAGTAGGTGACAAAGCCTTAATTATTTTGGCGGATACGCTAAAAAACCATTTAAGAGATGCCGACATAGTAGGGCGTTTAGGTGGTGATGAGTTTGTTGCAGTAATGCAATTAAGCGATAAAAGCAAAATTAGCTACATCATGGATAAAATATCCTCTGAGTATACAAATGCTTTACTAAAAGAAGGTGTTTGCGATTTATCGCTCAGCATTGGTTATAGTTTTACTAATAAACAAAAGCAACCATTTGAAGCGCTATTAAATGATGCAGACCACGCAATGTATAAAAATAAACAAGCGTATAGACTCGCTAAAAAAGCACAATAATAAAAGTAAGTTCGTCATGACTCATGACTCATGACTCATGCCACAAAAACTTGGCTAGTTTTTTCTGCGATAGGTTTTATTTTTGGTGTTATGTGCTCCTCTATGGGGTTTGCCTTAAAAAGGCTTGAGAGTAATAACCAAAAATAGCTTCAATGAATAGCTTAAGCTGCAAATTTTTACTTGTACTTCTTAATTTATTTTTCAAAGTACGGACATAAAAAAGCAAGCCATGAGGCTTGCCAAGAAGGGGGTTAATTAGCTCTTACCTAGCCTTTAAGCTATTAGCTTTTCAGCAAGGTTTAATTCCATAATAGCTTTTAATAAACGGTATAAGTTAATTGATGCATCAATTTCTTCTTTACGGTTTGTTAAGCTTTCAATATTTAAGCCCAGCGGTACATCTAAATGCGCACAGCTTTTAAGTATTAAGTCGAGGTTTTCGCGGCAAATACGGACCGATTCGCTTAATGTATTGTCTGCATCAAGCATGCGCCATTTTGTTGCCTCTGGCACTGAGATACCCAACCATTGCATAAATTCTAAGGTTTTTTCGCCGCCGCACGGGGTAAACGTTAATATAATACGTTGTGGTATAATACCCTGCGCTTTACATGTACGTGCGTAGCTAGTAATTAGCTCTATAGTCGCTTGTGCATCGTAAACAGCTTGCGATATAAAAAACTGACAACCTTGTGCTGTTTTTTCTATTAATCGTTCGTGCTCATTTCGTTTACTTGAATGGCGTTCAGCAATCGTAACGCCACCTAAAAAGAAATCATCTGATTGCTCAGCCAATGCTTTATAAGCATCTGGCAGGCTTAGCTTTATATCGCCTATCGATGATGGGCTACCTACTAAAACAACATTTTGTAAATCGTAGTCGTTTTTAGTTTCACTTAGCCAATCTTTAAATTCGCCTACGCCACGCTGCGCCACACTTTTATAAGTAATTACATCTTGTGCAGATAAATTACGAAGTAAATGGCTGTATTCACGCGGATCAACGGTTTGTTTAAACGCAAATGGACGGTCTTGATTAGTTCGGCTGCTTTCGTCTTGAATGTCGTAAATTATCACGCCGTCGTATTCAATTTCGTGTAAGCGACCTAATAGCTTTTCTGCAATGGTTTTTAATTGCGCTTTATCGGTGCCAATTTTAGGCGGGGTAGTACCAATAAGATAAACACCTTGATTGGTGTCCACTATCTTCTCTTTTAGTGATAAAGCCATAATCCTCATTCCAGCTAAGTTTGTTTTGATGGATTTAATATAGCAGCCATTTAGACGTCTAGATAGATTTATTTAATGAAAGTTTTTCAATTAACATGATGTTTATTCATAGTGCTTGTTCCCATAATTTATAATTGACACAGTTGTTTACACAATAAATTCCCTTGGGGCTCTTATATTTATTGGCTTTGGGGCATAATTAAAGAGTTAAATCTGACAACAAATTTGCTCAATTTAAAAAGGGACAACAATGAAATTTAAATTATTAGCAACCAGCTTAGCGGTATCGCTGGCCTTAACGGGTTGCGCCATGCAACAAAACCAAAGCACGCAAACAACAGCACAACAAGAACAAGTAAATAAAGCTGATGACCGTGTTTTTTCACAAGATTACTTAATTGAAGAGCTAGAAAACGGCTTACGTGTCATGGTTGTTAAAACCGATTACCCTGATGTAGTGTCGCTGCAAATTCCGGTATCGGTTGGATCGCGTAACGAAGTTGAAGAGGGCAAAACAGGCTTTGCTCACTTTTTTGAACACATGATGTTTAAAGGCTCACAAAAATACCCTGAAGATGTGTACTCAGACATATTAAAAAATTCAGGTGTTGATAACCGCGCATATACAACAAACGATTACACAAATTACCATTTAAACTTTTCAAAGCAGCACCTTGATAAAGTACTTGAGCTTGAAGCTGATATTTTTCAAAACTTAACCTACACCGAAGAGCAATTTAGAACAGAAGCGCAAACAGTAAAAGGTGAGTACTTAAAAAACAACGCGAGCCCAATTCGTAAATTATTAAGCGCTGTACGCGAAAAAGCGTTTGATAAGCACACGTATAAACACACCACTATGGGCTTTTTTAAAGACATAGAAGCCATGCCTGATCAAATGGCCTATGGTAAAGAATTTTTTGCTAAGTTTTATAAGCCTGAGTATGTGTCACTTGTCATCGTGGGCGATGTAGACCCACAAGCAACAATGGCAATGGTTAAAAAGCATTGGGGCAGCTGGAAAAAGGGTAACTATGTTGCTGACATTAAAGCAGAACCTGTTCAACAAGCACCAAAATATTTACACCAGCAAGATGAAGCGCTACCAGGGCATTGGTTACTCGTATCGTACAAAGGCGCTGCGTGGGAGCCTGCTAAAAAAGACAGAGCGGCGCTTGATTTAATCTCACAGCTTTATTTTTCAAATAATTCAGATTTATATCAAGAGCTAGTGGTCGACAAACAAATTGCCAGCCAAATGTTTACCTATAACCCAGAGACTAAAGATCCGGGTTTATTACACGTATTTGTTAAAGTAGAAAACGCAGGCGATTTAGCCACTGCGCGCGATGCCATTAATCGAACTTATGCAAAAGCACGCACTGAGCTTGTTGATGAGCAAAAGCTAAGTGATTTAAAATCGAATCTTAAATACAGCTTTATTAATGGCTTAGATTCGTCGCAAGCGATTGCATCAACCCTTGCCAGCTACATGCATTTTGAGCGCGATCCTGAGGTTATAAACCAGCTGTATAAATCGGCAGATAACATCACCAGCGCAGATATTAAAGCCGTTGCTAATAAATACTTTACTGATAACGCACGTACCACATTAACAATGTCGGCACTTGATAAAGCCCCAGGTTTTGAGCAAGAAGTTAATTTAAATGCGCTTACTGCAAAGCTTGAACAAGCACCTGCGGCACCTGCATTTAAAGTACTTGATAAAACCAATAGCTCGCCGTTAATCGATGTTAACTTTTTATTCAATACCGGCGCGGCTGCCGACCCTCAAGGCAAAAAAGGTGTTGCAGCGCTCACTGCGGCAATGCTTGCACAAGGTGGCTCAGAGGCGACAAGCTATAAAGATATTCAAAAAGCACTTTATCCGCTTGCAGGTAGCTTTGGTTATCAAATAGATAAAGAAATGCTGTCGTTCCAAGGGCGTATTCATAAAGACAATGCAGCGCAGTGGTATTCACTTGTGAGCGATCAATTATTAAACCCAGGCTTTAGAGACGATGACTTTAAACGCCTTAAAAAAGAAATGATCGATGGTATTAAATCAGGCTTAAAAGCATCTAACGATGAAGAGCTAGGCAAAGAAGTGCTATACAGTGCACTTTACAACAATCACCCTTACGAAAGTTACAACTACGGTGATATTTCGGATTTAGAAGCGTTGACGCTAGATGATGTTAAAGCGTTTTATAACAGCGAGCTTACGCAATCTAAACTCACGGTTGGCTTAATTGGGGCTGTGCCTGCAAACCTTAAAGCTAAAATGATGAGCGATTTTGCAACGCTACCAAAAGGTGAGCAAAGCCGTTTAAGTATTCCTGATGCGCCAGTGCTTAAAGGTCATCATGCAACTATTGTAGAAAAATCGGCACAATCGACTGCTGTATCGTTTGGTTTTCCTATTGATACAATAAGAAGTAGCGAAGACTGGACAGCCCTTTGGCTTGTGCGTTCGTACTTTGGTGAGCACCGTAGTTCTAACAGCTTTTTATATGAGCGCATTCGTGAAACTCGCGGCATGAACTATGGCGATTACGCATACATTGAATACTTTCCACGTGGTATGTTTCAAACCAAGCCAGATGCAAACCTAGGGCGCTCAGAGCAAATATTTCAAGTGTGGTTACGCCCACTTCGCTCTAATAACGATGCGCACTTTGCAACACGTACCGCCTTGTTTGAGCTAGATAAGCTAATTAAAAATGGTATGAGCGAAGGTGATTTTGAAGCTACGCGTAACTTTTTAATTAACTTTGTGCCGCAAATGGTTGCAAGTCAAAATCGCCAATTAGGTTACGCGCTTGATAGCGAATTTTACAACACTGATAACTTTGTAAGTTACGTAACTAATAAACTTAAAACGCTAACGCTTGCTGATGTTAATCGCGTTATTAAAGAAAACTTACAAACAGACAATGTTCACTATGTATTTATTACTGGTGACGGCGCTGATATGCAAAAACGTTTAGCATCGCAGCAAACATCACCAATGATTTATAACACTAATAAACCTGCTGAATTAGTGGCTGAAGATAAAGTGATTGCTGATTATAAATTAGCAATTCCTGCAAAAAATATTGAAGTGATGAAAGTCGATAAAGTATTTCAATAATTTAAGTGTTTTTTAAGCGTTAAAATAATGCCTCGGTGCTATAAGCATCGAGGCATTTTTATTATTTAATAATGAAACTTAATAAACAGTTATACCTAATAACCAGAACAAATAACTAAGGGATTAACACCTTAGTGGTTAAATCCGTTAGACTTGGGAAAAGGCTATTTTATATCAACTTAAGGCAGTGCAGTATTATGCGTCATGCAATTTGGCAACAGCTTCGCGACGAAGCTAACGATGTAGTAAAACGTGAACCATTATTAGCAAGTCATGTTTATTCATGTGTTTTAAATCATGATTGTTTAGGTTCGGCATTGAGCTTTATTGTTGCTAATAAGTTGGCTGATGCGGTGGTATCTGCATTCACTATCCGAGAGCTGTTTGACCAAGCATTTGTAAAATGTGACCGTATGCTATCTTTTGTTGCTGAGGATATTAAAGCGGTAAAAGACCGCGACCCTGCATCAGAAACCTATCTTACGGTTATATTAAATCTAAAAGGTTTTCATGCTATTCAGGCGCACCGTTTGGCTAATTGTTTGTGGCAACAAAATCGCAAAGAGCTAGCGCGCTTTATTCAAAGCCGTAATTCTGAAGTGTTTGGGGTCGATATTCACCCAGCATGTAAAGTGGGTAAAGGCATTATGTTTGACCACGCAACCGGTATTGTTATTGGTGAAACAGCGGTAATTGAAGATAACGTATCAATTTTGCAATCTGTAACGCTTGGCGGTACAGGCAATGAGCAGGGCGATCGTCATCCTAAAATTAGAGCAGGCGTATTAATTGGCGCGGGTGCTAAAGTACTGGGTAATATTGAAGTAGGTGAGGGCGCACGAATTGGTGCGGGCTCAGTTGTACTTAGCAATGTTCCACCACACACAACCGCTGTTGGCGTACCCGCTAAAATTATTGGTCGACCGGATTGTGAGTGTCCGGCGCAAAGTATGAACCAAAACTTTTTAGCAAATCCTGAGCCTGAAAACGAATCGCACACGAGTGCAATGTTATAAGTAACTAAAAATAATAAAACTTAAAAGGAATTAACATGAACAAGAATAGTTTATTGGCTCTAGGGATTGGGTTTATTGCGGGTGTAGGTTTAACTTGGAGCTACTTTAATGCAGCTTCAAGTTATCCGGAATCTGTTAAGTCGCAGCCAAGTTATGAAAAACAGAAAAAGCTTCATACTGAACAACAAAGTAATGAGGTATTGAGTAATGCAGACTCTGCAGTACCTGAGCAAGTCGCTAGTATAGAGCCCGCTGAAGACACGCCTACAACCAATTCAGAAACCCAAATGCTTGATGAACTACCTTTAGAAGAGCAAGTAACTCAGCTTAAGCAGCAACTCGCCGAACAGAAAGCGGCGCTCAAAAGTGTTTTAAAGAAAATGAGGGGCCCTTCAGATTTTGAGCAGATTTTACGTGATAAATTTGAAAATCAAACGCGCGACGAAGAATGGGCTTATCGTACTGAAATGGTATTACAAGATTTTTTATTAACAGCTGATTTATCAATTATTCCTGACGTTGTTAGTGCAAAATGTAAAAAAACAGTATGTGAATTTGAACTTGCCGCCCCCATTGATAACGACACATTTGGTAATGCTCAATGGCGAGAGCTAAACGATAAGTTGATGGAACAAGAGTTTTGGCAACAATTTAAAAGCACTACCTCCACATCGAGCGATAGCGAACTTAAAATGTTGCTAAGTACAGAGCTTTAAATAATTTGTGATTCTATAGAGCCATCGACTAACTCTGTAACTAAAACATCGCCTGTTTTAATTTGCCCCACAGATTTAACTACTTTTCCTTGCTGTGTTTTAGTGATGCTATAACCGCGCGCTAAAACATTAAGCGGACTTACCGAGTCTAACCTGCTTGCTTGCAGTGCTAAGCTATTATTCGCTTGTTGTAACTGATGCTGTATAGCTTGGTTTAGCCTAGCTTGTAATTGCGAGAGTTGATGGCTTGCTGAAGCGAGTTTTTTATCAGGTGATTGGCGCATCAAACGAGGCGTTAAGTTATTGAGTGTGCGTTCTTGCTGATATAAACGATTACGCATAGCTTGTTGCAGCGCAATGCTTAGCTCATCCAAACGTTGTGATTTTTGACTAAGCTGACTACGCGGATGACACAAATTAAGGCGGTGTTGTAACTGCGTTGCTAGAGCGCGTTTATCGGCAATGTCGTGCTTAAACGCGTTAGATAAACGATTAACCAATTGCGTTACTTTGTTGTGTAACTCTTGCGTATTTGGGCTTACAAGCTCAGCTGCGGCTGATGGAGTTGCTGCACGAACATCAGCAACGTAATCGCTAATGGTTGTATCTATTTCATGGCCTACTGCACTTACTATCGGTAATTCACTTTCAAAAATAGCCCGTGCGAGCTGTTCGTGATTAAAGCACCATAAATCTTCAAGTGATCCGCCGCCTCGTCCTAAAATAAGTACGTCTACTTCATCACGAGCATTAGCTAATTCAATTTGATTAATTAAATGTAGGTGTGCTTCTTTGCCTTGTACCATAGCAGGGTAAATGATTACTTCTAACTGCGGCGCACGGCGTTTAAGTACCGTTAAAATATCTTTTATAGCAGCGCCGGTTGCTGAGGTAATAACACCAATACGATTAATGTTTTGCGGAAGTGGTTTTTTATACGCAGAGCTAAATAATCCTTCGGCGGCCAAACGCATTTTAAGTGCATCGAATTCTTGTTTTAGCTGACCTTCGCCGGCCGGTTCCATATGCTCAACAATAAGCTGGTAGTCACCGCGAGGTTCATAAAGTGATACACGCGCTTTTACTGTAACTTGCGCGCCATTTGCAGGGCGATAGCTTTGGTTGCGATTATTCCCACGCCACATAGCAGCTTTAATTTGTGCTTTATCGTCTTTTAACGAAAAGTACCAATGTCCAGATGCAGGGGTAATAAAGTTAGAAATTTCGCCCGTGAGCACTAAAGATGCAAAACCTTGCTCAAGAATTGTGCGAATTTCTCTATTAAGGCGTGAAACGGTGTAAACCGCCTGCGAAGGCTTCGAAAACATAAAAAACAACCTAAAACTATTTATTGCACTACTTTATCATAAATATTTGCGAAATATTATTTACTCATGCCAACAACGCTGTTAAAATTTGGCCGCAATTCCTTATCTTAGATCCACATGTGAGAAGTTGCCAAAATGCTTAGAATCGCTAAAGAAGCTCTTACCTTTGATGACGTACTTTTAGTACCTGGTCATTCTACTGTTTTGCCACACACGGCAAATATTTCAACTCGCTTAACGCGTGGTATCAAACTTAACTTGCCGCTTATTTCAGCATCTATGGATACTGTTACAGAAGCTCGTTTAGCTATTGCCCTTGCGCAAGAAGGTGGTCTTGGTTTTATTCATAAAAACATGACTATTGAAGAACAAGCGAAAAACGTACGTAAAGTTAAAACCTACGAAGCAGGTATTGTTTCATACCCTGTAACGGTCACTGCCGATTTAACAATTGCAGATGCAATTGAGCTTTCGCACGAAAAAGGTTTTTCAGGTTTTCCGGTTACCGACAGCAATAATGTGCTTGTAGGCATTGTTACAAGTCGTGATATGCGTTTTGAAACTAAGCTTGAACAGCCTGTTTCTACCGTTATGACCAAAAAAGAAAAGCTTGTTACCGTTAAAGAGGGCGCAGCACGCGAAGAAATTTTAGGCTTAATGCACGAACACCGCATTGAAAAAATCCTTGTTGTTGATGATGAATTTAAACTCAAAGGCATGATCACAGTAAAAGATTACCAAAAAGCCCAAGACAAACCTGACGCATGTAAAGATGACCAAGGTCGTTTACGTGTAGGTGCTGCTGTAAGTGTTGGCGCAGGTACTGATGAGCGTATTGCTGCATTAGTAGAAGCGGGTATTGATGTTTTACTTATCGATACATCGCATGGTCACTCTCAAGGCGTTATTGACCGTGTTACTAAAACTCGCAAAGAGTACCCAGACTTACAAATTATTGCAGGTAACATTGCAACGGCTGAAGGTGCGATTGCACTAGCTGATGCCGGAGCGGATGCAGTTAAAGTAGGTATCGGCCCTGGTTCTATCTGTACTACACGTATTGTTACCGGTTGTGGCGTTCCACAAATTACCGCTATTTCAGATGCTGTTGAAGGCTTAAAAGGTCGCGACATTCCTGTTATTGCTGATGGTGGCATTCGTTTTTCTGGTGATATTGTTAAAGCACTTGTTGCTGGTGCATCGTGTGTAATGGTGGGTTCTCTTCTTGCTGGTACAGAAGAAGCACCAGGTGAAGTTGAATTGTACCAAGGCCGTTATTACAAATCTTACCGTGGTATGGGCTCATTGGGCGCGATGGATCAAAAAGAAGGTTCATCAGATCGTTACTTCCAAAAATCAAACGAAGCAGACAAGTTAGTACCTGAAGGTATTGAAGGTCGCGTAGCTTACAAAGGTCCTATTGCAACGATTATTCATCAGCAAGTAGGTGGCTTACGTAGTGCTATGGGCTTAACGGGTTGTGCAACAATTGAAGAGCTAAATACAAAACCACAATTTGTACGTGTTACTTCAGCAGGTATGGGTGAGTCGCATGTTCATGATGTGCAAATCACTAAAGAAGCACCAAATTACCGCTTAGGTTAAGCAGCGTAATTAATTTAATATACTGGGCTTGCTTTGCAAGCCCTCTTTTTAGTCGTTTACATTAACAAACGGCATTTAGCATCAGACTTTACGAGATACTCCATGAGCAAAGATATTCACGATTCACGAATTCTCATTTTAGACTTTGGTTCACAATACACTCAATTAATCGCCCGTCGTGTGCGTGAAATTGGTGTTTACTGTGAACTTTGGGCATGGGATGTGACTGAAGAGCAAATCCGCGAGTTCAACCCACAAGGTATTATTCTTTCTGGTGGTCCAGAATCAACAACACTTGAAAACAGCCCGCGCGCTCCTGAGTATGTATTTAATGCAGGCGTGCCTGTGCTAGGTATTTGCTACGGTATGCAAACAATGGCAGCTCAACTTGGTGGAAGTGTACACAGCTCTGATAAAAAAGAGTTTGGCTACGCACAAGTTGAAAAAGTAGGCAGCTGTGCATTATTTGATGCAATTGAAGACCATATTACTGATGGCGGCAACGGCATACTTGACGTATGGATGAGTCATGGCGATAAAGTAATGGACATTCCAGCTGATTTTACAACAACAGCTAAAACATCTACTTGTCCACATGCTGCAATGTCTAACGAAGAAAAGCGTTTTTACGGCGTGCAATTTCACCCAGAAGTAACGCATACTCATCAAGGGTTACGTTTGCTTGAGCGTTTCGCTATTGATATTTGTGGCTGTGAAAAATTATGGACTCCTGCAAAAATCATTGATGATGCTATTGAGCGTATTAAAGAAACTGTAGGTGATGACGAAGTCATTTTAGGTCTATCTGGTGGTGTTGATTCATCAGTTGTGGCTATGCTTATTCACCGTGCAATTGGCGCAAAGCTAACATGTGTATTTGTTGATAATGGTTTACTTCGTTTAAACGAAGGTCAGCAAGTTATGGACATGTTTGGTAATAAATTTGGCTTAAACATTGTTAAAGTTGAAGCTGAAGAGCAGTTTTTAAATGATTTAGCTGGTAAGTCAGACCCAGAAGATAAACGTAAAGCCATTGGTCACACGTTTATTAATGTATTTGATGAGCAAGCCAAAAAGCTTAAAAATGCGAAATGGTTAGCGCAAGGTACAATTTATCCTGACGTTATTGAATCTGCGGCATCTGCCACAGGTAAAGCGCATGTTATTAAATCTCACCACAATGTGGGCGGATTACCAGATGACATGAAAATGGGCCTTGTTGAGCCATTGCGTGAATTATTCAAAGATGAAGTGCGTAAAATTGGTCTAGAACTTGGTTTACCGTACGACATGCTTTACCGTCATCCTTTCCCTGGACCAGGCTTAGGTGTACGTGTACTTGGCGAAATCAAAAAAGAGTACTGTGATTTACTACGCCGCGCAGATGCGATTTTCATCGAAGAGCTACACAAAGCTGAGCTTTACCATAAAGTAAGCCAAGCGTTTACTGTATTCTTACCAGTTAAATCGGTAGGGGTTATGGGCGATGCACGTAAGTACGATTGGGTTGTATCACTTCGTTGTGTAGAAACAATCGACTTTATGACAGCACGCTGGTCACATTTACCATATGAGTTTTTAGGTGTGGTTTCAAACCGTATCATTAACGAAATTGATGGTATTTCTCGTGTTGTTTACGATATTTCAGGTAAACCACCTGCAACTATCGAATGGGAATAATTAATTTTAGTTTTAATTAACTAATTTAAAGTGATTAAAAAACGGCGAATTAGCATGCTAATTCGCCGTTTTGTTTATTTAAAAAGCAGTTGAACTAAAAGAGTGATTTTTCTCTTTACCTTTGGCGAAACTTCTCTATAATTCGTCGTCATTGCAGGGGCGTAGTTCCAATTGGTAGAACAGCGGTCTCCAAAACCGATGGTTGGGAGTTCGAATCTCTCCGCCCCTGCCATTTCTTCTTTACATCGTTTTTATTACTTCTTATATTGTTCAAATGTCTAATCTACTGAGTTGTTATGCATCCACGTTACGCAGCTATTTTTGATATAGAAAATCTTGAACTCAATCAGCATTATTGTTCTCAAACAAATGACCAAGCAGATACTTTATCGCAAAGCACGACAGCTAGTTCTTTAACGATAAATGAGCAACTATTTGCAGACATTAAGCTCAGTGCAGGGGCTATTATTATAAATAGCGTTGTACAGGGTAGTGAGATGCAATTAAACGACAATCAGCTTACATTGCCAACCCCACAGCTCAACGCCTCTGAGAAGCGTGCTTTATGGGCTTTAATGAGTGAACACCTTGATAAACTTTAAATCAGTAGATGAAACTGCAATACCTCAATTAATGACCATCGAAACAGCATGTCATAGCCATCCGTGGACTTTAAATACAATGAGTTCATGTATAGGCGGGCGCTATTTTAATGTTGCCGCATTTGATGAGGTGAGCATGATTGGTTTTTATATTGGTGAAAAAGCAGGGCCTGATTTTACGCTTATGGATATTTGTGTAACACCAAGCCACCAGGGTAAGGGTATTGCAAGGCAGTTGTTAGCCCAGTTTATTGAATATGGTGAACAGCAAAATGCTGAAAACCTCTTTTTAGAAGTACGCGAATCTAATACGCGGGCTATTGCGCTATACGAGAACGCTGGCTTTACAGAGATGTCAGTGCGTAAAAACTACTATCCAAGTGATAATCCGGCCAAAAATGGCTTTGAAGACGCTATTTTAATGGGCATGGCATTAGGTTTAAACTTTTCATAATTAAAGTCGGTGGTTAGCGTTTTAAGCATAGAGCACTAACGCACCGAACTTGTACTATTTTGTAAGTTTTCTTTTAGGTTACTTTGCCACTAATTGCTTGCTTAATGGCTGCTATTAATTTATTTACTAGCTCGTCTCTTGGCACTTTATTGTTACTTTTTAAATTTTCTTCAAGTGCCGCAGCGCTGTGGTAAATCTCATCAAAATTAAAGCATCCAGAACTACCTTTAATACTGTGCGCTATACTTCTTAATGCTTCCCAGTCATTACAATGTTGCAGAGTTTTAACTTCTTCTAAATAAGTAGGTAAGTTGGCTAAATAGTTATCAGTAATTTGCTGAAACTTTTCGCTTTTTAATAAGCTGTCCCACTTATTTTGATTATCCTTTTCAAGATGTAGGTAGCTTACGAGTACATTTTCCAGAGCATCTTTATCAATGGGTTTAGCGAGTGCTTTGTTGCAGCCAGCTTCTAGGTAAGTGCCTATATCGTGGTTCATTACATTAGCAGTAAGGGCAATAATGGGGCCATCGTATGCTGCATGACGAAGCATTTTAGTCGCTTCTAATCCGCCCATTACAGGCATTTGCATATCCATTATAATAAGCTGATAGTCATTAACGAGTGCCATTTCTACAGCTTGTGCGCCATTACTAGCAATATCGGGTTCAAGGCCCCAAGTTTGCAGTAATAATTTAATTAATAGTTGGTTATCAGGGTTATCCTCAGCGACTAAAATATTAGCCTCAAAGTTATTGGTCGCAAACGATAAGAGAGGGTCTTTCTCTGGTATTAACTGGCTTTCTTGCGTTAAAAACTCAAGCATTGGTTGATCATCAGATAACTGACACGACACCCTAATTGTAAAGCGGCTACCAACGCCAACTTCACTTTCAAGCGTTACATCGCCACCAAGTAACAGTGCTAAATTTTTAGAAATACACAACCCAAGGCCTGTACCACCAAAACGACGTGTGGTTGTGGCATCGGCTTGCTCAAACGGTTTAAACACACGCTCTATTTGATGCTCAGACATCCCAATGCCGGTATCTTTAATTACAAATTCTAGCTTTTGACTTGCTTGTAAATAATGCACGCAAATAGACACACTGCCATTTTCGGTAAATTTAACAGCGTTATTTGCAATATTTATAAGTATTTGTTTTAAGCGGGTCACATCACTATAAATGGTGCGAGGTAGCGGCAGTTGGTAATCAATATTAAGGGTTAATTGTTTTTCTTGTGCCAGTGGTTGAATAATCGATTCAATGTCATGCACAAGCTGTACTACGTTTAACGCAGACAAATCGACAGCTAGCTTTTCAGCTTCAATTTTAGATAAGTCGAGTATGTTATTTATTAACTCTAGTAAGTGTTTTGAATTACGTAAAATAGTGCTTAGATGTTGTTTGTCGTTGGCTACTTTGTCGTTGTGGAGTAATTGCTCTGTAAAGCCCATAATAGCCGTAAGTGGCGTTCGTATTTCGTGACTCATATTAGCTAAAAAACGACTTTTAAGCTGATTAGCTTGCTCGGCTTGGCCAATTGCAAGCTCTAGTTGGCTGTTCATGGCTTCAAGTGCTTTAGTACGACTTTCTACTTTATCTTCAAGGTGGTGTTTATATTCTTCAAGCTGCTGCTGGTAGTGTCTAATTTGATTAACCATGTGGTTAAAGTCGTTAAACAAAACACCCACTTCGTCATTTGTATGAGCTGGTAAGTGCACCGACAAATCGCCATCACCAACACGGTGGCTTGCAGCACCTAGTAATTCAATTGGATTAAGTAATAAATTACGTACCACTATAAAAATTAATATTGGCAGGGTGATTATCGAAATAATAACAATTAAGCCTGTTATTAAGCTTATGGCTTTACCAGATTGATAAAGCACACCTTTGGGAATGGTTGAAACGTAATAATATCCACCGGGCATTTGTACGGCAAAAATCATTCGCTCTATTTTATCTATGCTTGAGAGTTCAATGGTAGAAAGCATGCCTATATCGGCAAGATCATGTACTTGGTTAAGTTCATATTCGCTTATGTATTGGCCGCGCATGTTGTAGTCGGAGCTAAATAAAATTTTCCCGTCTTTGGTCAACATTAAATTAAGTGTGTTGTTATATGGCGCTTCTAAAATACTGGAGTTGAGTATTGAAGGCTCTATATGTATTACAATAAAACCAAGCTGCTGTGGACGTTTCAAGTAGTAATCAACGCTGTCAATTCGTTGAATGAAATATAAGCTCGTGGTGCCATCGTCCTTTTGAATCATAAATTGCTGTGTACTTAAATTACTTTGCAATACTCGATTAAAAAATGGATAGCTTTTAGGCGCTGTTGTTAGGTTATTAGAGTAGTAGGCATCACTTTTCCCACTTGCTGAAACTAAATTAATGCTAATTATATCTGGATAAGCTTCGCTGTAACTGGCAAATACATCCATAAGCGCGCCAAGTTTTCGGGTGTAATTACCGTTGGCACTAATATCGTTTGCTAAAAAGTCACTAAGTACTGGCGAATTTGAAAGTAGTTTTGCAGTAGAGTGAAAAGAGTCGATATAGTTGAATATTTTTTGCTGTTGTTGCTCAACAAAACGGCTCATTATTAAATCAGCTTGTTTTTGTGTTGAATTAGTGACATTGGTGAGCGTAAAGCCACCTAAAAATAGCAGTGGTAGAATAACAAGAGGTGTTATATACCATAATAATCTTATACTTAACTTACTGGTTTTCATGACCAAACGACTTATCCTCCATGCAATCTGCCAATAATATGCGTTACGACCTGATTACACAAGCTTATAGCGGTCTTGGTGGCTAAATTACAATCATTAGTTGCATGATCTTTAGCTCTTTTTTTTATGTTTAAGTTATTTAAATTTAACAAGTTACATGGATATAATATTAATTCGCTGTTTAAAAAACTTACATAGTTTTACATCTTTTAAAGTTACTAATTAAAGTTGATGCATTGCCAAGCGTGACATTAAAAGGACACGTTGACAGTCTAAGTCCAGCAAGTGGTGTAAGTTACTCCACTATTGGTGCGCATAATGCAACAGGCAACTTTACTAAAATAGCGCAGCGCCTACCGGTAAAGATTAGTTTAGATGTTAAGCAGCCTTTACTTAGTCAACTACGTGTTGGAATGTCGGTTGTACCTACTATTGATGTTGTTAAGTAACTACTCATTTTTATTTAAACGATCTACGAGCAAATTGTAGGTCGTTTAAATATCGCTTGCTGTACACATTTATTTTAAAGCTAAGATATTTTTAAGTAGATAGCACACTTTTATACCGACTCCTGTTACAATTGCCATTATTAAAAAATCAACTATTGACGCTTTATTATCAGCTGTTTGCAACGTGAAAATCAGCGAGAATAGTAGTTAATTACGATCAACATAACGGGTTTACTCGCAGACGCTTATTAAAATGCATTCAACCCCGCATATAAACTAAAAGAATTTATCAATGGCAGACCAGACTATTATCAATGAAATCAGCAAGCGAAGGACCTTTGCTATCATCTCTCACCCGGATGCTGGTAAAACAACGATTACCGAAAAAGTATTGTTATTCGGACAAGCTATTCAAAGAGCTGGTACTGTAAAAGGTCGCGGCTCTAACCAGCATGCTAAATCTGACTGGATGGAAATGGAAAAAGAGCGTGGTATATCAGTTACTACGTCTGTAATGCAATTTCCATATAACGACGCACTTGTTAATTTACTTGATACGCCAGGACACGAAGATTTCTCTGAAGATACGTACCGTACATTAACAGCAGTAGATTCGTGCTTAATGGTTATTGATGCGGCTAAAGGTGTAGAAGACCGTACCCGTAAGCTAATGGAAGTTACACGCCTGCGTACCACACCTATTGTTACGTTTATGAACAAATGTGACCGTGATATTCGCGACCCAATGGAAGTGCTGGACGAAGTTGAAACAGAGCTAAATATTGCCTGTGCACCCATTACTTGGCCAATTGGTTGTGGTAAAGAATTCAAAGGTGTTTATCACATTCATAATGATGAAGCTGTTTTATATAAAACGGGCCAAGGTCATAAAATTCAAGATGTTCGCACAATTAAAGGCCTTGATAATCCAGAGTTAGATATTGCCATTGGTGAAGACTTAGCTGCGCAGTTACGCGATGAGCTTGAGCTTGTTATTGGTGCGTCCAACGAATTTGATTTAGATCTGTTTTTAGCCGGTGAGCTTTCGCCAGTTTATTACGGTACCGCACTTGGTAACTTTGGTGTTGATCACGTGTTAGATGGTTTAACTAAGTGGGCGCCAACGCCATTACCACGTGAAACCGAAGATAGACTAATTGTTGCAACTGAAGAAAACTTTACCGGGTTTGTATTTAAGATTCAGGCCAACATGGACCCTAAACACCGTGACCGTATTGCATTTATGCGTATTGTATCGGGTAAGTACAGCCAAGGCATGAAAATGAATCACGTGCGAATTGGCAAGCAAGTGAGCATTTCTGATGCGGTAACCTTTATGGCGGGCGATCGTGAACGTGCCGCAGATGCTTTCGCTGGCGACATTATTGGCTTGCATAACCACGGTACAATTCAAATTGGTGATACGTTCACGCAAGGCGAAAAACTTAAATTTAGTGGTATTCCTAACTTCGCCCCTGAACTATTTCGTCGTATTCGCCTTCGCGATCCGCTTAAGCAAAAGCAATTGTTAAAAGGTTTAGTACAGCTTTCTGAAGAAGGTGCTGTACAGGTATTTAGACCACTTATTAATAACGACTTAATAGTAGGCGCGGTAGGCGTACTTCAGTTTGATGTGGTTGTAGCGCGTTTAAAAGCAGAATATAACGTTGATGCTATTTATGAAGGCGTAAACGTGAATACGGCACGCTGGGTAAGCAGTGATGACGTTAAAAAGTTTGAAGAATTTAAACGTAAATGCGAAAGCAATTTAGCACTCGATGGCGGTGATAACTTAACTTACATTGCGCCGAGCCGTGTAAACCTTAACTTATCGGTCGAGCGTTACCCAGAAGTAACGTTTAGCCATACACGCGAAAACTAGAGCTCATTTACAAGAATTAAAAGAAAACCTGCTTTGGCGGGTTTATAAAGGTAAAAAAATATGAATATTCGTACTATTTTAATTGAAAAAGCCATTGCAGCTATGGTCGGTGCAGGCTTACCTGAAGATACAAACCCGGCAGTAACGCAAAGCACGCGTCCACAATTTGGTGATTACCAAATTAATGCAGCCATGGGCGCAGCTAAAAAAATGAAAAGCAACCCGCGTGAGCTTGCACAAAAAATTATTGATAACCTTGATGTAAGCGATATTGCACAAAAGACTGAAATTGCGGGTCCAGGTTTTATTAATATTCATTTAAAGCCTGAGTTTTTAGCGCAAAGCGTGAAAGCGGCTAACAATGATGCAAAACTAGCTGTAAACGAGCACGCTAAGCCACAAAAAGTAGTTGTTGATTATTCATCACCAAACCTAGCTAAAGAAATGCACGTAGGTCATTTACGTTCAACTATTATTGGTGACTCAATTGTACGTGCGCTTGAATTTAGAGGCGATACGGTTGTACGTCAAAATCACATGGGTGATTGGGGCACGCAATTTGGTATGTTAATCGCGCATTTAGAAGATCAAATTAGTCAAGGCGTTGACTTAGATACTGTTGCGCTTGCTGATTTAGAAACTTTTTACCGCGATGCTAAAAAACGCTTTGACGACGAAGAAGGCTTTGCAGATAAAGCACGTGACTACGTTGTTAAATTACAAGGCGGCGATGCGCATTGTGAAAAACTTTGGAAACTATTTATAGCCACCTCAGTTAAACACTCTGAAGAAGTATATAAGCGTTTAAATGTAACGCTTACCCAAGCCGATATTATGGCTGAAAGCGCATACAATGCAGAGCTTAACGATATTATTAGTCTACTTAAAGATAAAAACATTGCCGTAGAGTCGCAAGGCGCGCAAGTGGTGTTTTTAGATGAGCTAGCTAATAAAGATGGCGAGCCATCAGCCTTTATCGTACAAAAATCTGGCGGTGGTTTTTTATATGCAACAACAGACTTAGCGGCATGTGACTACCGTTCAAATAAATTAGGTGCTGATCGCATCTTAATTTTTGTAGATGCACGTCAAAATCTACACTTTAACCAAGTAGAGCTAACAGCGCGTAAAGCTGGTTTATTAAGAGACGAAACAAGCTACGAGTTTTGCCCGTTTGGCACCATGATGGGCGCCGATAATAAACCATTTAAAACACGTACTGGCGGCACAGTAAAACTTGCTGATTTATTAGAAGAGTCAATTAACCGCGCAGCAGCAAAATTAGCTGAACGTGAGTCTGATTTAAGTGATAGCGATCGCAGCGAAATTGCCCGTAAAGTAGGTATTGGCGCAGTTAAATATGCCGACCTTTCTAAGCACCGTACCAGTGATTACATTTTTAACTGGGACAGCATGCTAAGTTTTGAAGGCGCAACCGCTCCTTACTTACAATATGCTTATACACGCGTACGCAGTATTTTCCGTAAGTCAGGCGTTGATGCTGCTACATTAAATTCAGACGTTGCAATTGTTGAGCCTCAAGAAAAAGCACTTGCACTTAAGCTACTACAGCTCGAAGAAGTACTTGATTTAATGATCAGCGAAGCAACACCGCACGTACTATGTGGTTACTTATACGAGCTTGCAAGCTTATACATGACATTTTACGAAGCCTGCCCAGTACTTAAAGAAGGCGTAGAGTCAAGCGTGCGCGATAGCCGTTTAGTGTTGTGTAATTTGGTTTCAAGAACATTAGAAACGGGATTAGACTTACTCGGCATTGAAGTCATGGAGCAAATGTAATCACCTTCTGCTGCGTGTAGTTCGCTTTAGCTGCGTTGGTAAAACTATTTAGCCTAAGTCACATACAAACCGTATGCTCCTTGGCATAAATAGTTTTACCGCCTTGCTAGCACTCCTACACTTGCAGATATCTGAGCTGTGTAGTTTGCGTTGTAGGTTAGGTTGAGTGAAACGAAACCCAACGATACACCTGAGACTCTATGTTTACTGCTATCGAATACACTCGAGACTCGGTGCTATTTCTATCGTATACACCTGAATCTTAATATTTGTTATTACTCAATATCTATTGTTTTAAGCTCGCTACTCTAAGCTCTTTTCTAAGTCTTTATTTAAAGGATTTGTTATGAAACTCGAAGATATCCGCCGTGAATACCTGCAAGACGCGTTAAGCGAAGATAACTTGCAAGATGACCCATTCAAGCAGTTTGAAACATGGCTTGAGCATGCTGTAGCAAGCCAATTACCCGATCCAACAGCGATGGTTGTAGCAACTGTTGATGAAACCGGTCAGCCTTCACAGCGTATAGTGCTTTTAAAGCACCTGGATGATAACGGCTTTGTATTTTTTACCAATACAGGTTCGCGTAAAGCGCAGGAGCTTAAAGGCAATAACAAAATTTCCTTGCACTTTCCTTGGCATCACATGGAACGCCAAGTTATTGTTTATGGCGAGGCTAAACCATTACCAACTTCTGCTGTGGCAAAGTACTTTTTATCTCGTCCTAAAGAAAGCCAATTAGCAGCGTGGGCATCAGCGCAAAGCCGTCCGGTGTCATCACGTAAAGTACTAATGGAAACCTTTGCTAATATGAAAAATAAGTTTGCTAAAGGTGCAATTCCATTACCTGATTTTTGGGGCGGTTATTGTGTAGTGCCCACTAAAATTGAGTTTTGGCAAGGTGGGGCGCATCGTTTACATGATCGTTTTATGTATCAGCGCCAAGCAGATAATAGCTGGCAAATTACACGCTTAAATCCTTAATAAATAGATGAGTAAGTAACCGTGCAATTTATTGACTCTCATTGCCACCTCGATTTTAGTGAGTTTGATTCAAGTCGTGAATCGCTCATAACCGAGTGCGTCGCAAAGGGAGTTAATCAGTTTGTTGTACCGGGTATTACGCTTGCTCAATCGCATACTCTTATAGGGCTCAAAGCAACCTATCCAAGTATAAAAATAGCGGCAGGGCTGCATCCTTACTTCTTAGATCAACATAAAGAATTGCACATAGAAGCGTTATTCGAGTTTGCAACTACAAATAAGCATCAGTTAGTGGCCATTGGTGAGTGTGGGCTTGATCGAAGCATTGAAAACCTCTCTAAACAAACTTATTTATTTGAACAGCAAATAGGGCTTTCTAATGAGCTAAGTTTACCGCTCATTGTACATCACAGGCAAAGCCATGATTTAATTGCGCAAGCGTTTAAACGTTGTAAGCCAAAAAATGGGGGAGTGATTCATGCATTTTCAGGTTCAATCCAACAAGCGAAGTACTATATCAAACAGGGCTTTAAGCTTGGCGTAGGCGGTGTTATTACCTATGAACGTGCAGCTAAAACCCGTGCTGTTATTGCCGCTATTGAGCCCGAGCACTTAGTGCTTGAAACAGATTCACCTTCAATGCCTTTAAGTGGCTACCAAGGGGAGGTTAACACGCCATTGCATATACCTGATGTGTTTGACGCACTATGTGATTTAAAGCCACACAGCGAAAAAGAGACGCTTGCAAAGCAACTTTATGATTCTTGTTCAGATGTTTTTTGCATATAACGATTTACCTGCCAGCGCTTTAATCCACGGCCTAACTGCCACGTAAAAATACAAGCAATCACTAGCATTAGTAAAACCTGCCTGCCTAAGTCATGAAAATGATTGTGGCTGTCGGATATTGCAGCGCGAGTTAAATAAGTAATAGATACAAAACCTATAGGGCGGTCATCATCGCTTATAACAGGTTCCATAAAAGGTGTTTTTAACTTACTTATTCCAGGGGTAGAATCAGAAAGTTGACCATAAACATGGTGCGACTGCCAATTGTCGCTACTGGCTAATAAAATACCCTGTTGATCGTAAATAGTGGCCGAAAGCACGAACTCATCTTTACTTATATCGTTACAAATTGCATTGAGCTGGGGTTTATTTTTTTCGATTAAAGGTGTTTTAACATTTAAAGCCATAAACTGAGTGAGGCTTTTTGCGGTGCTGTCGGCGCTATCGTAAAGTAACTGGTGACTCTGAAAACTACTATTAACACCCACCCAGCTTAGTAATACAAAACAGCCAGCCGCAAGAATTAAGCGAACGAGTCGCTTTCTTTGGGATGCGCTTATAGGGTTTTTAATATGGTTATTTTTCATAGTCACCGTTTATGCTACTGACAGCATTTTGATTTGATGTTACAACTACACTAACTATAACCTTAAACCCCACCTGATGGCGAATTTAGTGTTGAGAATAGCAGTTTTGAGATGCCAACTATCAGGAAAATAAAAATAAACACGGAGATCCCATGTCGCAAATCAACATGGCACAGCAAGCTGCTGAGCAACCATTACAACACTTAACTCTAAATAAATGGTTTAGCTATAGTGGTGGTGTATCTACACTTCTCGATTATATTCCAAACAAAGCATTAGGGTTATTTAGCATCGCATTTGCAGGTGATTTTGCGGAAAAACACATTGCCAGTATTGTTGACTTTTTAGCGACACATAACCAAAAAGTCACCGCTATATGCCAATACCAACCTGATTTAGGGCTTGCACCAGCACTGTGTTTTTACGCGCAAAATGCAGATAAAACTATAAACCCGTTAGTACTACAAGAATTTTCAAACACGCTTGATTGTCAATTAGTGCAAGTTGCTACGCCGCCTAATTTATATGAGCCAGGTTTATTGGTTATGGATATGGACTCAACTGCAATAACTATTGAGTGCATAGACGAAATAGCACGCCTTGCGAACGTATACGATGAAGTTGCCTCTGTAACTGCACTTGCAATGGCGGGTAAACTTGATTTTAGTGAGAGTTTATATCAGCGTGTAGCTAAGCTTGAAGGTATTGAAAAAAGCTTAATTGAAGAGCTGAAAAGTACATTACCATTGATGCCTGGTATTAAAATACTGTGCCAAATTTTAAAGCAACATAAGTGGTATTTGGCGATTGCCTCAGGTGGTTTTGTGCCTTTTGCAGAGCGTGTACAAGAGCTGATTAATTTAGATGAAGTGCACGCTAATGAGCTCGAATTTAAAGACGACAAGCTAACAGGTAAAGTACTGGGTACGATTGTCGATGCGCAGCAAAAAGCGGTCGTTTTAGAGGTGCTTCAGCAAAAGCTAGGGCTTAAAAAAGCACAAACTGTAGCTATTGGAGATGGCGCAAATGATCTAGTCATGATGGCAAAAGCTGGCCTAGGTGTGGCCGTACATGGTAAGCCTAAAGTGGTTGAGCAAGCACAAGCGGCTATTTGTGAAGGGTCATTATTGCAATTGTTGTATATGTTGGCTATTCCGTTAGAAAAACAACCAACACTTTAAAATAAATTAAGTTAAACCGCTTAACGTAAGCGGTTTAACCAAATTAGCTTACGGCGGCTCATTTGTGCTACTTGCTCTTTTTTTAGTTCTAAATGGCTTAGCGCTTCTTCAGTTATATCTACTACATCACCTACACCAGCTACGGCCCATAAGGCTTCTTCTAAATCTTTAGCTTTGTGCATTGCGTACTGACTTACGTATTTTAGCTCATTAGAAAGATAATCAGTATCGGGGCGACCTGTGCGCGATATATACAAACGCATTACGAATATAAGTTGCGATGTAATACCTTTACTAATTTGTTTATAAAAGCTTGAGTAGTCTTCACCTAAAGCGCATTGGCTAACAATAGCCTCTTCAATACTGCCTTTTCGAGGATCGAAGTTAATAGCAAGTGTAAAAGCAAGCGGTGCATCTTGGCGGCTGCGATCTTTAATATTTGGTGTTATTACATTAATAATTTGCTCTTCGGTCAGAATGCTCGAAAAGTCAGTTTTGTTACTTAATAAACCAAAGTTTTGCAAAATCACGTGCATAGGGCTGGCGTATAACCCATATCCAATTGCGCCGGTTTTAAAGTGTGCAGCTTCTTTGTGTAAATATAGCGGAAATTGGCAAACGCTTTTTGTAACCATATTTCTAAGTGCGGTAGATAAGCCTTCTACTTTAGGTGTTTCTTCAGATACTTTAAGTTTGTCTTTATTACCTTCTATTAGCTGAGTGAAAAAGGTCACGCCAGCATGGGGTAAATCAGCAATACGATTTGCTTTTAGGTTAATAGTAGTAAATGACTTACTGATGGCCATTACTTCGTACTTTAGTTCACTAAGCTTATGCTTTTTAGTTATTTTTTGAAGTTCAGGGAATGCTAAAAGTACTATATCGCCTTTTTTAAATGTGGCAGGTTGTTCGCACTCTAACTGCAAACCCATTACCGAAAAGTCACGTGTATAGCCGTTAAATACCTCATCATTAATAGTGACACTAACTGGTGTTTTATAAAGATAGCGCTTATGCGAGCGTAAATTTACGTATTCAAGTGGCACAATATCTAAGTAGGGTGGTGTTTTGTGTTTTGCGTGGCCAAAGTGCTTAAGCTGATTTACTAATGCTTTATCAAAAGTAAGTTGTTTATAATTTGCTTGTTCAGCTTTATTGCCAATATTTGTAAGTACAACAATATACTTAACATCTTTTATAAGGCCTTTTACACGAGGTGAAGGCGGCTTATTTAATTTTTCTATATTTTCACCGGCACTATTAGGTAGTGAAAGCGGTATAAAAGAATCATCTGGATGACTTGGCATTACTTGTATTTTAAAGCACTGCCAGCTCTCTTTTTGGCTACCAAAACCTAAAAATAGATCACGTAATTTAGGGTTGTTATTTAACTCTGTACGCGTCGCTGAGTAGTAATAAATTTTACCTGATGATATATGTGTAAATGTATAGAGGTAATCTTCTTTTACTGCGGTAATTTGAGTTAGTAATTGTGTAATACGCTGATGATTAAGTATATTGTACAAACACGGTATTTTTCTTTCATCGGTAAAGTAGCGCTGAATAAAAATATTATTTTCAGTGGTAAGGCTAAGGCTTGGGTAATATTGCTCATCTTTTTTACTTAAAAACACATATAAAGACGTTACGCGAGGAATGTAGTACTGCTCATACCCCTTTGATACTACAGCATCGAGCGTATTATCTAGATTTACTTTATAACGACGCTTATTACCATGAATAAAACTTTCTAAAAAGTCATTAAAGGCATCGTTGTTTTCTATATAAGTGCGCTTTAAGCGGATGTGATTAAATTCACGAGAGATATTTTCTACTGCAACAACTTCGTATTGAATACCGTTTTTTAGGCCAAGTTCAAAGTCTTGCTCAAGGCCTACTAAGCGCATTGCGATGAGTTCGCCTTTTTTTATAGAGTAGCGCGTTGCAAGCTTAACTTTACAACCGCTTAAAGATATATCTGAGGTGCTAGCAGCAATGTTCTTTTTATCTTTGTAATCAATCGTTACTTTTATTGAGTAATTCATTCGCTCTTCACGGCGGCTCTCGTAAGAGGCAAACTTAATTACTTCAGTGTTTAAGTTATTTTCTAACTCTTGTAACTCTGATTTTTCGGCTGCTTGTTTTTGTAATACGCGGTGGTTATTTTCTGTATTCATTACGGCTTCGTAAACAGCTAAGGTGTATTCACCATGTTGTTTAAGCGCTTTTTCAAACACTTCAATGGCTGTGTCATCCATAAAGTGTTGCTTGCCGTTATGCTCATATGGTTTTACTTGGCCTGTCACCAATCCGCGAAGATCAACAAAACGTGCCACTGGCTGAGATAAACGCGACATTTCCATTTTCATTAAAAATTGCTCAGGTTTAGTTAACCCTGCGGTTTTTGATTTGAAAATTAGATCAAATTTAGCGTTGCCTAAATATGTTTTTAACTCATTCACGAGGTCTTCGTGTTTGAGCATTATGTCATCAGCCATTTATAAAACCATCACCGTCTAATTGAAAAAGTAGGTATACTGTTAAGTCCATTTATTAGAAGTTCAATAAACGTTAAATCGCGCTATGTTATTAATATAGGTACAATTATTTGAGTTACTACTGTTTAGCTCTTGTTATGTATGTGTTATTTGCCATTTTATTGGCAAGTTACTTTAAACTATTACAAAGCAAAAAGTATGCCCTAAATTATAGCTAAAAAGAAACACCATGTGTATTTATTGATTGTGACGCTAGATTTTTAAGCAGGCAAGAGTTTGTTGCTAAGTAAATGCCTGAAATGGCCAAATAAGCGCTTAATAGTAAGAATTTTTTTTAATTAAAGAATAGTAGGTAAAGTTATCAATGGCTAAAGCGGCAAAAGTAGAATTTGTTTGTACCGAATGTGGCATGAACTATCAACGTTGGCAGGGTCAATGTCGCTGCGGTGCGTGGAACACATTAGCGGAATTTAAGCCTTCAGCAGGGCACAGTAAAAAAGCATCAATACGAGCAAACGTTGGTGGTTATGCTGGTGGTGTTGGTGGTGGCTCTAAAAAAATCAATGATATTGCTACATCAGAGGCTGAAAAGCAGCTAACTGAAATCGGCGAGCTTGATCGCGTACTAAGCGGCGGGGTGACTACTGGCTCTGTTAATATAATTTCGGGCGATCCGGGGGCAGGTAAGACAACTTTGCTATCTGACTTAGTGGCGAGAATGTCACAGCGGATGCCGTCACTTTACTGTACGGCAGAAGAATCTTTATCGCAGTTTAAAAACAGGGTAAATCGTTTAAAGTTAAACTATAACCCGGACGAGCTTTATTTACTTTCAGAAACGAGCGTTGAAACCATCATCGAAGAGCTCGAGAAAAATAAAATTAAGTTTGCTGTTATTGACTCTATTCAAGCTGTTGTAACCGATACGGCAAATGGTAGCCCAGGTTCGCCTTCGCAGGTAAAAAGCGCCGCCCAAGCATTAACTCAGTACTGTAAGCAAAATGATGTAACCATGTTCATTATTGCTCACGTAAATAAAAATAACGAAATAGCAGGCCCTCAAACACTTGTACATATTGTTGATGCGCTTTTACACATAGATACCAACGATGGGCAAATACGAACCCTTAGGGCAAATAAAAACCGCTTTGGTGATATTGATACTGTTGGCATTTTTAAAATGTGTGAACGTGGAATGTTAAGCGTTGATAATCCAAGTGAAATATTTTTATCGGGTTCAACCACCGACTCACCTGGCTCTACTATTACCTGTATTCGTAAAGGGAATCGTAATTTATTGCTTGAGATTCAATGTTTAACTACCGAAACAGAAGCTGAATTTCCGCAGCGTGTTTGTGTTGGTTTAAATATGAATCGTATAAAAATGCTGACCGGTATATTACGTAAGCATACTAAAACTAAAATATTTCACGATACGTTTTTTAATATTGTGGGTGGTTTAAGAATTGATGAGACAGAAACCTGCATCGATTTAGCATTAGTAACCGCGTTACTTAGCAGTTTAAACGAATTTGTTGTACCTCGTACCACGTGTATTATGGGAGAACTTAGCTTAAACGGCGATGTACGCCCAATAGACAGTGGTGTACCGCGTGTTAAAGAGGCTGCACAACATGGTTTTACAGAAATATATATTCCATTTCGCAATTACCATAAATCGATGGAAGGGCTAGGCGCTAAAATTACCCCTGTAAAAACCGTACATGAGTTACTTAGTTTGATTAATTAACACTTATCGGTGATGTTCTTCAGTGTTACTCTTAAGTTGAGACACTTTATAGAAAGAATTAAATAAGGAAATGACATGAAAAAATTAGTTATAGTTGCAGCTCTTGTGGCCGCAGGCGTGGGTGGTGTTAGTTACGCAAACTACGTAGCAACTCAAGAAGTGCGTGCAGAAGTAGATAAGCAACTTGCTTTAGTAAGCGAGCAAACTGGCGCTACATTTAAATACGCTGGTTTATCGGCAAGTGTTATTTCAAAGAGTGTAGAAATAACAAACATGGAAGTAATAAGCCCTGAAGGTGACAATGTTGCTAATATTCAAAGCATTGAAATAACTGGTTACGAGCCGGATAAAATATCACCACATACATCATTTGATGTAAAAAGCTTTCAGTTTGATAAAAGCTTCGTATCAAAATTACCAGCTGATACAAACGAAATGTTAGCGTCGGCAAGTTACGACTTACATTCATCACTTGATTACGATGAAGAGTCTGGCAATAGTGATGTAGTAGTTAAGCTTGATGCAAAAGACATTGTTAGTTTTAATATGGATATGGGTTTAGCTAATTCAAAAGCGTTAATGGATGCTTCATTGGCTATTAGCAAGGCGCAGCAAGAAGCGGGTGATCAACCGCTGACGTATGAGCAAGAATTACAGCAGCAAACACTTGTTATGCAAGCAATGAGTAAATTAGAGCCGCGTAATGTTAGCTTTGCCTTAAATAACCAGGGTAAATTAAAAGATTTACTCTCAAGCGAGCTTGAAAAGCAAGGTATGACGCTTGAGCAAATGGAAATGACGCTAGAGCAACAGTTACAACAAGCTCCTGTAACTGAAGATATTGCAGAGGCTTTAACTAGCTTTGCGAAAGGTTTAAATTCATTCAGTGTGTCTGCAAAGCTACCTGAAGGTAAAACTATGATGGAAATTAACCAACAAGTTATGATGCTAGTAGGGCAACCTGAAGAGCTAGTTAAGTTTATTAACTTAGAAGTTAAAGGTGATTAGGCCTTAGTTCTGTATTAATAAAGGCGCCAATTGGCGCCTTTATTGTAATCTTATTAGCTAAAGCAATTTGCTTTTATAAGATTAGTGATTATTTGTTGTGATGGTTTTATTTTTTCCATCGCTAAAAATTCATCAGGCTGGTGTGCTTGGTTAATTGAGCCTGGGCCCATTACAATCGTTTCACAACCGAGTTGCTGGATAAACGGCGCTTCAGTGCAGTAATTTACTGCGACCGCTTTTTGCCCCGCTATTTTTTCAGCCATTTTTACTAAAGCACTGTCGGTGCTCCCACTAAATGCCGGTATTGGTTCATGTAAATCAATAACGCTCACCGCATTTGGGTATTGCTGATTTATCTCTTTCGTTGCATCGAGTACTAATGCTTGTAGTTCTTGTACACTTAAACCTGGTAATGGGCGCATATCTATATGCATTTCACAGCAACCACAAATTCTATTCGCGTTATCGCCGCCATGAATATTACCTAAGTTTAATGTTGGATAAGGGATTTCGAAGTGGTTTATTGAATACTTATGCTTTAATTGTTCTTTTAAGATCATCAATTTTGTAATCACTTTATGCATTACTTCAATGGCGTTAAGACCACGTTCGGGATCGGAGCTATGCCCAGAGCGACCAACCACTCTTATTGCTGTACTCATATGGCCTTTGTGCATAAATACTGGCGTCATATCAGTAGGTTCGCCTATTATACAACGCGCAGGTTTTAAATTCGGGTGCTTACATATTTGTTGTGCACCAGCCATCGTTGTTTCTTCGTCGGCGGTGGCAAGGATTAAAATAGGCTGAGTTTGCTGCTTTTCATCAAGTTCACTAATCGCTTGTAATACAAAAGCAAAAAAGCCTTTCATATCAATACTTCCTAGCCCATACAATTTGTTATCGAGTTCGGTAAGTTTAAATGGATTATGATTCCAACGACTGTCATCAAAAGGCACTGTGTCGGTATGACCAGCTAGCATTAATCCGCCATCACCTTCTCCGCGTTTTGCTAATAAATTATAGCGCCCTTTACCTCCTTCTAATTCTATAATTTCACACGTAAAACCGATTGTTTCGCACCAACTGGCTAGGAGTTCAATTACGTTTTTATTGCTCATACACAGGTTGTCTTCAATAGCACTAATAGAAGGGGCTGCAATCAATTGTTGGTACATGGAAATAAACGAAGGCAAAGGCATAAAAAAATCCAAAATTATTATTCAATTTAATTGCATAACAATATAAAAGTATTTATGATGAATATCAATTCACTTTTTAAGCATAAATATATTAAAAGTAACGCCATGAAAATAATGCGACGATAATCAAAATTCATTAATAAAAAAGACTTAATTAGCGTCTAAGCTAGTTTAAGCGAACATTATAGATAAGTAGTAATTAATTTTAAGATAACGAGTAACAAATGAATGTAGTGATTATTGGCGCAAGCGGATACAGCGGCGCAGAGTTAGCAAGTTTAGTTGCTAAGCATCCAAACTTAACTTTAACAGGCTGTTATGTATCTGAGGGTAGCTTAGATAAAAATAAATTGCTAAGTGATTTATACCCAGAGCACCTTGGCTTACTAGACTGCCCTTTACTTCCTCTTAGCGTATCAGCTTTTGATGACATTCAAAGTGATGCTGATTACGTATGCTTATGTACCGATCACAAAGTAAGTGTTGATCTAGCGCCGCAATTTTTAGCTATGGGTAAAAAGGTATTTGATTTATCTGGTGGCTATCGTTTAGCAAGCAATGACGACTACGTTACTTACTATGGTTTTGAGCATCAACATCCAGAGCTTTTAAATGAAGCGGCTTACGGTCTAGCTGAGTGGAACCATGATGCTATCGCTAATGCAAAGCTAATTGCTGTTGCAGGCTGTTACCCAACAGCAGCGCTTAATGCGCTAAAACCGCTTAAGCAAGCAGGCTTATTAAGCAGCGAAAGTATTATTATTAATGCGGTTTCGGGCGTTACAGGCGCAGGGCGTAAAGCCAGTGTAGGAACGCATTTTTGTGAAGTGTCGCTTGCACCTTATGGTTTGTTTAACCATCGCCACGGCCCTGAAATTGAACAACACCTTGGCCACAAAGTGTTGTTTACACCGCATCTAGGTAATTTTCCGCGCGGTATTTTAGAAACTATTTATGTACAGCTTAAGCCAGGCGTTACCAAGGAAAACGTTGCATCGGCTTATCAAGTACTTTCGAGCGAGCCATTAATTCGTTTATTAGGCGATAAAGTACCTTCAATTAAAGGTGTAGCTAAGCAGCCATTTGTTGATATTGGCTGGCAGCAACAAGGAACGCAGTTAATTGTGATGTCTGCTATTGATAACTTATTAAAAGGCGCTGCTGGACAAGCTTTACAGTGTATTAATATTTCTATGAATTTAGATCATACCACTGGTTTAAAAGGAGCGTTTTAAATGAGTAAAAAAACGTGGGTAATTAAACTAGGTGGTGCAGTACTTAATACAGAAAATGCAGCAAAAGCGTTGTTTGATGTATTAAATGAGCAAACAAATGATGAGTTTGTGATTGTACATGGCGGTGGCGCTTTAGTTGATACATGGTTAAAACAAGCGGGTTTTGCCAGTGCTAAACACCAAGGATTACGTATTAGCCCAGCAGAGCAAATGCCTTATATAGTGGGTGCACTCGCAGGTTGCGCTAATAAACAATTAATGACTCAAGCTATTAGTGCAGGGCACAAACCTGTGGGCTTAAGCCTTTTTGAGGCAGGTGTTACTGCCACTCAAAAGCTAAAAGCGCTTTGCTTAGTGGGTAAATGTAAAAGCAACGACGATTCTATTGTTAATGATTTACTTAAAATCGGTCGCCTACCGATTGTTAGCTCTATAGGCTTTGATGAGCAAGGGCTTTGGTACAACGTAAATGCAGATGAAGCAGCAGCGGCTATTGCTAGTAACTTAAATGCTGAGCTTATTTTTATGACGGATGTTGAAGCAGTGCTTGACGAAAATAAACAGCCGTTACATCAACTTGACACAAAACACATTGATACTTTAATTACAAATGGAGTAATTGTGGGCGGGATGGAGGTCAAAGTTAAGACCAGCCTTCACGCTGCCCAACATTTACGACGCGGTGTGTATATTTCCAGCTGGCAAAAGCCAGAAAATTTAACTGCTCTGCTACAAGGCGAGCATGTCGGAACTAAGATTACACCATAGGTTTATTATGTTTGAGAATTTTTTAACGGGTTTAGAGTTAGACCAAGAAGGCGCACTTAATTTATTAAAGTTAGCGCAAGATATAAAAGCAAAACCAGAAAAATACAGCAACGTATTAGCGGGAAAATCAATCGTAACATTGTTTGAAAAACAAAGTTTACGTACTCGCTTATCGTTTGATATAGGTATTAACCGCCTTGGTGGCCATGCAGTTTATTTAGATCAGCAAAATGGCGCTATGGGTGCACGTGAATCAATTAAAGATTTCGCACTTAATATTTCTACTTGGGCCGATGGTATTGTTGCACGCGTAAATCAGCACAGCACATTAACTACATTAGGTGAATACGCATCAGTACCGGTAGTAAATAGTTTGTGTGATTTATACCACCCATGCCAAGCTCTTGCTGATTTTTTAACGCTTCAAGAAGTTCACGGCGATGTGAGCGAGCTTAAAGTGGCTTACTTAGGTGAGGGCAACAATGTAACTCATTCATTAATGCTTTTAGCGGCAACGCTTGGCACTGATTTTGTTGCTGTAACGCCAAAAGGCAGCTCGCCTGATTCGCAAATCCTTAAAAAGGCAGAGCAAATAGCGGCAATGAATGGCGCATCAGTGATGGTAAGTGACCGTGTTGAAGCGGCTGTTGGTGCAAACGTTGTATATGCAGATACTTGGGTATCAATGGGTGATACAACACCGCTTGAGCAAGTTAAAGAAAAATATATGCCTTATCAATTAAATCAGGCATTGCTAGATCAAACAGGTGCAACTACGGTATTACATTGCCAACCGGCACACCGTGAATTTGAAATTACCTCTGAGGTAATGGATGGTCCAGCATCGAAAATTATTCAACAAGCAGAGAATCGCATGCACGCGCAAAATGCTTTGCTAGTTACATTACTAAATCCAAATTTTGTTAAGGAACACCTATGAGTTCAATTAAAAAAGTCGTTTTAGCCTATTCAGGTGGTCTTGATACATCGGCTATCGTGCCATGGTTAAAAGAAAACTACGGTTGTGAAGTTGTTGCGTTTGTAGCGGATGTAGGTCAAGGCGCAGAAGAACTTGAAGGCGTAGAAGCTAAAGCAATCGCTTCAGGTGCTTCAGAATGTTACGTAGTTGATTTAAAAGATGAAATGGTAAGTGATTACATTTATCCAACACTTAAAACGGGCTCGATTTACGAAGGTACTTATTTACTAGGTACGTCTATGGCGCGTCCTATTATTGCTAAAGCACAAGTTGAAATTGCACGTAAAGTAGGTGCTGATGCACTTTCTCATGGTTGTACTGGTAAAGGTAATGACCAAGTTCGTTTTGAATCATGTTTTGCGGCCCTTGCTCCAGATTTAAAAGTAATTGCGCCATGGCGTGAGTGGGACTTATCGAGTCGTGAATCATTACTTGATTACTTAGCAGAGCGTGACATTCCGTGTTCAGCATCTGCTACAAAAATTTATAGCCGTGATGCTAACGCTTGGCATATTTCGCACGAAGGTGGTGAGCTTGAAGATCCATGGTGCCAACCAACTGAGCAAGTATGGACTTGGACTAACTCTCCAGAGCAAGCACCAGATAAATCAGAACTAGTAACTTTAAAAGTTGTTGAAGGCGAAGTGGTTGCTGTAAATGGCGAAGAACTTAAACCATATGACTGTTTAGTTAAATTAAACGATATTGCATCACCTCATGGCGTTGGACGTGTTGATATTGTAGAAAACCGTTTAGTTGGCATGAAGTCACGCGGTTGTTATGAAACACCAGGTGGCACAGTAATTATGGCTGCGCTTCAAGCCATTGACGAGCTAGTGCTTGATAAAGCAAGCCGTAAGTGGAAAGAAGTACTAGGTGGTGAATTTTCACATTTAGTGTATGACGGACGTTGGTTTACACCACTTAAAGATTCTATTTTAGCCGGTGCAGAAGCACTTTCTAAAGTGGCAACAGGTGAAGTGGTACTTAAATTATATAAAGGTCAAGTAACTGCGGTTCAAAAGCAATCACCAAATAGCTTATACAGCGAAGCATTTGCTACATTTGGCGAAGATGATGTGTACGACCAATCACACGCTGAAGGCTTTATTCGTTTATTCTCGCTTTCAAGCAGAATTTCAGCATTGGCTAAAAAGTAAATTATTTATAGCCCCTTATAAAAGGGGCACTACAGGGTTTGGAGAGATTTCATGGCATTATGGGGCGGACGTTTTTCTACGGGTCCAGATGAGGCGTTTAAGCAATTTAACGACTCTCTTCCCTTTGACTACCAGTTAGCAGAGCAAGATATTATTGGCTCTGTGGCATGGGCTGGTGCACTTGAACAGGTAAATGTACTTTCAAGTGATGAGCATACAAAATTAGTTGCTGCATTAAATGAGCTACTTGAAGAAGTTAAAGCTGATCCACAATCAGTTGCTACTTCAGGTGCAGAAGACATTCATTCACATGTTGAAGCTGCTCTCATTGAAAAAGTAGGTGATTTAGCTAAAAAATTACATACAGGCCGAAGCCGTAATGACCAAGTTGCTACCGATTTTAGACTATGGTGCCGTGATACAGCCGATCATTTACTAGATGCCATTGCACAGCTAAAAGGCGAGTTTGTAGCGCTTGCAGAGCGAGAGCTTGGCACAATATTACCAGGTTACACGCATTTACAGCGCGCACAACCAGTATTGTTTAGCCACTGGTGTATGGCGTATGTAGAAATGCTAGAGCGCGATGAAAGCCGCCTGCAAGATGCTAAAGCGCGTATGAATTTTTGCCCATTAGGCAGTGGTGCATTAGCAGGTACAGCTTATCCGATTGATCGCCAAGCATTAGCCCACGGATTAGGTTTTACAGCGGCTACAAAAAATAGTCTTGATGGCGTATCTGATCGTGACTTCGTGTTAGATCTTTTAAGTTGTGCGTCTATTTCGATGATTCACTTATCTCGTATGTCTGAAGATCTGATTTTTTATAATTCGGGTGAAGCCGGATTTATAGAGCTTGCTGATAACGTCACGTCAGGCTCATCGCTCATGCCTCAGAAAAAAAATCCTGATGCACTCGAGCTTATTCGCGGTAAAACCGGACGTGTATTTGGTGCATTTAGCGCTATGATGATGACATTAAAGGCACTGCCACTTGCATACAATAAAGATATGCAAGAAGACAAAGAAGGCCTGTTTGACGCTATGCCAACATGGCTTGCATGTATTCATATGGCGCAAGCATGTATTAAAGGCGTAAAAGTAAATGGCGATAAAACGTTAGCAGCGGCAAAAGGCGGCCACGCTAATGCCACCGAGCTTGCTGATTACTTAGTTGCTAAAGGTGTGCCATTCAGAGAAGGGCATCACATTGTGGGTGTACTTGTACAGCTTGCGATTAGCGAAGGTAAAACGCTTGAGGAGCTATCACTTGAGCAGTACAAATCAGTAAACACTGTATTTGAAGACGATGTTTACCCAGTACTTGAAATTGATGCGTGTATAAAAGCGCGTCAAGCGCTTGGTGGGACGTCTATTGAGCAAGTAACTAATGCTGTTAAAGAAGCCAAAAAAAAACAGCAAATAACGGTACGTGATGCAAATTTAGATGATGTAGAGGCAATAGCCACACTTATACAGCATTGGGCAACGGTAGGCGAAAACCTACCTCGTGCAAAAAGCGATATGGTGCACTCTATTAACGAGTTTGCAGTTACTGAAATAAATGGAAAAGTGTCGGGCTGTGCATCGTTATACATTTACGATACCGGCCTTGCTGAAATACGCTCATTGGGTATAGACCCAAAAAGTAAAGTGACGGGGCAGGGTAGACAGCTTGTAGAGCACCTACTTGCTAAAGCCAAAAAATTGGCACTTAACCGAGTTATTGTATTGACCCGTGTACCCGATTTTTTTGAACAACAACGTTTTACTTTTTGTAGCAAAGACTCTTTGCCTGAAAAAGTAATGAAAGATTGTGAACTTTGCCTTCGTAAAGAAAATTGTGACGAAGTAGCAATGGAATATATTTTGAAGCTAAGTACACGTGCGGAGATCCCGTGTAAATACGTAGCTTAAACTCCCTGGATACAAAAAACGTACGGTTATCCCTGTGCGTTTTTTTATATTTGCAGTAAACTGGTCGGAGTTGTTTGGTTGGGTTATATTTTTTGAGTGAATTTTAATGTGTCAAAAAAAGTTGGCACATTGATTGCTATGTATAAGATAGGTAGCAAAATAGCTATCACTGCTTAAAACAGGTAATGCATTTATCTACATAATAATGTGGTTAAAAGTTGCACCAAATATAATTAAAACTTTTACAAGGATCAATCACATGCAAGTTTCAGCTAATAGCCAATTACAAATGCAAGCATACAACAAAACACAACAATTAAAGCCTGCAATGGAACAAACTGCTAGCCCTAAAACCCTGCAATCTGATACAGTGAGTATCTCTCAAGAGGCTATCTCTGCAGCAAGTAGTGATAGCTTACAGCGCGGTTCTATCATATTGCCAGGTGGTCTCCGCCCTAAGTAATTTTAAGGTTTTTAATGTTTTTAACTGAGTTATTTGGTTTTTTCTCGCTTTCAGCTTTGATAATGTGGGCTTTTCTAATGGCCTTCTTTTTTAATATTTTTGTTTACAGCTTAGATGTTAAAAGAGGCACAACTTTATTACTCAGTTCATTCATTATGATGACTTCATACTCATCATCTGATTATTTTCTTACTTGGCTGTCAATATATAATATTACTTATTTAGATTGGGTTATTTACGATTTGGCTACAATTATATGTTTGTTTATAGCCTTTGCCTTCATTAGAAAAACTTCAGATTCTTTTTTATATTTAATAATAGGTTTGAGCGTAAACTTAGTTTTAACCTTATCAATGCATATTGATATGTTTATTTATGGCAATCAAGAGCCGTGGATATTTTGGGATATTTATACAATATCTGTTTTTATTATTGATTTAACAATGGTTGTAGCTCTTATTGTAGATAGAGACTTTCTCGGTCTTCATAAATTAAAAAATAAAACTCTCAGCTACTTCAAGTCAAACGATACCCATAAAGTAACCTAGCTTAAATGTACGTTACTGAAGCCCTGATGGATTATGTAGAAGCTTTCTCTCAATGGGGCTTTTTAATGGCCTTCTTATATTGTTTAGCCTCCAGTATAAATAAAGAAAATAAATCCTCGGTTTATTTATCTGCGCTTATGCTCTGCTCATATATTTCCAGTGGTTATATAAACTTATTAGAAAGTTTATATTTAAACTGGGCGCTTTATGATTTAATCACAATTTTAGCTCTATTAATTTTAGAGCACTTAAAAGTACTCCAACGTTCTGCAGCCTTTCACTTCATCATCTTTGCGTTAACAACAAATGCTGTACTCACTCTCATAATGCATTATGACCTATACGTTTTATATAACTATGAGCCTTGGTGGTATTGGAGTGTTTATTCTGTTGGCGTTAATATGTTCGATGTTTTAATGATTCTGTCACTAGTATTCAATAAAAATCTCAAAAAAAATGGATAATATTCTAGTTAATCCAGTAATTTCTTTTTACATAGGTGCATTTGTACAGTGGGGCTTTTTAATGGCCTTTTTGTACTCATTAGTTGTAAGTATTAACACACCTAAAAAAGAAGCTGTATGGTTATCATTTGTTATGTCAATTTCTTACTCCTCAAGCCTGTTTATCGATATACAACACATATCGTACCTTGAGCTCTTTTTGTTTGATATAGCAACTATTTTAGCCATCTTTATTTTAAGGTTTTTCATTATTGAAAATCTTATATCGATCTACTTGTTGTTAGGGCTGACTATAAACTCATCATTATTTCTTGGTATGTATATAGATGTGTCAGTTTTTAATAATTATGAACCTTGGTGGTTTTGGTTTTTTTATTCAATTGTTATTAATTTAGCCGACTTTATGATGCTAGCTATATTTTTTATAAACAAAGATTTTTTAGCTTTAGCTGCAATTAAAATATGGTTCCACAATAGTATTATGAAAAGGAATAATAGTAGTGGCTGACATACTTTGGGCTCTGGTAGATTTAGGATATAACGTAGCAATACTATTTACATGGTTCTTCCTAATCGCATTTTTATATAACCTATCAGCGAGTATTAATAAAAATGATAAAAGTAGAACGCATCTTTCATTTATAATGATGGCCTCATATATATCTAGTCTTTTTATGGATCCACTTATTGAAAATCTTCACCTAAATTACTTCTATTATGATCTTGCTACTATTAGCGCCCTGATACTTTGGCGATTTATATATAAAAAATTAGTACCAATTGTTTTCTTCTATTTAATTGTAGGCCTTTTTATTAATGCATGTTTATTCTTAGGTATGCACTACGATATTGAAATTGCAGGTACTCTTTACTATTGGTGGTTTTGGACTGTTTATATTTTTGGAATGTATTTTGTCGACTTTACAATGGCATTGGTATTAATCATCAATAAGGATGTTTTAGGCTTAAACAAGCTTTTAAGGTGTGTTAGAAAGTTAAGTTTGGATCGCTGAGGCAGTATAGCTCAACTTAAAAGAAGAGTGATTTTGTGCCTTTTCTGATGTTGCCGTAATATGTAAAGCGGTATAATAATTTTTTATCTAGTGTTGGAGTAAGATGATTGAGCTACTTTTAAATACAAACATCTCTTTTTATATAGGTGCTTTTGTACAGTGGGGCTTTTTGATGGCTTTTCTATATTCTTTAGTAAGCTCTATAAATAACGCAGATAAAAGCATTGTTTGGCTATCTTTCATCATGGCACTTTCTTACTCTTCTAGTATTTTTATTGATATGGATTCGATAACTTACTTCGATTTTTTCTTATTCGATAGTATTACTCTATTTGTTATTATTTTATCTGGTTTTTTTATAAAAATTAGCGGTGTATACATTTATTTATTATTTGGTTTAGGTATAAACACCTTACTATTTTTTGCAATGTATATAGATAATGATGTTATGCACCATTATGAATTTTGGTGGTTCTGGTGGGTGTACATAGTAGGTATAAATTTTACAGATTTGACCATGGTTTTAGTTTTCTTTATAGGTAAAGATATTTTAAAACTTGCTTGGTTAGAAGGAAAGCTAAATAAAGTGTTTAATAAAAGGGCCTATTAGTAATGGATTTCAGTGCTAACAGGCCTTATTTATTATTAACTGGCACCACAGCCCAATTTAGTTTTTAGCGCTTTGACAATTACAGGGTCTACAAACTCGCTTACATCACCATTGTGACGTGCTACTTCTTTAACAAGCGTTGATGAAATAAATGAATTTCGCTCTGCGGGTGTTAAAAATACACTTTCTAAATCAGGATTCAGGCGGCGGTTCATGTTAGCTAATTGAAATTCATAGTCAAAATCAGATACAGCCCTAATACCACGTATAAGCACATTAGCATTGTGATCGCGCGCAAGGTCAGCCAATAAGCCAGAAAAACCAATGACCTTAACATTATCTAAGTGACTTAAAATAGAGTTTGCAAGTTCAACACGTTCTTCAAGGTTAAAACAGGGTTTTTTACTTGGGTTGTTCGCAACCGCAACTAATACGGTATCAAACATTTTAGCTGCACGTTGAATAAGATCTGTATGACCATTGGTTAGTGGATCAAAGGTGCCTGGGTAAATTGCAATAACTTTCATAATGTTCACTATTTATGATTTTAGCGCTAGTTTAACAGTGTTTATGCCACAAAGCAGCCTAGCTAATAAAGCATATAAACACTTACTTTCTTTGAACAGGTCAGTCCAAGGTTTGAGTGTTTTAATGATTCATATTTGTTTATACTGTTTACCTCTTTTGAGTGTAATGTAGCCTATAGATAATTTGAGTATTAGCATATGAATACCAAGGATAAAATAATACACACCAGTATTTTGTTGTTTAACGAAAATGGTGAGCGAGCAATAACGACAAATCATATTGCATCAAACTTAGGGATGAGCCCGGGTAATCTTTATTATCATTTTAAAAATAAAGAAGACATTATCCGTCATATTTTTGCGCTGTATCGCGATCATTTAAATACTCACTTTAAACCTATTAATAAAGATGATGATGCATTTAATCATTTAACGGCTTATTTAGATTCGTTATTTGAATTAATGTGGCGTTACCATTTTTTTTACGACAATCTTGGCGATATACTCGCCAGAGACACTGAGCTAAAACAAGCTTACATTGATTTTCAGTTAGAGTTATTAGAGCAAGTTCGTAAAATTATTCTAGGTCTTCGCGATAGTGAAATGATTGCTATTGATGAGCAAGATGTCATTGATTTAGCCCATACACTAAAGTTAACTGTTAGCTTTTGGACGCCTTATATTAAGGCTCGTAGGCCAAGCGGTACCCTTGCTGAGCAAGATATATATCACGGTATTTTAAAAGTACTTACATTATTTAGAGCGTACAGTACCGATAAAAGTATTAATAAAATGAACCTATTACGAGAAAAATACACCGAATTAGCGCAACAAGCCCCAACTGTTGTTTAGCCGTTGCCCTTTGGTTGTTTCCTAGACGCTGGATTTTTTGCTATAATCGCGCGCCAAATGCCTGGGAGCGCGAATTCCCGCAGTCTAAGAGTGAACTATGCTTAAATTTATCGTCAAACTACATCCTGAAATAGCCATCAAAAGCCGTTCGGTCCGTAAACGCTTTACTAAAGTGTTAGAAAATAACATTAAGATTGTATTGCGACGTCTTGACGAAAAAGTACAAGTAAGAAATAACTGGGATAATATTTCAGTTGTTACAAAGCTTGAAGATGCACAAGTTCGCCTTGATTTTATCGACAGCCTTAAACGCATACCTGGTATCGTTCAGTTTATTGAAGTAACTGAGACGCAATTTGAAACTCTCGATGATATCTATCAAAAAACAATAGCGTTAGTGGGTCATACAATTGTGGGTAAAACCTTTTGTGTGCGTGCTAAGCGTATAGGCCAACACGACTTTACCTCGACTGATTTAGAGCGTTATGTTGGTGGTGGGCTAAATCAACATATTGAAGGCGCAAGCGTTAAACTTAGCCGTCCAGAAGTAACAATACGCTTAGAAGTAAAAGACGATAAAGCTTATATTGTTTCGCAAACGCATTTTGGTATGGCGGGCTTTCCACTACCAACGCAAGAAGACGTGCTTTCGCTTATGTCGGGTGGTTTTGACTCTGGCGTAGCAAGTTACCAAATGATTCGTAAAGGCGCACGTACGCACTTTTTATTCTTTAATCTAGGTGGCGCAGCGCACGAGATTGGTGTTAAGCAAGCGAGCTATTTTTTATGGAAAAAATACAGCTCAACACATAAAGTTAAATTTATAACAGTTGATTTTGAACCTGTTGTTGCTGAAATTCTAGAAAACGTTGAAAACAGCCAAATGGGTGTTGTACTTAAACGTATGATGATGCGGGCTGGAAGTGTAGTGGCTGAAAAGTTAAACATTCAGGCGCTTGTCACTGGTGAAAGTATTGGCCAAGTATCTAGTCAAACATTAGCGAACTTAAGCGTGATTGACCGCGTTACTGAAACGCTTATTTTACGCCCGCTAATTCAAAATGATAAACAAGAAATTATTAATCTTGCTCGCCAAATTGGTACAGCTGAAATGGCTGAAACGATGCCTGAATATTGTGGTGTTATTTCTAAAAAGCCGACAGTTAAAGCCAAAATTGAAGTAATAGAAGCCGAAGAAGAAAAGTTCGATTTTGATGTGCTAGATACCGTAGTAAATAACGCGCGCATAATGGATGTACGCGATATTGACGTAGAAGCCAAGCAAGAGCTAAAAGAGGCTGAGTCGGTTGCTGATTTACCTGCAGGCTCTGTAGTAATTGATATTCGCTCACCAGAAGAAGAAGAAGCTGCACCGCTTGCAATCGATGGTGTTGAAGTGGTGCATTTGCCGTTCTTCCGTTTGGCTACTAAGTTTGGTGATTTACCAAAAGACACCGACTACTATTTATATTGTGACAGAGGCGTAATGAGCCAACTACAGGCACTTATGCTGCACGAACAGGGCTTCGAAACTGTAAAAGTTTATCGCCCGTAAAGTTAAAAGCTTATATAAGCGTGGTTTATACCACGCTTTTTTTTGCCTGAATTTTGACTAACAACTCATCGTTGTAAGGCGTTGGAATACTGTGAAGTTTACCTTGTTGGCTAATATAGCCACATATAGCTGATATTTCAGTTTCTCTATTGTGAGCTATATCTTGCTGCATTGATGAGTAATTATTTGCGGTTAACTCCATTATTTTATAAGCGGTATTGAGAGCTTTAATTAATGGGATATTAAGCCCTTGAGCCTTTGCAATATTGCATGCTTCAGTGAGTGCATTAAAAATTATTGTATTGTACTTAGGTGCACGTAATTCGCCATTTTTTACATTACTTAAAGCGCTTAATGGATTAATGGCAATATTGACGAGTAGCTTTTCAAAACGAAGCTGCTGAATGTTATTAGTAAACTTTAGGTTGGGTATTACTTTAAAAATATCAGCTATTGGCGCACTATTTTGAAGTGCAAGCTCATTACAGCCACCAATAACGCTTTGTCCTTCACCTGTGTGTTGCACAATATATTGGTTTGATTTAAAGCCCGCTATGCTTGTCGTTAAAAAGTAGAGTGCTTGATGGGTGTTTAGCTGGTTATTTATCTCATCAACGTTGCCCATTCCATTGTGCGAAAGTACAACAGAGCAATGTGTTGGTAAAAATGGCTTTATTTGAGAAAACGCATCAAGCACTTGAAAAGCTTTAACGGTAAATAAAATTACATCAAATTCAGTTGCTTTATCTAGCTGATTTAATGAAATAAATTTAGCGTCAATTTTTTTTGATGCACCCTTAGCTCTGCTGTAAAAGCGGGTGTTTGTTGGGTTTTTACGAGTTAAAACACTGACATTATGCGATGCGCTCAAAAAGTGGCTCAGCAATAAGCCAATAGCGCCATCGCCAACGATTAAAATATTAGCCATGTGGGTTCTTTTTTCGAGGTGTAAAAATTACTCTAAGTAAAAAGTAGCTTGCAGCACCTGCAAAATCAGCAAAAAAATCACCAAGTGATGCTTGCCTATAAGGTAGTGCGTCTTGCATTATTTCTATCGAGGCGCCATAGCCTGCTAATAAGAGTATTTGAGCATATAAAGGAAGCTTAAAAGCCTTATCCATTATTATGGCTAATATAAAAAAAATCCCAAAATGGGCGACTTTATCAACATGAGGGAATAAATTTACAACGCCACCTTTTATTTCTTTAGCAAATAAAAAGGTGAAAGCCACTATGCTGATTAAAAAAACTGCTTGATAAACACGCCTTGTCACGACAAATCCTAAAATCGCTTAAAAAAGAGGCGCAAGTATATCAAACTAATTTAGTATCGCACCTGAACAAGATGCAGAAAAATGTAAAGATTTATAATTTTAGCGTTATAATTGCCACATAAAATTAAGATTAAATAGTTAGGAGTATACTAATGCCTTCATTTGATATTGTATCTGAAGTAGAAATGAACGAAGCTAAAAATGCGGTTGATAACGCAAACCGTGAATTAGAGACTCGCTTTGATTTTAGAGGCGTTGATGCTTCTATTGAGCTAAACGATAAAACAATTAAGCTTAAAGCAGAAGCTGACTCTCAAGTTATGCAGTTGTTCGATATTTTAGCGGGAAAAATTTCAAAGCGCGGTATGGATGTAGCTAGTTTAGAACTTCAAGATATTAGCCGTGCAGGGAAAAATGTATTTCGTAACGTTGGGTTAAAGCAAGGTATCGAAAAAGACATGGCCAAAAAAGTGGTTAAAGCCATTAAAGATTCAAAAGTTAAAGTACAAGCCGCTATTCAAGGCGAAGAAGTGCGTGTGACAGGTAAAAAGCGTGACGATCTTCAAGAAGCAATGCAGGTAGTACGCAGTGCCGATTTAGGTCAGCCTTTTCAGTTTAAAAACTTTCGCGACTAATTTATAAACTGTTTTTAATAAAAGTGCTTTAATTTGTCTATATTTGCAGACAGATTAAAGCTACTTAATTTTTTACAACTTTCCCACCTTATCCTCTCGTAGTTCTGCATGTATTAATCCACTTTTTGATATTTAAGCTATTATATTTAATTGAATATAATAAAAACTTCACTCTAGAAGGTATTAAAATGAGACCCCATCAATTATTTCTGTTATTTGTTTTGCTTATATTTGCCAAGCCAAGCTTATCAAAGCCAGTTGATATTGATGTATTGGTCGAAAATGGCTACTTTCCGATTGTTATTAACGCGCAAAAAAAGCAGGGCTTTGCTCCTGAGTTTATTAATATTTTAAACGACGCACAGGAGGAATTTAACTTTATACTTATTTCTTTACCTGTAAAAAGGCTTACTTTGTCTGTTGAAAAAAATAACTTCGACGTTTTATTTTTAATGGCAATGCAATGGTTGCCAAAAAAAACGCAGAAAAATATTGAAAAAACTGAATTTTATACCATCACCAAAAACGAGCTTTATACACTCAAAGAGAATGCATCAGAGCAAACTTATTTTGACAATCTGGACAAATTAACCAAAGTTGGGGTTTTAGGGTACTCGTATCAATTTGCAGGATTTAATACAAATGCCGAATACTTGAGAGAAGAGCACCAGGTAAGCCTTACAATCGATGAATTCAATGTAGTTAAAATGCTGCTATTAAGGCGCGCTGAAGTCGGGGTTTTAAACAGTATTGCTTATCAGTATTTTAAAAAGCAGAATATCTTAAATATGGATTTACTATTTAAGAGTGACGTACCAGATGCAGTGTATGAAACACATTTTTTGATTAACTCACAATCAAATAAAATATCTAGTCACAAAATGGATGAAATATTAAATTTACCTACTACACAAATGCAACTTCAGAAGCTACTTGATAAGTACGGTATTCCTTCAAGCTATAATAATACAGCACTGAACTGAAATAGCTTTTAGCTATATAGACGTCCATTGACATTTGTAAACAAAATGCTCACAATGACGGCATATTTTCAAGGTGCTTGCTAGCCACTTCATGTAATGATTTTTTTAGCAGGATAATCGGGAAGTTGGTGCGTTTTCATGATGACTACAAGCCCAACACTGCCCCCGCAACGGTAGAGTATTGCATGTTTTTATGTGCTTACTGAGTCCGGAGACCGGCCTTGATGCAATCTTACTTACTTAAATCTTTGCGGTGGGCAAAGGTAGGGGATCTCATGTTAAACAAAACAACTCTAGGCGTTGCAATTTCTGCTGCGCTTTCATTTTCTGTGTCTGGTGCAGAGCAATCAATTGAAAAAATAACCGTTACAGCTAATAAGTTTGAGCAATCAATTAACGACGTTTTAGCGAGTGTAAATGTTATTGAACGTGCTGAAATAGAAGCTAGTAACGTACGCGATTTACCTACACTTTTAAGCACGCGAGTGGGTTTTCAAGTTAATCCAAACGGTGGTTTTGGTCAAAATACAGGCGTGTCACTTCGTGGTACGGGCTCTGGCGATACGTTGATTTTAATTGACGGTGTACGTACAGGCTCAGCAACACTAGGTCAAAAAGCATTAAATAATGTCCCTCTAAATAGCATTGAACGCATAGAAATTATTAAAGGCTCTCGCGCGGCTGTTTATGGCTCTGATGCACTCGCTGGTGTTATTAATATTATTACGCGTGAGTCAGATAACTTATCCCTAAGCGCTACATTTGGTTCTGACTCTTATCAAAATTATCAAGTTGCAGGCTCTGTAAAATCAGATGATATAACAACAGCATTTAACGCAGGCTTTGAAAAAACAGATAACTTTGATGTACTGCAAGGCGTAGCACCTGATGAAGATGGTTATGAAAATAAAAACCTTGGTTTTAAAGTAAACTACACCGATGCACATTACGGCGACTTTAAGTTATTAGGCCAATACAGTGAAGGCTATGCAGATTACGACAGTCGCTTTAGCCCAGCAGACAGTACGATTGAACGAGATGATTTTAAAAACTATCAACTTTCTGCAGGTTGGAGTAAAAACTACACTAACCAAACGCATAGTGTTGATTTAGCGCTTTCAACAGATGATTCAGATAACACTTATGTTGATTTTTCAGTTGGGCCAACAACAAGTACCTTTATAACTAAACGCACACAAATTGATTATAACGGCCAGTACCTGTTATCTAATGAACTTAACATTAGTGGTGGTATTAATTGGTACAACGATGATGTGTCGCATAGTTCGCAACCATTTGTTGAAGACAGCCGCGATGTACTTGCTGTGTTTGTAGGTGCTTACTATGATGCAGATAAAGTACTGGCTAATTTAACTGTTCGCCAAGATGATGATGAGCAATTTGGCGACGAAACAACGTATACAGCCGCTGCAGGTTATCATTTATCTGAAGATGCAACATTTCGTATAAGCCAAAGTACTGGCTTTAAAGCTCCTACATTTAACGATTTATATTATCCACTTTATGGTAACCCTGATTTACAACCTGAAAAATCAGTAAACCGTGAGTTAGGTTTGAGTGTAGATTTTGATATCGCGCAAGTTGATATTGCAATATTTAGAAACGATATAGAAGATAAGATTGATTACGATGCAAACTTTGCATTGGCTAATATCGATGAAGCACGTTACGAAGGGGTTGAATTTAGCTTATCTCAGCAGTTTTTTGGTTTTGATAGCAACCTTAACTTTGCTTACTTAAGCGCTGAAGACGAAGAAACGGGCGCAGAGTTGCGTAATGTTGCTAAACGTACTTTTAACTGGGAACTTGCAAAACAGTTTGGTGCTTTTGATGCAAGCTTAGACATGCAATACCGTAGCGACCGACAAGGTGCTGTGACGCGCTTAGGCTCTTATACACTCTGGAACCTAGCGGGTAATTATCAAGTAAATGAACATATTGAAGTTTCACTTCGTGTAGAAAACTTATTTGATAAAGAATATAACGCTGTTGATTCAAACACTGATTTTACAACGGGTGAAGTGTATTACTACAACACGCCAGAGCGTCGCTTTTTTGCAGGCGCAAGCTACCAGTTTTAACGGTATTTATTAATATTAAAAAGCCCGACTTATGTCGGGCTTTTTAATGTGTAGCTAAGTTTAACTACTAAAATTAGCTAGTCAGCTAAGAACTCTTTAAATACGGTTTCAAACTTGTGTAACTTAGGTGCTATTAAAATACTACAGTAACCCTGCTGTGGGTTTTCGTTATAGTAATCTTGATGATAATGCTCTGCTGGATAATACGTAGTGGCAGGGCTGACTTCTGTCACAATTGGCTCAGCGACATGGCTTTGCAGTTGAGCTATCATTTCGTTGGTTTGCTTAAGTTGAGCTTCATCGTGATAGTAAACCACACTTCTATATTGTGTGCCTATATCGTTACCTTGGCGATTCAATTGTGTTGCATCATGCAGTGTGAAAAACATTGCTAAGAGTGTTTCAAAGCTAACTACAGTCGCGTCAAATTCAATTTTAACAACCTCAGCGTGACCGGTTGTGCCTGAGCATACAGAGTCATATGTTGGGTTATTTGTTTCACCGCCGGTGTAGCCAGAGCTTACGGTTAGTACGCCATTTACACGTCTAAATGCAGCATCTATACACCAAAAACAGCCGCCACCAAATGTTGCTACTTGCGTTGTTGAGCTCATAAGTATTCCTAAAATGTATATGGGGTTTAAAGGCGAGCATAAATTGTATGCGCCGCAACAACAAGGTTACGGCGCAATTAAGAGGCTAGATCTCTTCGAAAGGTTTTTCAGCGGCTTGTTTGTCTAATTTTTGCTGTAAAAATTCAGGTGATTGAGTGTTACGTGCAAGTGCATAATATGCAGCAGGTACAACAAAAAGAGTTAGTAGGGTCGATACAATAACCCCAGTAAACACGACTACACCTATCACCATACGGCTTTCAGCGCCCGGACCTGAAGCAAGTACTAAAGGTACCGAACTCATAACCGTAGTCAGCGAGGTCATAATAATAGGGCGCAAACGCTGAGTTGCTGCTTGCAAAATAGCTTCACTAAATTCAACGCCTTTATCGCGTAGTTGGTTAGTAAATTCTACAATCAAAATACCGTTTTTAGCACTTAGCCCTATGAGCATGACAATACCTATTTGGCTGTAAATATTTAAGGTAAGTCCTGTAGCCCAAAGTCCGAACATAGCGCCCATTAAACCAAGTGGTACGGTAAGCATGATGACGAACGGATGCATAAAGCTTTCAAACTGTGCTGCCAGTACTAAAAAGGTAACAGTGAGTGCAAGTATAAATACGTAGGTCATCGCTGATGCGCCTTCGTAATAAAGCTGCGACTCGCCTTTGTAATCTACGGCGCCATCTATATCGTTTTCTTGCGCGGCTACTTCGTTTAAAAAGTTAAGCGCTTGCTCAAGCGTATAACCGTCGGCTAAGTTGGCGCTTAATGTAATTGCGCGCATACGGTTGTATCGGTTTAAGCGCGATGCGGTTGCTTCTTCTTTTAAGCTGATAAGGCTATCAAGTGGGACTAGTTCACCGCTTCGTGATTTAAGATATATATTTGAAATGTCAGTAGGGTTAGTAAAGTCTTCTTTAGTCCCTTTTAAAATTACATCGTATTCTTCACCACGGTCAATAAAGGTTGTAACACGGCGCTGGCCAAGCATTGTTTCAAGTGTACGGCCTACATCAGATACAGAAACGCCTAAATCAGCGGCCTTGTTTTTATCTATGCTGACTAAAAACTGCGGGAAGGTTTCTTTATAATCATGATCGATTCTTACTAAACCTGGGTTTTGTTCAGCACGCTTAATTATACGGTCACGCCAATCGGCAAGTTGTGCATAATCATTACCTTGCAATACAAACTCAATAGGGCGAGATGAACCACCACCGCCAATACCACGGCGCATAATGGCAAATGCACGAACATCGGTAACTTCTTGCATTTTACCGCTTATTTCGTCCATTACTTCCCATGTTGAGCGTTTGCGTTTATCCCAATCGGCCATACCAACAATAGCAACACCGCCGCTGCCACCCCAGCCAGGTACTCGAACAAGTACGCGACTTAGCTCACCTGCTTGCGAGTAAGGCATTAAGCGTTCTTCAATTTTAGCCATATTAGCGGCATTATTTTCATAACTTGCGCCCTCAGGGCCGCTCATCATAATAAAGAACGTGCCACGGTCTTCTTTTGGCGTTAGCTCAGAGGGGACTTGTAAAAACAACGAGTAACTAACAAAGCCCGCTAATAATAGGCTCACCATTAAACCCCATTTACGGGTTATGTTGGTGGAGAGTGAATTACGGTAACTTACTTCAATTTTAGTAAACTGGCGGTCCATCCATTGGCTAAATTTATTTGGTTTGTCTGATACTTTAAGTACTTTAGAACACAAGGCTGGTGCGAGAGTCAGCGCTGTAACACTTGAGAAAAATACGGCAGCACTTACCGCCATTGCAAACTCAGTAAATAATGCCCCTATACGGCCATCCATAAACACCAATGGCACAAACACCGATATTAGTACAAGCGTGGTTGCGACAATGGCAAAACCAACTTCACGCGCACCTCTATATGCAGCTAGTAATGGCGGCTCACCCAGTTCAATACGACGGTGAATGTTTTCAAGCATTACAATGGCATCATCTACTACTAAACCAATAGCCAGTACTAATGCAAGTAAAGTTAGTAAGTTGATTGAGTAGCCCATTGCTAATAAAAACATAAAGCTACCAACAAGTGCGACCGGTACGGTAACCGCAGGAATAAGCGTTGCTCGTATATTGCCTAAAAACAAAAATATAACGAGTACGACTAAACCCATAGAGATGGCAAGTGTGCTGTAAACTTCACTAATTGATTCTTTAATAAATACAGACGAATCGTAGCTGTCTTGAATTGTGGTGCCTTCAGGTAGGTTACGTTTGATTTTTTCAAGTTCACTGCGTGCGTTATCTACTACGGTAAGCGTGTTTGCTTTAGCTTGTTTTACAATTCCTAGGCCAATCATGTTGCGCCCGTTACCACGAAATAAGCTTTCGTCATCGGCAGCTTCTAATTTTACGTCGGCAACTTCACCTAAACGCACTAAATAACCTTCTTCACCACGTTTAATAACAAGGTTTTTAAAATCGCGCTGATCTTTATAACTACGTGCGGTACGCACGGTAAAGTCGCGATCTATTGATTCTATTTCGCCGGCAGGTAATTCAACGTTTTCTGTACGCAGTGTATTTTCAATATCGCTCGAGGTAATGCCACGTGCAGCCATTGCTTGGCGGTTTAGCCAAATTTTCATGGCGTATTGGCGCTCACCACCAATACGCACGTTAGATACACCATCTACAACGGCTAAACGGTCAACGATAAAGCGCTGTGCGTAATCAGAGAGCTGTAACGAGTCCATTGTTTCGCTGTTTAATACAAACCATGCGATTGGGCTTTCATCACTATTTGACTTAGACACTTCTGGTGGGCGTACCTGATCGGGTAAACTATCAAGTGCACGTGCTACACGTTCGCGTACATCGTTAGATGCGGCATCTATATCGCGGTTAATATCAAACTCAATGGTAATGTTTGAACGCCCATTACGACTAGATGAGTTTATACTTTTAATGCCTTCAATACCGGAAATTCGATTTTCTATTATTTGCGTTATTTTTGTTTCTATAATTTCGGCAGAAGCACCTGTGTATTCAGTGCTGATATTTACTATTGGTGTTTCAATATCAGGGTACTCACGAAGTGGCAGCATAGTAAATGCAACCAGACCAAAAGTAAGAAGCAGTAAATTAATTACTATGGCAAAAACGGGGCGTTTAACGCTAGTATCAGTAATTTTCACGTATTACCCCTTTACGCTTACTTTACTACCAGAGCGAATTTTTATTAGCCCTTCAGTAACAATTTGCTCGCCATCATTTAAACCTTCATCGATAGCAACCCAGCCATTATTTCTGCCAGCAACATGCACTTCAACCTTATTGGCTACTCCGTCTTGAATTTGAAAAACAAAGTGTTTGTCTTGTAAAGGGATAACCGCTTTTTCTGGCACCATTAAAGCTTGGTTACTGCTTAGCTCAAGTGCTGTATTTAGTAACATACCAGGGCGAAGTAATCCTGATTTATTAGCAAAACTTGCAGTTACTTCAACACTGCGTGTTACCGAATCAATACGCGAGCTAATATGCGTTACCTTGCCGTTAAATGTCTGCCCTGGGTAGGCATCGTTTTGCGTAAGCACTTTCATGCCCATATTTAATTGTGCTAAATATTTTTCAGGTACTTTAAAGTCAACTTTAATAATACTAATATCATCAAGTGTTGTGATTATTGTTGTATTACTTACGTAAGCACCTATTGATATTTCACGCTTACCTAACAGGCCTGAAAAGGGCGCACTAATAGTCATTTCGTTTAATTTAGTTTTAGCGCTTTCTAGTTGGGCCTCTGTTGCATCAACACGAGATAACTGCTCTTCAAGTAATGACTTTGCCGTTGATTGCGAGCGTGAAAGTTCGGTAAGGCGATCTAACTGGCGTTTTTCCTCACGTAAGTTAATACCGAGTTCTTTAACTGCAAGTTGCTCTTGTTGGCTTTGTAACTGTACTAATTTTTGTCCTTTACTGACTAAGTCGCCATCTTTAAAATATATATCTGTGACATAATCGTTTTGCGCACTTTTTATATAAATAGCTTGGTTTGCACGTGCACTACCGATGGCCTCTATCATCACTGCGTTTTCCTCAGAAGTAACAGTATGAGCCGTTACTTGGGTAGACATTTGTGATGAATCGGCTTGTTCGCCGTGGCTAGCGGGTAAATATAAATAAACGCTAAATATTAGAAGTAACGTAATAATAAATGGAAAAAGTGCTTTACCTGATTGTCTTGAGTACATTGATTTCATACCTGAAAATGAATTGTAAGTATTGTACGAAATAAGACCGTGAAAAGACGGTTATGTATCTCATAAATTTGTGCGTTAAGCGTAAAAGTAAATAAGATTTATTCATTGTTCCTATTTTGTTGAGAAAAAAGCGGTAATGTATGAAATTTAAAACTAGCTGTAACTTATGTATAACAACAAGAAAGGTCATAATTTGGGGCATTATTATGTTTGTTTTTTATATGGTGTTTTACCGATATGGATAAATCTGACAATGTCATTAAGTTTCGGGCACAGGGCGCGCGAAACGCAATTGAGGTGATTGTTGTAGGTGCTATAGGCTTAGTCTTTATTATGTTATTTAATTTACTGAGGCCGGGTGAGATTAGCATACTTGAAATATTTTTAGTGAGCTTGTGCCTTGTGGCTATTTTTATTGGATTTTTAAAATCTCAAGAACCATACCATAGCCTTATATTGAGCGAATCTGAGCTCGTTTATTGCCACAAGTACGGAGCTTGGTGTATGCCTCATAGTAACTTTCATCACAGTGGAATACCCAAAGTAGAAGATGGCTTTGACTATTTAGAATTAAATGCGGTTGGCGTTAAGGTAAATGATATAGACGACTTTTTATCAAGCATAGCGCCTAGAATTGCAGGGAAATTATTAATAGAGCAGCGTAATTTATTTATGCAAGTTGTTCAAAAACATTGCAAAAATGGCAATTGCCCATCAGAATGGTTAATAGAAGATACACATTACACATCCCATAAAGGGATAAGCTATACTGGGCTTATAGCCATGTTTGCTAATAGAACTAAGCACCTTCAGCAGCTAACAGGTTACGATTTATTATTGCCTGCCAGCGTGTTAGATAGAGATATTTGGGCATTTAGTGCTAACTTAAATAAGTGGAAGCGCGAGCCTAGTCAGTTTATAGCGTCGCAGCTTAGTAATTAAGCTACGACTGTAGGAAAGAAAAATGAGTCAAGAGAGAGCCTTTTTAAAAAGTGGTCGAAACACCATAATACATAAAGATAAAAAGCATGATTTAGTGATTGTAAACTCTGAAATTCATCCTCGAATTAAAGTAACGCAACATGGTCTGGAGCCATTTAAAGAAGAATTACCTAAAAACCGCCGTGATGCAAAAGAGCGTTATTTAGAAATGGTTTATGTAAGTAGCGCTGATGTATTTGGCGAAGAAAAGCAGTTGCTGTTTATTCAAGCTCTAGACGGGCGTGAATACAAAATAGATTACAGTAAAATCGGTACGAAGTTGTTTGTACGTATTCATCAAGACACATATATGTAGTACTTTAATGGCATCTTTATTGCTAGTGATTACACTATAGTAATTATTTGACATAATAAGGTGCTGCGTATGAAAGCGTTTGCTTTAATCCCCCTCATTTCTTGTAGTTTACTGAGTGCGTGTGGAGGCGGTGGCGGTGATAGCGATAATACAGTTGTTGAAACGTCTGTTAATGCTGGAGCCGATTTACAAATTATCGAAAAATCTGAATTTACCATCACAGCACAAGGTTCCCCCGCTGATGGTACGTTTTCATGGCAACAAGTTAGTGGCCCAAGCATAGAAGGTTTTCCCCTTGAAGGCGCTGAGCAAACACTTACTGCACCTGACGTAAAAACTGATAGTGAAATAATATTAAGAGTGAGCTATCAAAGTACAGGTAGTAGCGCTGTTAGTGACGACATTTCTATTTCAGTGAGCTCTAATAACCAACTACCTCTTGCTGTTGTTACACAAACATCTCCTGAAACACTTCCCTCTGTATACAAAGATACAGTGACTTTGAGTGCCCTAGAGTCGAGCGATCCTGATGATAATGGCCAAATTGATAGTTATTTGTGGCAATTGCTATCGGGTCCTGATTTAGATATTGAGAGTTTTAATGAATCAACTCTTAGTTTTTCTCATCCATTACTTGAAAGTAACGTGAATTTATCTTGGCAGCTAACTGTCACTGATGATGAAGGTGGCGAGGCGAGCACTCAATATTCAATGACACTCAACAAAACAAATGAGTTAGTGGATGCAAATGCAGGCGCTGATCAAAATGTCGAAGAGTTTGAGCAAGTAACGCTTGATGCTACAAATAGCGAAACAGTTACCGATACCTATAAGTGTGAATGGCAACAACTTACCGGTAATAGCGAAACATTAAGCAATAGCGACCAATGTACAACGACATTTTTTGCCTCAGATGTTGATACTGAGTCTACATTGAGCTTTGAAGTCACGGTAACCGACTCAAAAGGACGCACAGATACAGACTCCTTATTTGTTGATGTATCACCCAAAGCACTTGGATTCATCAACGATAGTGGTGTTGGTGAGTGTTATAACAATACTCAACGTATTAATTGTGAGAGTGATGACTTTCCAGCGCAAGATGCAGAGCTTGGACGCGATAGCTATGCAAACCGCTTAGATAAAGTTGGCAAAGGTAATTTAGCGTTTGATTACACTAAACTTAATCAGTTTGCTGATGAAGTTGGTGATGATAGTAGTGACTTTACCTGTATACGCGATAATGTTACTGGGCTTGTATGGGAGGTGAAAAGTGTGGCATCTGGCACGGTACCAAATACTTCGCTACGTGATGGTCAAAATCATTACTTTTGGGATGTAGGGAATACGACTTTTACCGATACCAGTACAGCCAATTCAACGTGTCCGGACAATACAAGTTGTGGAGTACAAAGTTATATAAACGAAGTTAATGATTTAGATTTTTGTGGTGGTACTAACTGGCGATTACCTACTTATACAGAGCTTTTGGGCTTAATTGATTACGGTAAACAAGGGCAAAGCATATTAATTGATGAGGCATTTTTTCCTAATATGCCAAGTGAAAGTGCATTAAGCCATTTACGTTACTGGACCTCACAAACAGCAGCTGATGGTACCAGTTTATCTCAAGCGTATATCATTGATATGAGTGATGGTAACGACCTTGCTTATCCAAAAGAAAATACTGCTTATGTACGTTTAGTTAGAAGTCGTTAGGAGAAAATAATGAAATTTAAATTACTCTATGCACTAGCAACTATAAGTTTGAGCTTTAATATTGCAGCGGCGCAAACGTGCTACGACGGTGCAGATACCACAACACCGACAGATAGATTTACCATAAATGCAGATGGCACAGTGTCTGATAGTGAAACAGGCCTTATGTGGCAACGCTGTAGTTATGGGCAAACTTATAATACAGAGACACAACTTTGTGAAGGTTCAACACCTTCTCTTACTTGGCAAGAGGCACTACGCGGTGCTAAAAATGATACAACCGCAGATTACGATGATTGGCAAATGCCTAACATTAAAGAATTGGCGAGTATTTTAGAGCACAGTTGCACAGAGCCGAGTATTAATGAAGACGTATTTTTGGGCACTAAGCTTCAAAACTATTGGTCAAATACATCGGGTGTAAGCACAATGAGCTCAGCGTGGGTTTATCAATTTGATAGTGGGTTGAATAGCTTACATGCTAAAACCAGTAATGTGTATTTACGGTTAGTGCGCTACGAAGAGTAAAATGCATACTAAGATTAGACAGACAAAAGTGCAGCCTTAAAACAGCTGCACTTTTTTGTTTTACATAAATTTACGTTATTTCAATAATAAAGCGCTTACAACGTTGTCACTCAGCGCATTTTTTTGCCATTATAGGCCGTGATTTAATTACGAAGGAACATCACGGTGTATTTAAGCTATTTTGGCCTGAACGAAAAACCTTTTTCGATCTCGCCCAACCCTCATTACTTATTTTTAAGTGAACGACATAAAGAAGCCTTAGCACACCTTACCTATGGATTAGGTGAAGACGGTGGTTTTGTATTATTAACAGGTGAAGTAGGTACAGGTAAAACAACAATTACCCGCAGTATGTTAGAGCAGCTTCCTGAAAACACTCAAGTAGCGATGATCCATAATCCAGCGCTTTCAGAGCTGGAGTTATTAGCCAGTATTTGTGATGAGCTCAACATTAGTTACGATGTTCATAATGCGACGCTTAAAAGTCTTACCGATATTATAAAAAAGCATTTAGAGACTAATAATAAATCGGGCGGGCACACTATACTTATTATTGACGAAGCACAATTACTTGCCCCTAACGTGCTTGAGCAATTACGTTTGCTGACAAATATAGAAACCGATCATAAAAAATTATTACAAATAGTATTGGTTGGTCAACCAGAGCTGCAAGAACTTTTGAAGCGCAACGAATTAAGGCAACTTGCCCAGAGGATAACGGCTCGTTACCATTTATTACCACTTACGCAAGGCCAAACAGTCGCTTACATAAAGCATCGGTTACATATTGCAGGGTGTGATAAAGGAATCTTTTCGATGGATGCCATGCAAGCTGTTCATCAATTAACTGGCGGTGTGCCACGATTAATGAACTTGGTCTGTGAGCGTGCTTTAGTTGGGACTTTTGCAAAGCAGCAGTTGATAGTTGATAGCGATATAATAAAAAAATCAGCCCATGAGTCATTACCCATGGATTTTGTCGCACCGGTTAACGAAGCTAACAAAGCAACGTCATTTGTACCCTATAGCCTTGCATTCGCTGCTTTATTTGCCGTAGGCATTGGGCTTTCATTTATTTTATAGTTAGGTAAGTTATGTCTTATTTATTAGATGCGCTAAAGCAGTCGCAGCAATCAGATATGAGTGCTGAACAGTACGACTTACAATCTGAGCAGTTAAAGCAACAGCAAGCACTTAAGCGTTATAGACGATTAGCATTAGTATTTGGTACAAGCTTAGCTGCTTTTATTGCGGTAGCGGGTGGCTTTACCGCCGGAAAGTGGTTTCAAAGTACGACTTTATTAAACGCAGCGGAACCCGCTGTAATTAAGGTGGTGGAAAGCGAAAAATCATCGCCTAACAAAGACGTTAAAGAGGAAGATGCTGAAGCTGAAAAACAGCAAGTAGCTAAGTTGGAGCCTGCTAAAGTAGCTCCAACAAATACTGCAACGATTGAAGGGCAACTTGTGCATGTGCAAACCCCCAATGGTGTACAGCAAATGTTATTAACCCCAAATGGTCAGTATATTCCTATGCCGTCGAGCCAGGTCACGAGCGCAGCAGGTTATAATCAGCAAAACATGCAACAAGTAATGCCTGTTCAAAATTATAATCAGCCAGCGTTTAACCCACAAAGTAATTACAATCCAAATAATGCACAAAACACTGCGGTATTTGGGCAAAATCAAAATACCGCATCGGCTCAACTTGATATGAGTAAATATAAAGTATTGGGTAAGCCAATTAATGGCAGCACCCAATCTCAACAGACGAGTGACCCTGAGCTTGATGCTGTGCCTACAACTCTTAAAAATGCATTTGCGCAAGCTATACAAGATGTCGAAAAAAACCAAGATTATGAAGTTACTCAAGCGTCAAAAACGTCATCACGTGTTGAGCCTGTTGAGTTATTACCTGATGGTTTGCAATCAATGTTACCTAGTATTAAATATCAAGCGCATATATATTCATCGAGTGCTGATAAACGTTGGATCAAGCTAAATGGCCGAGAATTACACGAAGGAGAAAGCATAGGAGCTCTAACAGTCACAGAAATTACACCTGAGCAAAGTGTGCTAGATTTTGATGGTTATGAGTTTAGCTTAAAAGCTTTGCAAGACTGGCCGCAGTAAGCGCTTAGTTATCATGTTGAGAGCTCGGTAGAATATTGAGCTCTCAATAGTGCTTAGGATAATATTGAATTTTTATAAAAGCGTTCTAAATCAATGTTATATTCTTTAGGTTTAATCGCTGACTCAAGAGTGTCTACAGTTTTTTTATTAGATAAATCAATATCTTTTACTTCGGTGTAGCGGCTATGCTTAGCGCTGTAAAATGTTTTAACGACAGGTTTTAGTGGTGCCCCCGGATTACTCTCGGTGACCAAACCCACTCTTTGACTCGATAACCTTACAAGCGTTCCTACCGGATGGATGCCAATACATTGAATAAATTTATTAAGCAGCACAGGATCAAAGCTATCAGGGCACCCGTCTTTTAATATTTTAAACGCCTTTATTGGCTCCATGCCTGCTTTATAAACACGTTCTGCGGTAAGTGCATCATAAACATCTACAATTGACGCCATACGCACATACTGACTTATCTCGTCACCTTTTTTACCAAACGGGTAGCCTTTACCATCGAGTCTTTCGTGGTGCATACCTGCAATATCTACCGCGATCCCTGTTAACCCAGAGTCTTCTAATATCTCTTTACTGAAAAGCGAATGCATTTTCATTATTTTAAATTCGTCGTCTGTAAAGCGCCCAGGTTTGTTTAGCACTTCATCAGGGATTTTTATTTTACCAATGTCGTGTAATAGTGCGCCGGTAGTCAGCTCAACAATAGTGTCTTTCTCTATATTTAAGTGTTTTGCAAAAATACCCATTAATATTGATACATTAATTGAGTGCTCAAGTAGGTAGGCATCTTTTTGGCGCATTTGGGTAAGGCAGGCTAGGGCATCTTGATTTCTAAAAACAGAATCCATAAAGCCACTTGCCAGTTCTCTAAACGGCCCTATATCTATATCACGGCCAGCTTTTATATCTTTAAATGCTTTTATTTGCAGTGTTTTTGCTTCGTCATAAAGCTTTTTTGCTTTTCCCATTTCTTGCTCAGCGCTGTTTATTTTTTGCCAAGGATCACGCTTTATTTTTGTTGTAGGTGTAGCGATAGGATCTTTTTCAGGGACTGAATCAATGAGGGTTTTATCTGGGTCAATTTCTACTTCTAAAATACCTGCTTTTATCAGGTTATTAATACCAGCTTGAGTTTTAACCCAGCCTTGGTTTTTAATTTTAATACTGCCAGTTTGTTTGGTAACGCTTTGCACAAACATACCTGGGACTAACTTAGTAATAGGAATGGTTTTCAATTTTACGGCTTCAGTTGTTAATCTACTTTTAAACTAACAAACTTATACGTAACGACCAAATAAAAAAGGCACTTTACAGTGCCTTATTTTATTTTTTAGTAAAAAAGCATTAGCTTAATTATTCATCATCTTCAACAAGCGTCATTAGCGAGGTATTACCGCCTGATGCTGTTGTATCAATACTAATTGTTTTTTCAGTAATTAAGCGCTTGATTAATGTATCGTAATACTCAGAGCTAATTACCGGTAAAATTGCGCCTTTACGCTGTGCAAGCTGTTGGCTAAAGTAGCCTAAACGAGACGAGCGAGCAGCAACTACCGCGCCAGCTAAATGAGGGTGAGCCAAGATAGCTTGTAACTGATTAGGTTTAGCTACTTGGAAAACACCTTCAGCAACACCTGTAGAGATAAATTTATCTTTAAAGGCAACAGCTTCATCGTAAAACAGCTCAGACGCTACAGTAATTACCGTATTACCTGCGGCAATAGCGGTAATGATAGACAATGCCCAGAAGTTAAATGATGTGCTCTTATCTGCATAACACACTACACAACCACGCGCTTCTAGATGAAGTGTATTAGACTCACCCGTTGGCCCTGGCAGGGTAGTAAATTTACGCATGTGCTTTTCAAGGCGGTTAAGCTGTGCACGAGCTTCTGATAATGTTAATGCTAAATCGTCTGCTAAATCGTCGATAATTTCTACCGTCGCGATTTTAGCAAGCAACTGACGCACAGCCGAAACACGGTCGTTTAGTGGTGTTGCACGCCAGATTTTTTCATCGCGCATTGAGTTAGCCATTAGCTTTTTAACTTGCTCATTTGCACCGCTGTAGTGGTGTAAATCAAGCTCATCTGGCGTCAGGTTTGTCATTTGCACGTTATCTGGTGATGCCTTTTCTTTTACTAAACGTTGAAGGTAGTTAGGGCCACCGGCTTTAGGGCCAGTACCTGATAAACCACGGCCACCAAATGGTTGCACACCAACAATAGCACCAATCATGTTTCGGTTAATGTAAACATTACCCGCACGTGACATTTTAGCAAGGTACTCACAGCGCTCTTCAATACGTGAATGTACACCCATTGTTAAGCCATAACCTGTGTTGTTAATTTGATCCATCACATCATCAAGTTCGCTCGATTTAAAGCGAACAATATGAACACATGGGCCAAATACTTCACGCTTAAGTACTGATAAGTCTTTGATTTCGTATAAACGAGGAGCAAAAAAGTATGCGCCATTTTGCGTGTTATCCGGAATTTTACACTCGTAATGAAGTATAGAATTACCTTTTAAGTACTCAACGTGCTCATTTAAGTTTTTAAGTGCTTTTTCATCAATTACAGGACCAACATCAGTTGATAGTAACGATGGATCGCCAATGTGTAACTCAGCTAGCGCACCTTTAAGCATTTCGATAATGCCATCTGCTACGTCATCTTGAATGAATAAAACACGAAGAGCAGAACAACGTTGCCCAGCACTTTGAAAACCAGAACTGATCACATCGTCAACTACTTGCTCAGGAAGCGCCGTTGAGTCAACAATCATACAGTTTTGGCCACCTGTTTCTGCAATTAACGGTACTTGAATATCGTTACGTGCAGCAAGTGTTTGAGAAATTAATGTGCCTGTTTCAGTAGAGCCTGTAAACATAACCGCTTGAATGCGTTCATCAGGAACAATTGTTTTGCCTACTTCAGAACCACGAGCAATAACCGGTTGAACAACATGCTCAGGTAAACCAACAGACAGCATTAGTTCAATAGCACGAAGGGCGATTAAACTTGTTTGCTCAGCAGGCTTTGCAATTACAGTGTTACCTGTAACAATCGCAGCGGCAACTTGGCCTAAGAATATTGCAAGCGGGAAGTTCCACGGGCTAATACATAAAATAACGCCACGGGCTTCAAAACGCTCATCTTGCGATAGCTCCTCAGCGCGCGCCGCGTAGTAACGGCAAAAATCAACCGCTTCACGTACTTCATCAATACCATCTTGAGCTACTTTACCTGCTTCTTTAATACAGATGGCAACAAGTTCGTCGTGATGACGCTCTAATATGTCAGCAACTCGACGCAGTAAGTTAGCTCGCTCTCTTACTGGTGTTTGTGACCATGATTCAAGTGCAGCTTCAGCGTTAGCTAGTAATACTTTCATCTCTTCGCCAGTTTGCAATTTAACGTGGCCGATGATTTCTTTGTGATTTGCTGGGTTTTTAACAGCTAATGAGCCTTCAGGTACTTGGCTTTGCTCAATTAAGTGCTCGTTAAACCATGTTTCAAGATTCTCTTTGAAAGGGGTAATAACGTTAATGTCGGTTAAATCCATGCCTTTAGAGTTAGCACGTTCTTCACCGTATAAATCAATTGGCATTTTGATTTGCGTATTGTACTTGTTACGCAAGCCTTGCAATGTTTCTACAGGGTCTGGAAGTAATGATTCAACAGGTTTTGTTGTATCAACAATTGCGTTTACAAATGATGAGTTAGCACCATTTTCTAATAAACGACGAACAAGGTACGCAAGGAGGTCTTCATGTTGACCAACTGGGGCATACACGCGGCATTGAATTTTTTCTTCGTTAACGATTTGGTCGAATAATGACTCACCCATACCGTGCAAACGTTGAAATTCGAAACCTGTGTTGTCGCCTTTGGCTACTTCTAAAATAGTCGCGGCAGTGTAAGCGTTATGTGTAGCAAATTGCGGATAAAGCACATCGCGCGCTTCAAGCATTTTAATAGCACACGCTTTGTAAGAAACGTCTGTTGTTGCTTTACGGGTAAATACTGGGTAGTGATCTAAACCATCTTGCTGTGTGGTTTTGATTTCAGTATCCCAGTATGCGCCTTTAACTAGACGTACCATCATCTTGCGACCAACGCGGGTTGCAAGGTCAGTAAGCCATTCAATTACAAAAATAGCACGTTTTTGATACGCTTGAACTGCTAAGCCAAATCCTTGCCAATCACCAAGATCTTCATCACTGAATACCGCTTCAATTACATCTAATGAAATATCTAAACGGTCTGCTTCTTCTGCATCAACGGTAAAGCCGATATCGTATTTTTTAGCGGCAAGAGCAAGTTCTTTTAACTTAGGGACTATTTCTTCCATCACACGGTCTTTATGAGTGAACTCATAGCGCGGATGAATAGCAGAAAGCTTAACTGAAATACCAGGGCTCTTAATTGGACCACGACCATTAGCCGCTTTACCAATTGAGTGTATAGCATTCATGTAGCTGTCAAAGTAACGCTTCGCATCTTTCATTGTGCGCGCGCCTTCGCCTAGCATATCGTAAGAATACACATAACCTTTTTGCTCTGTTTCGGCTGCACGTTCAATTGCTTCGTCAATGGTACGACCCATTACGAATTGCTTGCCCATAATTTTCATAGCAAAGTTTACAGACTTACGAATAACTGGCTCACCTAAACGACCAATGGTCTTTTTAAGCATGCCGAACTGTTGTTCTTTAGTTTTGTCTGTGTAGTTAACCATTTTACCGGTAACTAATAATCCCCAAGAAGATGCGTTTACAAATAAAGAATCGCTGCTTCCTAGATGAGAGCTCCAATCACCTTTGGCTAACTTGTCACGAATAAGTACATCTTGAGTTGCTTTATCTGGTACGCGAAGCAGTGCTTCGGCCAAACACATTAATACAACGCCTTCTTCACTAGAGAGTGAAAATTCATTTAAAAGCGCATCAACACCGCCTTGCCCATCTTGCTCTTTACGAATGTTCAAAACAATCTGGCGGGCTCTTTCCCAGGCACGACTTCGTGCTTTTACGCCTACTTCTGCAAGCGGTAAAATATGATCAATAACTGCATTTTCATCTATGCGGTAGAAGTCACGGATTCTTTGTCTGATAGGACAAGTAGTAGTTAAATCGCCGTTGAATAACATAAGCAACCCTCAGGATGTTAAGAATTAAAGTAAAATTAATTACCAATAAATTACCAGTGATATTGTGAGTGCATTCTAATTAAAATTCAGCAGAATATGCTGGTTAAATTTCGCGATTTACGATAATTTACAGGGTATAAATTTAACTTATCCGCATAAAATTCTGTTATGACAATTCCAAATAGATTACGCATGCTAGATCGCATTGATTTAGCCATACTAGACGTTCTTCAAAAGAACGGCAGAATTTCTAATGTTAACCTCGCAAAACAGGTTAATTTGAGTGCCAGCCCGTGCCTAGATCGTGTTAAACGATTAGAGCAAGAAGGGTATATTGAAGGCTATTATGCCAAGCTTAGCGAAGCTAAACTTAATCAGAGCTTAGTAGCGCATGTTCAAGTATCGCTTGTTGCTTCAAATACAGCTGTATTTAAAGTATTTAGAGAGCACATATTAAGGATAGAACAAGTAGTCGAATGTGACATGGTTGCTGGTGGTTATGATTACTTATTAAAAATTCGCGTTTCTAATATGGAAGAATATAGACAAGTTCTTGGCGACTTAGTAGATATTCCCGGCGTGGGTACTCATCATACTTATATGGTGATCGAAAAGATTAAAAAGGATGAAGGATTGTTAATCGATATTTAAGCTTTTCTCAAGTCATAAAAAAACCGCAATTGCGGTTTTTTTATTTTAGTAGATAAATGCTATACCAAATAGTTAGTACATCACCTTATACATAATTTATTACGACCTTCCGACTTCGCTCTGTATAAGGCAGTATCCGCCGCGCATATTAATGCCTCAGATGTTCTGTATTGATTATTGTATTCACACGCTAAACCCTGACTTACACTTATTTTTACATTCGCTGGTAAACCGAGATCTCTAAAATTAATGTTGAGTATTTTTTCTTGAATACGCTTAGCAATCATTTGTGCATTTGAAATATGCGAACGAGGCAGCACAACAGCAAACTCCTCACCACCATAGCGTGCTACTAAACTGTCTTTAGATGGTAAGCACTCTTCAATTGTACGAGCGACTTTTTGAAGGCACTTATCACCTTTTACATGGCCAAAGTTATCGTTAAATAATTTAAAGTAATCAATATCAATAAGTATAAAGCTAAGAGGCTGCTTGTTAACTATGCACTCTTGCCAATTTTTAATGATGGTTTTTTCTAAAGTACAGCGATTAGCAATACCAGTGAGATGATCAAGTCTGGCTACGTTTTCCAGTACTTTGTATTTTTTAACGTGCTTTGAAATATCATGCATTATACAAATAAAAAGTGGGGTACTTGCGACTACCGATTCGGGTAAACATGATATAGATAACTCAACATCTAAACAGTTACCATTGTTTTTTCTTATTTGAACTTCTTTCGGACCATGATTGAGTGGTGTTTGATAGTTGTTTTTCCAACTTTCAAACATGTATTTATAGTCATCGCGATACTGTTCTTGTAAACAATCTTGCCATTTTTTACCTATTAATGAATCAGACGTTACATTGAAAAAACGTGCTGCTACGGGATTTACTGATTCAAACACCCCATCTGCATTAACAATAAAAATAGCATCGGCCATGACATTAGTGACATTAATAATTGCGCTTATTTTTTCATTGTTAACGGTATTAGAAATGCTGCTGATTAATGCAGATACAGCGCTGTCGGTGTTGTTTGCTTTGCTATTTTCATTATTGTTAGACATGGTGTTGCTCATTTTTATTGTTAATGAAACTTTATGTCTAGCAGTTTATTCAATTTATCGTTTTTAAACCTTTCGGTAACCTTCTGATTTAAGTTGTTGTTATTTAAGTTTATTTAAGGGGCATTTTTAAATAAATTACACCGCAATTAATATGCCTGTGCAATTTAAAAATAAGCATTACTAATTAGAGTTCTTTTTCATTCTTAACTTGAGGATCAGCGCTTTCATATTTATTGCCATTACACTCAACGTTAAAGATTAAGCATACAGAGCCATTATTTTCATCTGTATCGGTAATGATAATTGTGTGGCCGTTGTCACTTACTTTATAGCTGAAGTCTTGGGCGCATGGTTTTTGTGTGTCGATATCGGTGATAGTAGCGCCAGTAAATACGAAACCATTTTGAATTGTGGCGTCGTCTAAATTGTAGTTGCCAGCGGTTTCAGTTCTTACAACACCACCGCCAGTAGCGGATTCGCCATTTTTTGTATAGCTAAAAATAGCTTCACCGTTGTTAAGTTCAATATTTACTTGAAAGTCGACATTTTCTAGGGTGTTATTCATATCATTTCCTTTATGAGTAATTATAGTTGGAAGTTCGTAATGCCTAATTTAACTAGGCTTGTTTTTATTTCTGATATCTCGTCTTCTCTGTTTAAACAGGTATAAGCTTGTACTAGTGGGTATGTTATTTTTACGCTCTGACTTATTTTTGCAGCTTCAGAAATTGCTTTGATAGCACTTAAGCAAAATTGCTCTCGCTGTTTATTAGTTGTAGCTAAGTTTGCTTTGATTAAGTTTATTCTTGTATATACTAAGTAATCACCAGTTTTAGTTAGGCTGGCTAATTGATGTTTGTAGTTTTCATTATTCTCAAGCTCAGTTAATAACTCCTGCGCTTTGAGTGGTGATTGTCTATTTATAAAATATTGAATCAGTGTAATTTGTGTTTTAATAGTGCTGGTATTTTTAAAATTTTGAGATTTTAAAAAATTAATTATTTTTTCAATTGTTGAGTCAGTAGCTTCATCAGTAGATAGCATTAGTGAATGTGCTAAAGAGCGATAATACATAAGCTGAAATTTATTGTTTTTTGGATCTTGTACTAAAGCTTCATTGATAACTTGATTAGCCAAGCTGGCTTTTTTATGGGCCATCCGTTTATCACTCAAATAGCTCAGTAAATAACTTTGTTGCATATATAGGTTTGCTGACGTGTAAAAAAGGCTTGCATCACTAGGGTAGTCAGCAATCAATTTTGTGATTACGCCAACTGCACCTTCCAATATATTAACTGCTTCATTAAAGTTACTTAGCTTCTCTTCTGTTTTTGCAAGCCAACTAATCGTATCGGATTTATCTCGAAGTAAATCTTTGTTATTGGGTTTCAGTTTAAGCGCTTTATTTTTAAGTAAAAGTGACTCTGCAAAGTTCTTTTTTGCAGCGCTGTAGTTGGATTTTTCTATGTATAAAGAACCTAAAGAATTAGATGAATACGATAATTCCATAATGGAGTTAAAATCATTGGCTGCCAGCGCATACATTTTTTTACTGTAAGCGTGGTATTTTTTAAACATTTGCTCAGTAGCTTGATGATCATTTTGATCATAAGCTAATTGACCTAGCCAAAAGGCATTGGCGCCTGCAAGCGTTAGTAGCTCTAAGTTATTAGGCTGTATTTTTAATAATGCCTCAAGGCGGGTGCGGGCGTTTTCAAAGGCGGTAAAGGCTTCATCGGTTTTGCCGCGCGAATAAGCTACTTCACCCATTGCTTCGAGGGTTTGTGCGTACTGAAAACGGTTGTTAAATTGTGCTTTATTATCGCTAAAGCTAAAAAGTGAACTTGAATCGTCAGTTTGATCAGTAAAATACTCAAGTGCTTTATTACTAATACCATCAAGTAAGTCCATACGTTCAACGCTACGTAATTTATCGGCAAAGTCGCCGACCATAAACCCCAGTAAGCTTTCAGCCTCAAGCTGTTTTTTTTGCGCATGTTGTTGGGCTTTAAAACTAGTGAAGCTCATTAATAACGCGGTAAATGTAAGTAAGCACAATAAAGTAACGGTCACTCGTTTTGCTCTTATTTTTGTTTTTGTTTTTTTTACAGAGCTTTTGATAAGAGCATGCTCGTTATCATCTAATTTAAACAGTTTGTCGTTAAGTAATAGCTGCGCTTCTTGTAGCGGTTTACCTGGCGCTAGGAGGTAAGCACTACTTTTACCTTCATCTACCCAATTTTGTGCTTGATGTTGTAAACGACTTTTTATTGCTAAGGCATCTTTATGGTCATTAATCCATTGTTTTGCGCGCGGCCATTGACGCAATAATGCCTCGTGAGCAAGGCTAAAACAGGCTTCTTGGTTTTGTAAATGCGATACAAATAAACGGCTATCGACCATGGCTTGCACAAGCTCTTTTTGACTTGTGTTGGTTAATGTTTGCCAGCGGGCAGCGCGGCTCGTAATGGTTTTACCATCTGGGTTTAAAGTGATCAATTGTGATAATACGCTTTTTAGTTGCTGCTGTTGCTCATTACTAAGGTCAATAAATATATCTTCTGCTTTTTTGCCTATGGCGCCCTCAATACCCCCGAGTTTTTTGTAAACACTGTGCAGTAGCTCGTTATTATCACTGCGCTGTAAGTACAGCTCTTGCAATGTGTATTGCAGCATGGGCAATGCATCGGGGTTATTGGCGGTATCGGCGCACAATATTTCATCCAGTGGTGTTTGAGTTTGTGGGTCATTGGAGAACGTTAAATTAGCGGTTAACGCTGGCAGGCGAATAATTTGTTGGAGTTCTTGGCGGTTTGGCGGTGTTAAATCGTAGTGCGCGCCATGAGCTTTGCCTGCCATTAAACTTGGTTGTTCAACAACTAAAGGGTAAAAGTCGTTACGACACGCACTAAATACAATCACAGCTTTAGAGATTGCTAAGCGCTCAATAACCGACAAGAAATGGTTGCGTGTTTCGCTACTAAATATAGGAGAAGAAAGCAGTACTTCTAAGCGGTCAATAAATAAAAATAACTGGGGTGTTTTAAGTTGTGTAGAGGCTTTACTAAGTGCAGCTTGTATGGCATTAATTACGCCATCTATTGCCAATTCTAGTTGCTCTGCAAGTGTTTGCGCGCTTAATCCTTCAAACACAGGCTGGGCGTTTATATCCCAATCAAGTAATGCAGAAGCTAAGTCTAGAAAAAGTCTATTTTTATGCACATCTGCAAAGTCGATCTGGGTGTAGGAAATAACCCCGATGCCATTATAGCCTCGCTCATCTAGTAGTTTTGGTAAAATTCCAGCATTAACAAGCGAGGATTTACCTGTACCACTAGGGCCAAGTATTAAGCAAAAAGCACGACCGTAATTTACCTGGCTAGATATCCTTTCCAGCAGGGTAGCTATAGATTGGGTACGGCCAAAAAAAACGTGGGTATCATTTGGGTTATATGCACGTAGGCCTAAGAAAGGGGATCCTCCCTGCCATGTACTTTTAGTGCTTGGGATAGGATCTGCTAACGGAAAAGATAATTTTGCAATAATGCGGTAGCCACGTTTACGGATAGTTTCAATATAATGTGGTTCATTGGCTTTATCACCGAGCGCTTTTCTTAGCTGAGTGATAGTTTTATGTAATGGATTATCGCCAATATCAGTATTTTTCCAGCATTTATTGAGCAATTCATCGCTGCTTACAATGTCGCCATTTTGTTGACACAAATGCAATAAAACTTCCATCGCTTTGGGCTCTAACTGTTTGGCTTTACCAGTGAGTTGAATTGAGTTAGTTGAAGGTGTTACTTGCCAATCGCCTAGGTAGAAGGGGTTGCGCATCATCATTACTCATTATTGTTTTTTTATTATTAAAATTAAGTGCGTATTGATATTTATTAACACTATTTATATGGCAAATAAATCTATAACACAACTATTTGAGTTTATTCTGAGCAGAGGGGGTAGGAAAGGATGAGCTTGCAGATATGCAAGCTCAAAATAAAAATAAATTAGCTTTCTAGGTCGGCTTTGTTAATTGTAATGACGCGTTGAGGGAATGGAATTTCAATATCAGCGTTATTAATTGCTTTATAAACACCACCGTTAATAGCCAGTTTGGTTTCGATAATTTTAGTAGTAGGCACCCAATATCGGTAGCTTATTGTAACACCGCTATCGGCGAAGCGTTCAATACCCACTTGTGATAACGGATTTTGTGCGACTAATTCATGTGCTTTAAGTACGTCTTCAATGAGGCTAATCGCGTTATCAGAGCAAGCACTATAGGCTATGTCTATTTCACCTTTGACCAATGAGTAACTAAATGAGTTATGAAGTATTTCACCCACTATGTGCTTATTTGGAATGGTGATTTCTACTTTTTCTTCATTGATTAAAATAGTGTAGCCAAGCTCAATTGTTTTAACTTGGCCGCTTACATTTTTAACTTCAATAGTATCACCAACAACAAAAGGTCGCGTGGCTATAATGGCAAGGCCTGCACCATAATTAGAAAGCATTCCTTGCAGCGCTAAACCAGCACCTAAAGATGCAGCACCAATGGCTGCTACAAATGGCGTAACGCTAATACCTATTTTGCCAAGTGCAATAATTATAACCATTACAATGAGCAGTACTTTTACCACGCTACTGACAAAGTTTGTGAGCGTAATATCAACGTTATGACGGGTCATTAACGCGGCTACAAATTTGGCAAGCTTTTGTGCTATCCACAAACCAATGAGGACGATAAAAATAGCGCCAACAATTTGCATACTGTAGGTAACCATATACTCAGTAAGCATGGTGTAATATTTTTCAAACTGTTCGATTTCAGAACTGATCATAAAGCGCTCTAAGTTAGGGCTATGTTGTATTTTTCCAACTATAGCAAAATGTTGACTAAAAATGGATATAACAGCGGCACTATAATCGCTGTTAATAAAGCACTTAGTGCCATTGCAACTGATGAGTAAGCGCCTACTTTTGGATGCTCAGCAATAGCAGCAGCGGTCCCAATTGCATGGCAAGCTGTGCCCATGGCAACGCCTTGAGATTCGTGATTAAAAATATTAATGAGTTTAAAAAGCATAAAACCAAATAAAGCGCCTAGTAAACCAATAAAAATAACTAAAGCCGCAGCAAGTGAGCTAATCCCTCCTAACGAGTCAGTAACAATTAAAGATATTGGGGTCGTCACACTGAGTGCGGCAACAGATGCACTTAGCTGTGCAGGTGCGTTAAATAATATGCTTAGCAAAAATGCCACAACGGTTGCGTTAACAATGCCTAAGCTACATGTTGCGACTATGAGTAATAGATTTTTTCGTACGTGTGTAAACTGCTGATATAAAGGAAGCGCTAGAGCCACAATTGCGGGCTCTAATAACCAGCTTAGTAATTTGCTGTGCGTGGCAAATTGCGTATAAGGCAAATTTAGATTAACGAGTAATAAAGCAATAATACTAATACTTAAAAATACGGGGTTGGTGAGCGATTTAAATACGCTGCTTTTTATACTTTGGTTTACGGCCCTTAGCGCTAAAAATAATACAATAATAAAAGGAATACTTAGCCACCATAAATTAGGTTGTAGCTCTGAAATAGCGGAAAAAGTAAGATTAGTCATTATTTTCTTTTCCCTTAAAGTACGCAATTACACTGCTAACAAGCAATAAGGTAGTTATAGGAACAAGCACCACAACTGAGGCTAAAAATGCCCAGTGCGATTTTATAAGGCCGAGATGTTCAATAAATCCCACACCCGCTGGAATGAAAAAGATAGGCATAATATTTAAAATAGGGGAGGCGCATGGTTTTACATGTTGCTCTTTTACAATACCCGATAAGAGTAAAACTAATAAAATAACCATAGCGAGTAACGGTGCAGGAAAGCTTCCACCAATAAAGTGCATAATGAGTTTAGCGCTGGCTAAACATAGTAAAATAATAGCGCTACTGAGCAGATATTTCATCAAAGTGGCTCACAGAAAAGATAAGAGCTTAACTTTAACAAATCAAACTCTTTTATGCATTGTGCAATAGTCTACCAATGCTTTGTATTTACGTAGGTTATATCCGCTTTTCCTTTTGCTTTAGCAATTGCTTTTTTAGTGTTTGGGTTTAGCAATAAGCGAATTTGGCTGAAGGTTTCTTTAGCGAGTATTTTTCGTTGGTTTGGTTTGTAGCTAAGTTGTGTAACACGTTTAATAGCAGCAAGCGTATCGGGTGAGCGCTCAAGTAATGTATTGAGCATGTTTTGCGTGGCTTGTTGAGTATCATCGGTAAGCTGAGTAACTAAACCTAGCTCATTTGCTTGTTGTGCTGTGATTGGGTTTGCGTGGCTTGCAAGCCAAAGTGCTTGGTCACGCTTAACTAAACCGCTCATCATTACATTGGCGCCCATATCGGGGCACAAGCCCCAACGCGCTTCCATAATGGCAAGCTTGGCATCAATATGAACAATCCTGTAATCGGCACCCAGCGCTATTTGTAAACCACCCCCTAAACAGTTGCCATCAATTTGTGCAATAACAGGCACGCTCAGTGACTGCCAGCCTAATACTACTTTTTGCGCTAAGTTTTGATTGCCAGGTAACCATTTAAGCAATAATTTTATAATATTCAATGGTGCCGCCATTACGGCTGATATATCAAGCCCTGCACAAAAATGCTCGCCATCGCCTTTTATTACTACAGCACGAATACTGCGGTCTCTTTTTATGTTTTTAATGGCTTTGTTTAGCTCTACAAACATTTCAAAGCTTAATGCGTTTTGTTTTTTTGCTCTGCTAAGCGTGACGGTTGCAATGCCATTTTGTTTTTCTAGTTTTATCATTACAAACTCCTCTGACCTGTTAGTTGAGCTTATGTTGTTATAAGAATTAAGTAAAGTGACGGTATTTTTTAAATAAATGGAATTTATTGCTAAAGCTGTAGTCTTAAAGGGTTAGATTTAGATGAGAAGAAGCTAAACAATTAGAACTTGAGATAATAAAATTTTTTACGTTGTTATTTTAAGCTTAAATTAAAAAAGTAATCTTGATATTCAATGGGTTAGTTAAATTGTTATTTACTGTTTGAGTTGTATGCTGAATAAAGCATGACTCAGTTACAAAAAAGTCAGTGTTTTACGCTTTTTTTTATCAAAATGATGGAGAGATTTGATAATATAGCGCAACTTAAAAGCTTAAGGTTAAGCACATATGTCGGGTCCACGTTTATATACGGTAGAAGAAGCTACTCACCAAGCTTATGATATTTTTTTAGAGCTAGCGCCAAATAACTTGAGTGATAAAGATGTTGAAGACTTTAATGAGTTTAGAGAAGACCTAGGCTTTATCGAAGAAGACGAGCCAGACGATCAGTGGCAAGATTTTGTTGCCCTTGAGATAGAGCCAGAGCACTTTATTCAGGTGCTAGTTGGTTTAGAATTTGAAAATGATGATGTTTTGTTTGCTAAAATTTTGATTAGTCGTGATAAAGATGCTCCGTTTTGTCATATTTTATGGAAAGAGAGTGAATAAGCAATACCGCTTATTTTTATAATTGTGTGCAGAGAGAGTGTTGTGCGTAAGTATTTATTTTTAATTTTTTTAATAATTAGCTGCCCAAGTTGGGCTGTTGATCCATTTGAAGATTTTCATGAATATGGCAAGCTCTCTGATGAAGAAATTCATGAGTTACACAAAGGTGATATGCTTTACGGTGATACTGAATTTGGTTTTATTCTAAGTAAAGGTAACACCAATTCGACCAGTTTTAAGCTCAAAGGTAATTTATACCAAGATTTTGAAAAGTGGCGTAACCAATTTAAAATAGACTCTCTTTATAAGCGTGATGAAAACGATGAAAGCGGTGGCACTGATGTTACAGCTAATCGTATTTTTGTATCAGCGCAAGGTAACTATAAAGTAGGTGTTAAAAACTCCTCATTTTTTATTTACGGTGATTACGAAGAAGATGAATTTAGTGGACTTGATTTTAAAAGCACGGTGGCGACAGGCTATGGTGCGCGTGTATATCAAGGCTCTAAAAACAAAGTAGATATTGATATAGGACCTGGTTTATACCGTTCAGTCGCCGATGAAGATTCGGATGTGAGCGAAGATGAAATTGATAAAACCGGTTATTTAGTACGTGTTGCAATGCAGTGGGAACGCTTGGTTTCTAAGCGCACTCGTTTTAATCAAGATGTGAGTATAGAGCAGTCGCTTTCAGGTCTTAATTCTCGCTTAAAATCGGAAACCGCACTGATAAGCCAAGTGATTGGCGCGGTATCACTCAAATTTACCTACATGTATCGTTATAATTCAAAACCCGAAGATGATAAACTCAAGTTTGACTCAGAGCTGAGTGCTACATTGGTATACAGCTTTTAAGTATTTATTTAATTTAGAGAATATTATGTATCAGCATAAACAGTATGCGGTGTTTATCTTTTTTGTATTAGCGTGGATTGGCGGTTTTGTGGCGCTTGCGTGGAACTTGTTAGGCGCTGATGGACCTTTAATAATATTTACTGGGATTTTAGTGCTGGTGGGCTTTTTGTTCCATGGCCTAACAGTAAAAGTAGATGATAAAAATATTAGCTGGGCGTTTGGTCCAGGTGTTGCTGGGCAAAGTATTGAGCTTAGCGAAGTAGTAGAAGCAAAAGCAGTTCAAAACTCATACAGGCACGGTATTGGTATGCGAATTACTCACGATGGTTGGGTGTATACAGTATCTGGCTTTAGTGCAATACAGTTAACGCTCAAAGATGGCACCTTGTATAGAGTTGGTACAAACGATCAAAAAGGTTTACTAGCTGCTTTAAAAGAAAAAAACGTATCAATCGCGCTGCCTAGTAAGCCAAAAGCTGAAACGGTAAAGCGTAACAATATGATATAAAAAAGCGCCTTAGGCGCTTTTTTTATCTGTTTAGCAGTGCATTAGTGGTCGTGGCCACACCCACCTTCGCCATGTACGTGGCCGTGAGTTAATTCATCTTCTGTAGCATCACGTACTTCTAGTATTTCTACATCAAAGTTAAGTGTTATACCTGCAAGTGGGTTATTACCATCTACAATCACTTCTTCATCTTGGATATCGATGATCATTACTGATTGGTCACCATCATCTGTTGATGCACGAAATTGCATGCCAACTTCAATTTCCATACCTTCAAACATTGATTTAGGTACTGCTTGCATTAGGTTTTCGTGGCGCTCGCCGTAACCTTCTTCAGGTTCAACCTTTACGCTAAGCGTGTCGCCTGGTTGCTTGCCCAGCAAAGCATTTTCTAGGCCTGAAATTAAATAGCCTGTGCCAATGATAAAGTGTAGTGGCTCACCACCGAACGAGTTATCAATGCTATTGCCATCATTATCCATTACTGAATAATGCATTTTTACCACTTTGTTTGCCGCAACGATCATAGTCATTCCTATTTATTCATCTTCAAGAGAGTAGGGTAGAGGCAGAATGCTTAGCTCCACCTGAGGTGTGTGTTTTGCACGAAGTACCTGAGTTACATCAGTATCGTTTGGCAACACAACGAGGCCTGTTAATTTATTTGTTTGCTCATCAAAGCTTTGTGCAATAAGTTTACCTGCACGGCGCCAATTTTCGCCTAATTGGGTTTCTAAATCAGGCTCTGAAAGAATCCCTTCGCTTTGCCCTGAAACGATATACATTGCACGTTTATTTTTACCAAGGTACTTCATACGGGCTACTGTTTCTTGACCGGTATAACACCCTTTTTTGAAACTTATACCGCCAATAGCATGTAGGTTTACCATTTGAGGAACGTACTCGCCAATTGCATCTGCACTTAGCTGAGGCTCACCGGCAAGCATCGCTGCTTGTTGCCAAGGGGCTTCGTTATCAAGTGTGGATACGTTATCAGGCATGCTAAATTGGTTATCAACCATTATTAAAACACGGTTATCAGCTAATTTTAGCGCTTTACCATTCGTAAAATCACACGCGCTTGCATCGCCTTCAAAGCTAATATCAAGTTGTGCCAGTACATCCGATAAATCATCACCAATTAAACCAATTAAACGCTTTGAGCATTCAGTAATATCAACTTTTGCAAATACAGCGTATTTTTTAAGTTCAGCTAATGATTTTTCAACTTCAGCTTGGCTACCCGCAAGGTAGTAGCTATCTTGGTAAGAAAATAATTTAAATACACCCCAAAGTTTACCTTTGGCGCTGCAATGGCCAGCCCACAAATAATTACTGCTGGTTAATTTATTTAGATCTTGAGTGATTTGTCCGTGCAAATAAGATAATTTATCAGCACCGCAGAGGCTAATAAGTTGATGAGATAACGGACATGCATAAACGCTCGACATAAAAACCTTCTTTGCAATATAAATGAAGTGACATAATAACGCAGTTGTTACGTATGGTACAGACAAGCGCTTATTGGTGCGGGTTTATTATTTAAAGAGAGATTAATAGCTGCTAAATAGGCTTGTGTTTGTTAAACTCGAGTCAATTAAGTATGAGGTTTAAAATGGTTGAAATTCATAGTAAAGCACGTATTCGTTGGGCTTGTCGTCGTGGCATGTTAGAGCTAGATGTTTTGTTTATGCCGTTTGTAGAAGAAGCATACGACTCTTTGAGCGCAGAGCAACAGGCTATCTTTCAGCGTTTGCTAACGCAAGAAGACCCTGACTTATTTGCATGGTTTATGGGTCATGAAGAATGTAAAGACGAGCAGTTAAACGGTATGGTTTCGCTGATCTTAGACCGAGTTCGTGTATAGGTTTACGGTTACAAATAATAAAGCTGACCACAAACCGATTGTGGTCTTTTTTTGCGTGCTTAGCTTACTACTTTGTATGTTTTTAGACGCGGCGTTAGCTATGCTATTTTGTGTGATTATAAATGCGATAGCTGCCTATATAGTTTGGCGAAAAATTTTAGCGATACACCCTACACAGGGCGTAATAATTTTAGAACCTAAGCTTTTTAGGTTTGAAGGCGAAACGCTAAAAGTGCAGGGTGAAATAACTCAAAAGAGTCGTTTTTATGGCAATAGTATATGGCTGCATATAAAGGGCTTTAGCGAACACCATTGGCTTATAATTTCAGCCAATGGCGTTAATGAGCAAAGTTATGCGCGTCTAAAACGTGCCACTGTCGGCGCAATTAATTGCGTTTTGGAGTCAAAATAGTCGGCGTTGGATTTTCACTTTGTTCAGGGTAATCAATAGTGTAATGCAAGCCTCTGCTTTCTTTTCGCTCCATAGCACTTCTAATAATTAGCTCTGATACTTGCACTAAATTACGAAGCTCAAGTAAGTTATTACTTACTCTAAAGTTTGCATAGTAATCGTGTATTTCTTGTTGTAGCAACTCAACTCTATGCAGTGCTCGTTCTAAGCGTTTAGTAGAGCGTACAATACCTACATAATCCCACATAAATAAACGTAGTTCATGCCAGTTATGGGTAATAACAATTTCTTCATCTGAGTTACTAACACGGCTCTCATCCCAATGAGGAAGCGCTATCGGCTCTGGTGCATGTTCAATTTTACTTAAAATATCTTTAGCTGCAGCGTGGGCAAATACAATGCACTCTAATAGTGAATTACTTGCCATACGGTTTGCACCATGTAAGCCTGTGTAAGCAACTTCACCTACAGCATATAAGTTATCGAGATCTGTTTTGCCGTTAAAGTCAGTCATTACACCACCACAGGTGTAATGCGCAGCAGGCACAACTGGGATTGCTTCTTTCGTTATATCGAGGCCTACACTTAAGCATTTTGCGTAAATAGTAGGAAAGTGCTCAATAATAAAGTCTTTATCTTTGTGGCTAATATCTAAATAAACACAATTGGCGCCTAAGCGCTTCATTTCAAAATCGATTGCGCGTGCCACTATATCGCGTGGAGCAAGCTCTTCACGGCTATCAAAGTCTTTCATAAACCGAGTTCCATCAGGGCGCTTTAAATAAGCCCCTTCACCGCGCATGGCTTCGGTAATTAAAAAGTTTTGTAGCTCTGGATGATAAAGACTTGTTGGATGAAATTGATTAAATTCCATGTTGGCAACTTTACAACCTGCACGCCAAGCCATTGCAATACCATCACCACTTGATACGTCTGGATTAGATGTATATAAATACACTTTACTTGCACCACCGGTTGCAAGAGCAACAAATTTAGCTGAAATGGTTTCTACCTTTTTAGCTTTTTTGTTCCACACATACATGCCTTCAATGTGTGAGCCTGTTTTTCCGGCGCTTTTATCTGTGATTAAATCTATGGCGTTGTATTGCTCTAAAAGCGTTATATTTTTATGAATTTTAACTTGGCTGATAAGTGTTGTTTGCACCGCTTTGCCTGTTGCATCGGCTGCATGCAATATACGGCGATGGCTGTGACCACCTTCACGTGTTAAATGAAAACGCTCTTTTCCTTTGCTATCAAACTCCATATCAAAGGGTACGCCTTGGTCGATTAACCACTGTAGGCAATCGTGAGCATTGCTGGCGGTATAATGAACAGCGTCTCTATCGCATAAACCGCCGCCTGCATCGAGTGTATCTTCAACATGAGATTCTATGCTGTCGTTTTGTTTATCAAATACAGCAGCTATACCGCCTTGGGCATACAAAGTAGAACCTTCGGTAAGCGCTCCTTTACTGATCACGGTAACGTTACAATAATTAGCTAGAGATAATGCAAGTGATAAGCCTGCTGCGCCGCTACCTATAATAGCGACATCTGCAATGTGATGTTTATTTTGGTTCATGTCAGAGGTACTTTGCGGTTACAATGCTCATATAGAGCAATATTTGTTTTTAATATCTGTAGTTGTATCATATTTGTCATACTACTACGTAGTGATTTTAAAGGCTTAGCGCCGTTATTATCATCTATTTTATAAAAAAATAATATTAAGCAGAACTTTTTATTCATAAAGAGGTCAGAGTATTTGTGAACAATGACGACAATATGAATAACAAGCAAAAATCAGACATAGGAGTACCGGCTCGAATGAGCGAGCAGGAATTAGATTTAGTGCTAGTAAAAAGGGTCCAGCAAGGAGATAAAAACGCCTTCAACCTATTAGTAAAGAAGTATCAAAACAAAATTGCAGGTTTGATCTCACGTTATGTATCTAACCAAGGCGATATTGCTGATGTAGCACAAGAAGCTTTTATTAAAGCTTACCGTGCACTTCCTAACTTTAGAGGTGACAGCGCCTTTTACACGTGGTTATACCGTATTGCCGTTAATTGTGCTAAAAATTACTTAGTAGCCCAGGGGCGTAAGCCGCCAGCAAATGATATAGACGCTGAAGATGCCGAGTTTTATGATTGTGCAGATTCAATGCGATCGAATGCATCTCCTGAAAACCTACTTTTAAGCGAAGAAGTACGCGCTGTTATTTTTAATACGATTGATAGTTTGCCTGAAGATCTTAAAACCGCAATCACCCTTAGAGAAATAGAAGGGATGAGCTATGAAGAAATAGCAGTGGTAATGGATTGCCCAGTCGGGACTGTGCGTTCGCGTATATTTCGTGCCCGTGAAGCAATAGATAACAAATTAAACCCATTAATAGGCGAGTCTTAGTATGACAAAAGCACACCTTAACAAGTTAGATAACGAAGCGTTATCGGCATTACTTGATGGCGAGCAACATCTAACTGATGCAAAAATTGCAGAGCAAGATGTAACTACGTTTGGCCGTTATGCGTTAATTGGTGATGCGATGCGTGCTCAAAAAAATAATAACGACATACATATTGATATTAGCGATCGCGTTGCATTAGCACTAGAAAGCGAGCCTGTTTATGCTGACTTTAGTCAGTCAAAAACACAGCCTCAAGCAATCACTGAAACAGTACAAGATAATAAAGTAGTCGCTTTTAATTGGCGCAAACCAGTTGCCCAATTAGCTATTGCAGCAAGTGTAGCGATGTTTGCTATTGTGGGCGTTAATACGCTTCCTCAAAGTAACAATGAGCAGCAAAGTGAAATTCCATTACTGCAAACCACACCGCTAGCAGGTATGGCCTCGCCAGTAAGTTATTCGTCTGAGCCTGCGCTTGAAAATGCTGAGCAAGGTTTACGTGAACTACAGCAACAGCGTATTGGTGCGTTAGTTCTTGAGCATCAACGCCAAGCACGAGTTGCGAATTCTTTAGAAACAGCGCAAACTAATACCAAAGCGTCTGAGGAAAAAAACTAATTAAATGAAAGTAATCACTTTTGTTCTGTCGTTGGTAGTAAGCTTCAATGCATTTGCCAACGACACAAATCCTGCCAAAGATTTATTACTCAAAATGGCTAATGCCGTTCACACCCGTAATTTTGACGCCTCGTTTGTGGTTGTCAAAGGTAAAACAATGGAACCCTACCGATGGGTGCATGCTTTACAAGGTGACACCGAACTTGAGCATTTAAGTTTACTTAACGGTGCTGGGCTTGAAATGGTCCGTATCGATAATCAAGTTACTTATTTTGAACCTCAGTCTGAACCATATTCTCTAAAAACAGATTCAATAGCAGGTCCAATCCCTGAAGTACTATTTAAAGATATAGATCGCTTAAGTGCGCACTATGATTTTGTACTAGGCGGCAAAGGGCGTATTGCAGGGCGCGCAGCGCAACTTGTTCGCATTGAATCTAAAGACGAGTATAAATATAATTATTGGATTTGGCTGGATATGGAATCGTCGTTGTTGCTAAAAGCCGCGTACGTTAACCATGAAGGTGAAGCCTTAGAGCAGTTACAGCTTACACATATTAGTGTGACAGAGCAGCCAGCCGGTATGCTAGTTGAAGTGCTCAATCGAAACTTTCCAACGCCTTTGCCAAACGATGCACTTATAAATGAAGATAGTACTGCCACTAATTGGAAAATTAGCTGGTTACCAGATGGCTTTGAGTTGCTAAAATCAGACAGACATAAGCTCGATTTAAATAACGAGTTAACTGATTATTACTTGTTCTCTGATGGTTTTGTTGAGGTTTCTGTATTTATTCAGCGCCCATTACCAGGTAAGCGTTTAAGTGGAGCACTCACTTCTGGTGCAACGACAGTATATGTGCATAATGGCGGTAATTTTGATGTTTCGGTTGTTGGTAATGTACCGAGTATGACCGCAAAAGCGATTGCAGAGTCAGTTACCCGCGCACTATAGACGATTCCGTAAGGATTGTTATGATTGAACAAACCCTCACTGTTGTGGCCCTCGATGGCCACATTGCTCATTTAGAAGCACAGCAAAAACAAGCTTGTGAAGGCTGCAATGGTCGTTGCGGCTCACAAGTGTTTAGTAAATTATTTGGCACTGCAAAAAAAACCTTTCCTTATAAATTTGAATCCTCTGTAGAAATAGGGCAAAAGGTCACTTTGTCACTAGATGATAGTCATGTTGTTAAGCATGCTTTTGCGGTTTACATGCTACCGCTCCTTTTGAGTCTTGTTTTTGCATTTGTTGCGGCGCAATTGTTTATAGCTTCCGAAGGCTGGCAGATTTTAGCTGCTGCTCTAGGTGGCGTTACTGGCTTTTTTATAGCTAAAACTCGCGTGAAATCTCTAAAGCACGATATAAAAGTTATAAAAATTCACCCAATTAGTATCCCTTTAACTCAAATAGATGGTGATTGACGCCAATTAAATGTAAAATTGCCGTTTTATACCAAAGTAACTTGGAAATACAGGGAACCGTGGTTTTTTAAATTATTTTATCTGGCTGAATTATTTAAGTTAAGTAAATATAACTTATTGTTATTCAATACATAAAATGGTTGTAACCCATCTTAAAAAGCGTAAGTACAGTTTGTTATATACAAATTTAGCTTATGGCATCCTAAAGCAAGTATTTTCAAGTCACTTAGGTATTCATATTTAGTCCATTAAAATAGAAGTATAGAATCCAGTTTATGAAGCATATCCGTAATTTTTCGATCATCGCCCATATTGACCATGGTAAATCGACCCTTTCAGATCGTTTGATCCAAGTTTGTGGCGGTTTAACCGACCGTGAAATGCAAAAACAAGTTTTGGATTCAATGGATATTGAGCGCGAACGTGGTATTACCATTAAAGCGCAAAGTGTAACGTTGAATTACAAAGCGAACGACGGCGAAACCTACCAACTTAATTTCATTGATACTCCAGGACACGTTGATTTTACGTATGAAGTTTCACGATCTTTAGCTGCTTGTGAAGGCGCGTTGCTTGTTGTTGATGCAGGCCAAGGCGTTGAAGCACAAACACTAGCTAACTGTTACACCGCTATTGAAATGGAATTAGAAGTAATTCCAGTACTTAATAAAATCGATTTACCGCAAGCGGATCCTTTACGTGTTGCAGAAGAAATTGAAGAGATTATTGGTATTGATGCCCTTGATGCAGTGCAGTGTAGCGCTAAAACAGGTGTAGGTATTGCCGAAGTTCTTGAAATGATTGTTAAAGATGTACCGCCGCCAGTAGGCGACAAAGATGCACCTTTACAAGCACTTATTATCGATTCTTGGTTTGACCCATACCAAGGCGTTGTATCACTAGTGCGTATTAAGCACGGTGAATTACGCACTGGCGACAAAATAAAAATAATGTCGAACGAGCATATACATACTGCCGACCAAGTAGGTGTGTTCACTCCTAAGCAAACCAACACCGGTATTTTAAGAACAGGTGAAGTAGGGTTTGTTATTGCTGGTATTAAAGAGATACATGGTGCGCCAGTAGGTGACACTATTACTCATCAAAAAAATGCAGCTCCACTTCGCTTACCTGGCTTTCAAAAAATTAAGCCTCAGGTTTATGCGGGTATGTTCCCAATTGCATCAGATGAGTATGAATCGTTCCGTGATGCACTTAATAAATTAAGCTTAAACGATGCGTCGTTATTCTTTGAACCAGAGAATTCAACTGCACTAGGTTTTGGTTTCCGCTGTGGCTTTTTAGGTATGCTACACATGGAAATCATTCAAGAGCGTTTAGAGCGTGAATACGATATTGATTTAATTACAACAGCACCTACGGTAATCTATGAGATAGTTACTAAAGAAGGTACATTTCAGATTGATAATCCATCTGATTTGCCTGCAGTAAACGATATTGTAGAGATTCGAGAGCCGATTGTTGAAGCTAATATTTTGGTACCACAAGAATACCTAGGTAACGTTATTACTTTGTGTATTGAAAAACGTGGTAGCCAAACAAAAATGACTTATCACGGAAAGCAAGTAGCTGTAACGTACGAGCTACCTATGGCTGAAGTGGTGATGGATTTCTTTGATAAATTAAAATCAACTAGCCGTGGTTTTGCGTCGCTTGATTATAACTTTAAACACTTTCAAACATCAGATATGGTGCGTGTTGATATTTTAATCAATGGTGAGCGCGTTGACGCACTTGCGATAATTGTTCACAGAGATGGTGCACAGTCTCGTGGTCGCCAGTTAGCTGATGCGTTAAAAGAGCTTATCCCACGTCAAATGTTTGATATAGCGATTCAAGCTGCTATCGGACAACATGTTATTGCCCGTACCACGGTAAAACAATTACGTAAAAACGTAATTGCTAAGTGTTACGGTGGTGATGTGAGCCGTAAGAAAAAGCTACTTAAAAAGCAAAAAGATGGTAAAAAACGTATGAAGCAAGTAGGTAATGTTGAAGTGCCTCAAGAAGCGTTTTTAGCTATTTTAAAAGTTGGCAAATAAAAACAAAGGATTATAAATGGCTGGTTATTTTTCAGTTTTATTGGTGTTATTAACTTTAGGCTCAGGCTTAATATGGTTAATAGATCACTTAATGTATGCACCTAAAAGACAGGAGCGCTTAGCGATAGCGCAAACGTCTGCTAGAGCTCCGTTAGATGAAGAAACGGCGGCATTAATTGCACCAGAACCAGTACTAACAGAAACAGCAAAGTCGATTTTCCCGATGATTGCAGCAATTACTATTTTTAGATCATTTATCTTTGAACCGTTTCAAATTCCATCCGGTTCAATGATGCCTACATTATTAGTAGGTGATTTTATTTTAGTACAAAAGTATTCATATGGAATAAAAGACCCTGTTTGGCGTACTCAATTAGTTGAGATTGGGCAGCCTGAGCGTGGTGATATTGTTGTTTTTAAATACCCTTTAGATGAAAATGTTGACTATATTAAACGTACAATTGGTTTACCTGGCGATAAAATTGTTTATCGCGATAAACGTTTATATATTCAGCCAAATTGTAAAGAAGGCGAAACCCAGCAGGGTGAGCTTTTATGTAATGAATTCAATAAAATTGATTTTAAACTAATTAATGATAACGAATTTAAACAAGGCCCAATGCCTCTAGCTCGTGTAAATGAAAATTTAACAACAGTTACGCATGATATATTAATCAACCCACAAGCGCCTGAGAGAAAAGGGCGTTACTACCAGCAACCGGGCACGCCTTCTGATGAATGGACTGTTCCTGCTGATCATTATTTTATGATGGGTGATAACCGCGACAACAGCCAAGATGGTCGCTTTTGGGGCTTTGTACCAAAAGAAAACTTGGTGGGTAAAGCTGTCTTTATATGGATGAGTTTTGAATTTGAGAATGGCCCTGATGATATTTTACCAGGATGGGTTCCAACTGGTGTTCGCTTTGAGCGCCTAGGTAATATTCAGTAACGATGAAAAAAAATGTAACAGAATTATATAAAAAAATTGGCTATGAATTTGCCGATCAAGGTTTACTTGAGCAAGCAATGACGCACCGCAGCCACAAAGGCCAGCATAATGAGCGACTAGAATTTTTAGGCGACTCTATTTTAAGCTTTGTGATTGCCAATGCACTTTATGCCAAATTTCCTAAAGCGCGTGAAGGCGATTTAAGCCGCATGCGCTCAACGCTTGTGCGTGGTCAAACACTTGCCGAGTTTGGTCTTGAATTTGGCCTAGGCGATTATTTACGCTTAGGGCCGGGCGAGCTTAAAAGTGGCGGATTCCGTCGCGAGTCAACGCTTGCTGATGCAGTAGAAGCTATTATTGGCGCTGCATTTTTAGATTCAGGTATTGATAGCTGTGGCGATCTTATATTGTCATGGTACGAATCACGATTAGATGCTATTTCACCAGGGCTTAACCAAAAAGATCCGAAGACCCTGCTGCAAGAGTATTTACAAGCCCGTAAATTATCTTTACCGGGTTACACTGTGGTTGATACCAAAGGCCAAGCACACAATCAAACATTCACGGTCGAATGTATTGTTGATGGAATGGATAGCATAATTTCTGTAGGTAGCTCGCGCCGTAAAGCCGAACAAAAAGCTGCTGAAAAAGCATTGAAGATACTTAAAAATGAACCTTGATACCCTAATACAGCCTCATGAAGGTGATGTAGATACGTTTTGTGGAATGGTTGCTATTGTAGGGCGCCCAAACGTAGGTAAGTCGACTTTGCTTAATGAAATTATTGAGCAAAAAGTGAGTATTACCTCACGTAAACCACAAACCACGCGTCATCGTATTATGGGTATTCATACCGAAGGTAAACACCAAGCGGTATACATAGATACACCAGGTCTACACGTTGAAGAAAAACGTGCGATTAACCGTTTAATGAACCGTGCCGCGTCTAGTTCTATCGGCGATGTTGAGCTTATTATTTTTGTAGTTGAGGGCACTCATTGGAATGCCGATGACGACATGGTACTTAATAAAGTATCGCAAAGTGGTAAGCCGGTATTATTGGTTATTAATAAAATAGACCAAGTTAAAGACCGTGACCTTGTGTTGCCTCATATGAAGTGGTTAAGTGACAAGTTTGATTTTGTTGGAATTATGCCAGTATCGGCAACGCAAGGTAAAAATGTTGATTTAATCAAAGCAGAAGTAACTAAACGCTTACCTCCTTGCGAATTTTACTTTCCGGAAGATTATGTAACTGACCGTTCAATGCGCTTTATGGCAGCTGAAGTAATTCGTGAAAAACTAATGCGTTTTATGGGCGAAGAATTGCCGTATTCTGTAACTGTTGAAATTGAGCAGTTTAAATGGCAAGACAACGGTATTTGGCATATCAACGGGTTGATTCTTGTTGAGCGCGAAACACAAAAACGCATGGTTATTGGTAATAAAGGCGAAAAGCTAAAAACCATTGGTCGTGAAGCCCGTAAAGACATAGAAGAAATGCTTGATAACAAAGTATTCTTAGAGCTTTGGGTTAAAGTTAAGTCGGGTTGGGCTGACGATGAACGTGCACTAAGAAGCTTAGGTTACAGTGAAGACTAGACCAAGCAGTAGCTTAGTGAATGGATAGCGACTTCTACACCGCGTATTTATTACATCGGCGTCCTTATAGTGACTCCCAAGTAATGTTAGATATGCTTGTAGAAGGCGTTGGTCAGTTAAGAATGCTGGCCCGAATTAGTGGTCGCCAGGCCACTAAACATAAAGCACAACTTCAGCCGTTTCAGGCACTGCTTGTTAATTACAGTGGCAAGTACGATTTAAAATATATCAATAAGTTTGAACTGCATGGGAACTCGCACTTTTTAAAAGGTGATGAGCTTTATTGTGGTTTTTATTTAAATGAGCTTACAAATCGTATCGTTCCTGTTAACGAGCCAATTGAACAAGTATTTGAGCTATATAAAACTCATCTATCAAACCTAAACAGCGGGGCCAATTTACAAGAAGTGCTGCGTTCATACGAGTTTCAACTATTGGAATTACTCGGTTATGGCGTGGATTTTAGTTTTGACGCCAGTGGTGAACCAATAGATGAAAAGCAGACGTATAGTTATTTCCCCGAACTTGGTTTTTTAGTACAAGAAGATACGCGTTCTGGATTTAGTGGCAAACAACTCAACGCCATAGCAAATCATGACTTTAGCCAAAGTGATGTGCTATATATGGCAAAGCAATTAAGTCGCTATTTATTAAAACCCTTATTAGGTAGTAAACCATTAAAAAGCCGCGAGCTATTTATGGCCTCTCAATAAACGTAATTTTACAGGTAAGAAAATGAAAGATATTCTTTTGGGTGTAAACGTAGATCATATTGCAACACTTCGCCAAGCGCGTGGAACAAGCTATCCTGATCCAGCTCATGCAGCCAGTGTAGCAGAGCATGCAGGCGCAGACGGTATTACGATTCACTTACGTGAAGACAGACGCCATATTCAAGATCGCGACGTTTATGTAATGGCTAAAACCATTCAAACTCGTATGAATCTTGAAACCGCTGTTACCGATGAAATGATAAAAATAGCGCTTGAAGTAAAACCTGAGTACGTGTGTTTAGTACCTGAAAAGCGCGAAGAATTAACAACCGAAGGTGGCTTAGACGTAGCCGGTAATATAGATAAAATTAAAGCAGCAACAAAAACGCTTACCGAAGCGGGTATTAAAGTATCGCTATTTATTGATGCAGATAAAGCACAGTTAGATGCAGCCAAAGAATGTGGTGCTCCTTATGTAGAAATACACACAGGCGCGTACGCCGATGCAACAAATGATACTGATTTACACAAAGAGTTAGAGCACATTCGTGAAGGTGTCAAATACGCAGCAAGCTTAGGTTTGATTGTTAACGCTGGCCATGGTCTTCATTATCATAACGTGAAACCAATCGCTGCAATGCCTGAGATTTATGAGCTAAATATTGGTCACGCTATTATTGCTCGTGCAGCTATAGATGGGCTTGATAAAGCCGTACGTGACATGAAACGATTAATGATTGAAGCAAGAATGTAAGATAAGCAAACATAAGCATTTAAAAAGCTTAATTAAAAAACGCGGTAAATACCGCGTTTTCTGTATCTAAAATTCAAAGCTTATCTTTGCAGTTCGGTCACACTTGCATCTGCAAGTAGGTTTTCAAGCTCATCTTGTAACTCAAATAATTCAGGTTCAATATTCTCTAACAAGCATTTATTTTTAAGCGATGTTTCGATTGTTTCTGCGAGTGATTTAAGTTTAGGTACACCAGTGTAACAACATGCACCATGAAATTTATGGACAATACTTAACACTTGCTGGCAATCGTTACTCTCTATTGCTTTAGCAAGTAATGTAAGGGTCTCAGGGACACTTAAAAGTAGCATGTTAAGCATCTCTAGCGCTAACTCGCTCTTTCCGCCAGCACGCTGCAGGGCTTGTGCCCAATCAATTCTACTACTTTGAAATGGTGCAGGACTTTGTGGTGTATCTGTCTTAGCTTTGTCACGATTAACAGGAGTCTGTGGACTATGGTCGCTAATAATTTGTTTAAGCATATCTTCATCAATAGGCTTAGTTAAATAGCCTTTAAAGCCATCTTTTAGTAGTTGCTCTTTTTCGCTTTGAAGGGCGTGTGCCGTTACAGCGATAATGGGTGTGTCTTCATTAAGTGATGATTCTTGTATAAGCTTACATGCGGTTATACCGTCCATAATTGGCATTTGTATATCCATAAAAATTATGTCGTATTTATGACTTTTACTTAAACTGTATGCCTGTGAACCATTATGAGCCGTTTCTATTACTTCAATCTGTTCACTTAACAAAGTATGGAGAAGTTTTAAATTAGCATCGTTATCATCAACAACCAATACTTTTAACGGCAGTAGAGCTTGATCGTTTTGTTCAATATTATGAGTCGGGTGGTCAAGTCTGTAAGGTGCTGCAAGTACTTCACATAACTTACGGTGATTAAGTGGCTTACTTAAACATGCATCAGCTCCGCTGCCTATAAAGGCTTCTCGCATATTGTGCGATACAGTATTAAGCATTAAATATAAGTAATCAGTAGATTCACGCACGGCTTTTACATAGCTTTTTAGTTGCTGCATATCATCAACTGATGCCATATGGCCAATTAAGCAAACGTCATATTTATGTTCAGTATTTTTTATAGCGTCTAAAAAGCTAGTTTCGTTAAAGCATGCCGTAACGTTTGATTCCCACTGGGTTAATAACGAAAGTACGGCATGGTGCGTATGCTCATGTGGCTCTAAATATAAGATACGCTTACCAATGAGCGATTTAGTCGGTAAGTCATTTGTAAATACGTGATTTGGCAAACTAAACACACTATTGAATGTAAAGCAGGTACCGTTACCAGGCGCAGAATTTAACGTTATACGACCACTCATTGCTTCAACAATATGCTTGGTAATAATAAGACCAAGGCCTGTACCACCAAACTTACGTGTAATGCTTGAGTCTGCTTGCCCAAATGGAGTGAATAAAGAGTCTTGCTTATCCATAGGTATACCCACGCCAGTATCTGTTACTGACACAAGTAAAGAAGTGCGTTCGTCGTCGAGTAACCGATGGCTTATGTCGACCTTAATAGAGCCTTTTTCGGTAAATTTAATCGCATTACTTAACAGGTTTATTAAGACTTGTTTAAAGCGAGTGGGATCGCCCGTTAAGTCATCCGGTACTTGTTGGTTAATGTAAATGGATAGCTCTAATTGCTTATCGTGTGCGCTAGGAGCGAGTAGCGTCATCACTTCATTTACAGCATCACGAAGTTGAAACTGAATCGACTCAAGTTCCATTGCACCCGCTTCTAGTTTGGAGAAGTCTAGAATGTCGCTAATAATAGTCATTAAACTATTTGCTGATAGCATAATAGTGTCGAGATAATCTTTTTGATGTTTATTCAGCGGTGTTTTATAAAGCTGGCGTGTAAATCCAATAACACCATTTAACGGAGTACGGAGTTCGTGGCTCATTTTAGCTAAAAAGTCTGATTTTACACGGTTAGCATCTTGAGCTTCTTTTTTTGCAAACGAGAGCTCTATATTTGACGTTTCGTATTGTTCTAGTGTTTCGCGGTAGTCACTCGTTGCTTGATCAATATTTTTTTGCATTTCATCTTTTTGCATCACCATAGTGTGAGCAATGGTGTTTAAGCCTTCGCGAAGTAACTCAAACTCACCAATCATGTTGTCGTTAAGGCCAGTACTTCTTTTACCTTCAACCAACTTGTCGGTTGCAAGTACTAACTTATTAAGCGGCGTCATAAACATGCGGCTTAACCTTAAAGCTAAAATAGCTGCAAACACCAATGATAAAATAATCACAATACCGCTAATTAATAAAGCTCGTTGTTGCCCTATAACAGCTTGGTCTTTGTTTAGCTGTATAATAACGGTGCCCAGAGATGACTGAAAAGCCGACGGGTCCCATTTAGAATCGTGACTTGTATGGTTAATAATGGGGGTGAAAAATGTAACAAGCTCATCTGACTTTTGCACATGGGTGGTTTTTAAATTTATGAGCGTTTTTTGATTAATTAACTTTTCAAATGAGCGGTGATAATTACTGGTCATTAATAGCGCATTATTTTTATCAAAAATTGCAATCGACTTAATTGTAGGAGAGTGCTTGTTATGTGTGTAGCTTATAAGGCGATTCAATAGCTGTTTGTTTTTTTCGAGCATGGGTTGCTCAAGCGCAATAGCAAGGGGCTCAGAAATAGTAGTGCCTTGCTGATATAAAATTTCATCAAGCTCAATGTAACGATTTATTGTAAAATAGCCACCAAGTAGTAATCCTATGATCACCGTTGGGATCAGGGTCAGTGTTAAAACAGAATCGCGTAAGCCTAATTTGGTCATAATGAGAGCGTTTTATCGTTATTAGTATGACTTGAGTATATACGGTTCAATACGCATTCTAAAGCATCTAAATATAGGTGCTTCATAAATAAAGTTAAGGTAATGCCTAATGGCGCAAATTTTTAAAGCGAAAAAAAAACCGTTAAAGCAACAAACACTAGAATTGACTATAACGGGAATGGATCATCAAGGGCGTGGCATTGCTAAACATAACAATAAAGTATGTTTTGTAAGCGGTGCATTACCAAACGAAACAGTCAAAGCAACACTCGTCGAAGATAAAGCTAAATACAGTAGTGCAAAAGTAACTAAAGTTATTCAAGCGAGTGAATCAAGAGTAGATGCTTTTTGTGAGCACTATAATCAGTGTGGTGGTTGCCAATTACAGCATTTAGAAGTAAGCCAACAAGTTGTAGAAAAACAAACTGCAGTTACTCAGTTATTTAGTAAGTTTGCTAAATTAAACAGCTTAAACTGGCAAACCCCATTATTAAGTAAACCTGTGCATTACAGACGCAGCGCTCGTATAGCTGTTATGTTTGATAAAGCAGCTAAAAAAATGCGCGTGGGTTACAGAGCAAGTGGCTCAAAAAATATTGTGAGTATTAATAAATGTGCAGTACTTGATGAAGTATTTACAGATGTTTTCACACTTTTTGATGATTTAATTAATCAACACAAAGCACTGCACAGTATAAGCCATTTACAGTTATGCCAAAGTGATAAACAAAACTTTGTTGTTATTCGTCACACTAAAGCAATTAATGATGATACAAAGGCTTTGGTTGAGCACATAACAAAAAGCCAGCAGTTTAAAATTGTATGGCAAAGCGAGAGCGATGCAATAGAACATTCACACTTAGCCATGCCATTTTATTATCTTAAAGAATTTGATCTAAAATTTGAATTTGGTTTAGGTAATTTTATTCAGGTAAATGCGCAAGTTAACGAAGCTATGTTAAAGCAAGCTGCAAATTGGCTTGATTTAAAAGGTGATGAAAATTTATTGGATTTATTTTGTGGGATTGGTAATTTCTCATTAGTGTTAGCAAAACAAGCAAAATCTGTAATTGGTGTAGAAGGTGTGACTTCAGCGGTTGCAATGGCTGCTCAAAATGCGCAAACTAACTCTATTACCAATGCGCAGTTTCATTGCTTTGATTTAACCCAAAGCATACAGAGCGCCCCATGGTTTAGCAAAAACTTAGATGTGCTTGTACTCGATCCTTCGAGGACTGGTGCTATGGCTGTATTAGAGGAATTACCTTTAAAGCAGTTTAAAACTATTTTATATGTCTCTTGTGACCCTGTTACTTTAGCCCGTGACAGCGCAATTATTTCACAAGCTGGCTTTGATCTTAATAAAATTGGGCTAATGAATATGTTTCCTCATACAGGGCATATTGAAACTATGGCGTTATTTCAACGGAGGTAGAACGCATTATGGTAGCTACACGACAATCACATCAACAAGATGAGACAACAGATTTTAGCACTCGGCTTTCATTTCTTGCCTTGTCTGAAGAAAAAACAGAGCTACTTACTAAAGCCCAAGCGCTCTGCGTAAAATGTGATAGTGAAAGCAGGCAAACTACTGCAATCGAAATGGTTGAAATTTTAGCTGAGCTAAATCTCGACCCCGAATCGTTAGCTACTGCGTATTTAACCCCGTATTTTTTAAACGACTTAATATCGCTTGAAACCATCGAAGAGCAGCTTGGGAATAACATTGCCATGCTGCTAACTGGGGTTGCACAAATGGCCACTATTAGTACTTTATCGCATCAAGGTAAAGGCACTATGCAAGTTGATAATATTCGAAAAATGTTATTAACCATGGTTGAAGATGTGCGCGCCGTGGTCATTAAGCTTGCCGAGCAGGTATGTCATTTACGCAATGTAAAAAATGCGGATGAAGAAGACCGCGTCATTGCCGCTAAAGAAACGGCTGATATTTTTGCACCATTGGCAAACAGATTAGGAATAGGGCAATTAAAATGGGAACTGGAAGATTTATCGTTTAGATATTTGCACCCAGGCACCTATAAAAGCATAGCCAAACAACTTGACGACAAACGTCTTACACGCGAAGCCTACATGGAAGATATGGTTGAGCAAGTAAAAAATCGTTTAAGTGAAGCGGGCATAGAGGCCCAGGTTTATGGCCGTCCTAAGCACATTTACAGCATTTATAAAAAAATGCAGCAAAAAAACTACGAGTTTGATCAGCTTTTTGATATTCGGGCAATGCGTATCGTCGTTGAACGATTGCAAGACTGCTACGGTGCGCTGGGCATTGTGCACACCAATTGGCGTCATCTTAATAAAGAGTTTGACGACTATGTAGCAACCCCAAAACAAAACGGCTATCAGTCAATTCATACCGTGGTATTTGGACCTGAAGGTAAAACGGTAGAGATACAAATTCGTACCAGCGACATGCATCAAGATGCTGAGTTAGGGGTGGCTGCACACTGGATGTACAAAGAAGGTGCATTACCAGGGCGCGGCTCGGGTTATGAGCAAAAAATTAGCTGGTTGCGTAAACTACTCCAATGGCAAGAAGAAGTGGTTGATGGTGGCGATTTAGCAGAAGAGCTTAAAAACCAAGTAGTAGAAGACCGCGTATATATATTTACCCCAAGCGGCGATATTATTGATTTACCACTTGGCGCTACACCGCTTGATTTTGCTTACTACATCCACTCAAATGTGGGGCATCGTTGTATTGGTGCAAAAATATTCGGCAAAATAGTGCCGTTTACGCATCAACTTACAACAGGGGATCAGGTAGAAATACTCACCCAAAAACAACCAAATCCAAGTCGTGATTGGTTAAACCCGTCATTAGGATACATTAAGTCATCCCGTGCTAGAGCTAAAATCCACCACTGGTTTAAACAGCTCGACCGCGACAAAAACTTAAGTGCGGGGAAAGAAATTCTCGACAGCGAACTACAAAAGCTCAATTTAACATATAAAGATTTAGAGCCAGCCATTAAGCGTTTTAACTTTAAAGAGCTGGATGACTTAATGGTTGCGATTGGTGCGGGCGATGTTCGCCTCAATCAAATGCTTAACTTTGTAAGTGATCGGACAGAAGATGAGCCGGTTATTCGCATTAAAGCACCAAGTAAAGTAACTGGTGATAAAAACGGCATTGTGGTTGATGGTGTTGGCAGCTTAATGAGCCATGTAGCCAAGTGCTGTCGCCCAGTACCTGGCGATGAAATAATAGGTTATATAACCCAAGGTCGAGGAATAGGTGTTCATAAGGAAGACTGTGATTCGTTTAATAACTTAAAAAACCAGCATCCTGAGCGTGTTATTTCGGTAAGTTGGTCAGATGATATTAACGGCTCGTACGCACTAAGTATTAAAATAGAAGCCACCGATCGTTCAGGGTTGATACGCGATATAAGCTCAGTACTTGCTAACGAAAAAGTAAATGTTTTAAACATGAACGTAAATACGGTTGAAGATAATCAGTTAGCTATATTTACAATGCAAATAGAAGTACATGACTTATCGGGTACTAACCGTGTTCTTTCTAAATTACACCAAATTGAAGGTGTACATGATGCCAAGCGTGGTCATTAATCATGAATGATAATACAGCGCTTACACAACTTCTTAGCATAATGAAAACACTGCGAGATCCCAAGGGCGGTTGTCCGTGGGATCTCAAGCAAGATTTTAAATCTATTGTGCCGCATACGCTAGAAGAAGCGTACGAAGTTGCCGACTGTATTGAATCAGGCAACTTAGATGAGCTTAAAGGTGAATTGGGTGATTTGCTATTTCAAATAGTTTTTTATGCGCAACTTGCACAAGAGCAAAATCTATTTGATTTTAATGATCTAGTAGAGCAATTAAACGATAAGCTTACCCGTCGTCACCCGCATGTGTTTGGTGAAAAAAAAGAGTTAACAGACGATCAATTATCGCAGCAGTGGCAAGCAATCAAAGCACAGGAGCGAAGTGCTAGAGCGCAAACCGAACCCCCTTCTTTTTGGCAAGATATTCCTGGCAGTATGCCAAGCTTAAGTAAAGCCAAAAAAATTCAACAACGCGTGGCTTCCCTTGGCTTTGATTGGCCAACGTATCATGGTGCACTAGATAAAGTGAGTGAAGAAGTGCTTGAAGTAAAAGAAGCGATTGAGCAAGACCCGCTATCTGATCATACAGCGGAAGAGCTCGGCGACTTACTTTTTGCCACTGTTAATGTTATACGCCATGTTAAACGAGATCCCGAACAACTGCTTCGTAGCGCTAATGATAAGTTTTCAGCGCGTTTTGAAAAGGTAAACGCTTATTTGCATGCGCAAGGTAAAAGCTTAGATACAGCAACCTTTGAAGAGATGGATAGTGCGTGGGATGCGATTAAAAAAGTAAAATAGGCTTAATGTTAAATAGTGCACATTTTTTGTGCGCGTATTAGCTAATTTTAGCTGGATTGATAAGCAGTGTTTTGGTACAATTTCGCCCCGTCTTGATGATATACCCTTAGGCTCTTCTTTGGGTGTTATATTCCTTTTAATTCCTGATATTCTAGGGTTCGCATGAGTACAAAATTTATCTTCGTTACTGGCGGAGTTGTTTCTTCGTTGGGTAAAGGTATTGCCGCAGCTTCACTGGCCGCTATTTTAGAAGCCCGTGGTTTAAATGTTACCATTTTAAAGCTGGATCCTTACATCAACGTTGACCCAGGCACAATGAGCCCAATTCAACACGGTGAAGTTTACGTTACAGAAGACGGCGCAGAAACTGACCTTGATTTAGGTCACTACGAGCGTTTTATCCGTACCAAAATGACTAGTCGTAATAACTTCACACAAGGCCGTGTATATGAAGACGTATTACGTCGTGAGCGCCGTGGTGAATACCTAGGTGCTACTATTCAGGTTATTCCACATATCACTAACGATATTAAGCAGCGTGTATACGACGGTGCTGAAGGTTATGATATTGCTATTGTAGAAATTGGCGGCACTGTAGGTGATATTGAATCACAACCGTTTATTGAAGCAATTCGTCAGATGGGAACTGAAATTGGCCGCGAACGCGCGCTATTTATTCACTTAACGCTAGTGCCATTTTTAGGCCCTGCCGGTGAAGTTAAAACGAAACCAACTCAGCACTCTGTTAAAGAGTTACGCTCAGTAGGTATTCAACCAGATATTCTTATTTGTCGTTCAGACCGTAAACTACCTAATAATGAGCGTGCAAAAATCTCATTATTCACAAACGTAGAAGAAAAAGCGGTTATTTCACTACCCGATGTAGACAGCATTTATAAAATTCCTGCGTTATTAAAAACACAAGAATTAGATAACTTTGTATGTCGTCGTTTTCACTTAGATCCACCAGAAGCTGATTTAGCTGAGTGGGAACAAGTACTTTATCAAGAGTCTAACCCAACGGGTGAAGTGACCATTGGTATGGTTGGTAAATATATTGAATTACCAGATGCGTACAAATCGGTTAACGAAGCATTAAAGCATGCGGGTCTTAAAAACCGCCTAACAATCAACATTGAATACGTAGATTCACAAGACTTAGAAAGCAAAGGTGTTGAATTACTTTCACACTTAGATGCTATTTTAGTACCGGGTGGATTTGGCGGACGTGGTGTTGAAGGTAAAATTTTAGCAGCTAAATATGCACGTGAAAATAAAGTACCATACTTAGGTATTTGTTTAGGGATGCAAGTAGCATTAATTGAATATGCACGTAATGTTGCAGGTTTAACGGATGCAAACTCTACAGAATTTAATGCAAATTCAGAAGCGCCTGTAGTTGGCTTAATTACTGAATGGCTAGATGCTGAAGGTAATGTTGAAACACGTAGCGAAAAATCTGATTTAGGTGGCACTATGCGTTTAGGCGCACAAAAGTGTCATTTAACGCCTGGTTCTAAAGTACATGGAGTATATGGCAGCGACGAAATTGTTGAACGTCATCGTCATCGCTACGAAGTAAATAATAACTTCGTAGAAATACTTGAAAAAGCAGGCTTAAGCTTTACTGGTTTATCAGAAGATAAAAAACTGGTAGAAATTATCGAAAATAAAGATCACCCATGGTTTATTGCCGCGCAGTTCCATCCGGAATTCACGTCAACGCCACGTGATGGTCATCCGTTATTTGAAGGGTTTGTAGCAGCTGCGCACATCCACCAAAAAGCGAATTCGTAATTTTAAAAGCCGTGCATATTGCACGGCTTTTTTGTTTTAAGGGCTGACTAAGCTATATAAAACGTAGTAAAGTTAGCTGAACTCACCATTTTGGGAATATAGAGGAATCAAGATGTCAGAAATCGTAAAAGTAATCGGTCGCGAAATTATGGACTCGCGTGGTAACCCAACTGTTGAAGCAGACGTACATTTAGCAGATGGTTCTTGGGGTCGTGCAGCAGCACCTTCAGGCGCATCTACTGGTACTCGTGAAGCATTAGAGTTACGCGACGGTGATAAATCACGTTACTTAGGTAAAGGCGTATTAAAAGCAGTTGGTTATATTAATAAAGAAATTGCTGATGCTTTAGCTGGTCAAAATGCATTAGATCAAAACGCTGTTGATAAAGTGATGCTAGATTTAGATGGTACCGAAAATAAAGAAAAATTAGGTGCAAACGCAATCTTAGCTGTATCACTAGCAACTGCGAAAGCAGCTGCACAGTCTAAAAAAGTTGAGCTTTATGAACATATTGCTGACTTAAATGGCACACCAGGTGTTTACTCTATGCCACTTCCAATGATGAACATCATCAATGGTGGTGAGCACGCAGATAACTCTGTAGATATTCAAGAATTCATGATCCAACCTGTTGGCGCTAAAAACTTCCGCGAAGGCCTACGTATGGGCGCTGAAGTATTCCACAGCCTTGCTAAAGTGCTTAAAGCTGATGGTCATTCAACAGCGGTTGGCGATGAAGGTGGTTTTGCACCTAACCTTGCATCTAACGAAGCGGCTCTTGCTGCAATCAAAGTAGCTGTTGCAAACGCAGGTTACGAGCTAGGTAAAGATATTACTTTAGCGATGGATTGTGCTGCATCTGAGTTTTACGACAAAGAAGCAAACATCTACGATCTTAAAGGTGAAGGTAAAAAATTCACTTCTGAAGAATTTAACTTCTTCTTACAAGATCTTACTAATCAGTACCCAATCGTTTCTATTGAAGATGGTCTTGATGAGTCTGATTGGGATGGCTTTGCACACCAAACTAAACTAATGGGTGATAAAATCCAATTAGTAGGTGATGATTTATTTGTAACTAACACGAAGATTTTAAAACGTGGTATCGACAACGGTATTGCTAACTCAATCTTAATTAAGTTTAACCAAATCGGTTCTTTAACTGAAACTTTAGCTGCAATCAAAATGGCTAAAGATGCTGGTTTTACTGTTGTTATTTCTCACCGTTCTGGTGAAACTGAAGATTCAACAATTGCTGATTTAGCAGTGGGTACTGCTGCAGGTCAAATAAAAACAGGTTCACTGAGCCGTTCTGACCGTGTTGCAAAGTACAACCAATTGCTACGTATTGAAGAGCAATTAGGTGATAAAGCACCGTACAACGGTCTTAAAGAAGTTAAAGGTCAGTAATTCTATTTTACATAGAATATAACTTTTAATTTTAGATGATAAAATCCTCGCCTATGCGGGGATTTTTTATGCCTGATACTTTTTCCAAAGAGATGAAAATAAATTGTATGCTTTAAGCTTGTTGATGTACGCAGCACTAAAGAGTGGAGCACAAAAGTATAACGCTTTACTCATGCTTTAACTTCTTACGCACTCATAGCTGAAACTGCTGCTTTAAAATATCACCTGTAAAACTGGTTTTTAAATAAAAACCACGGGGTAGGGTTTTAATTATTTGCCCATTTGGGCCAATAGCATCAGTGACTATTTTACTATGAGCAGCTTTGGGGCGTATTTGCATAGCATCGCCTAAATGGCCTGATATTTCGTCGACTCTACCTAGCGCAATTAGCTCCATTTGCTCTTCCCAGTCGCGTTGTAACAAAGCGTCTTGTTCAGGTGAAGGCTGCCACAAAAAGCCGCTGCCGATAGTTCTGTCAAACGGCGCAATATCACGTTCGCTTAAAATTGGCAGCCATAAAACATGATTTAGTTTTTTACGCACAGAGCTGGTATGCCACGTCATTCCTGTCACGTTCATTAAAGGTGTAACCGATACAAACGTAGTTTCCAGTGGCCTACCTTTATAAGAAATAGGCAGTGTTTTTAGCTCAATTCCTAAATCTTCAAAATCGGGGAGGGGTTTTGAGCCTGCAGTAGCGCCTAGTACGTATTCAATGAGTTGCCCAGTCCAGCCTTTTTCACGTAGTAAGTCATCAGGTGTTTTAAAATGGTAGTGGTTTGCAAGTTGTCCTGGCGTTAATCCGGCAATACTGTTAACGCGCTGCATTAAGTCGTTTATTGAGTGTGGTTTTGTAGGTCGCATATTCTTAATTTCGGTTGTATAAATACCATAGCCATGATAGCAAATAGGCTAAGCCGTGGATATCTTTAGGGTTGTACGTTTTTTGCTCGCTTGTTGTTTGTGTTAATTTTGCACATATTGAAATTAAGCTACTTTACTTTAAGTTACTGACTCTGCAGGTTTTTTTAAATGTGCACGTTCAGTTTTGATTAAGCCATTTAAAAGTTGTAAGGATAAATACAACTATATGAACATGTTTATCCACAGAATCTGTGGAGAAGCTAAGTTTTAAGATCTAATATTGTGGATTTGTTTGCAAAATGAGCGTGTTTTACAAAAGTTATGCACAAACTGTGAGTAACTAGAGGAAAACAAGAACCGCAATAGCTTTGCTGAGTTATTTTCTAAATATTTACCTATTCTCTATTAATTTATCAACATACTAAAAGCTCAAACTTAGCTCACTAATTGGCTTGGGTATAATAGTATTTGCCGTATTGCGGCTAATGTGGAACAATCATTAAAAATCGACTTACAAATGAGGCACTAAGGTGATTGATGCCGAAGGTTTTCGTGCCAATGTCGGAATTGTGATTTGCAATAATCAGGGACAGGTTTTTTGGGCCAGACGTTATGGTCAACACTCTTGGCAATTTCCCCAAGGTGGTGTTGATGATGGCGAAACTGCAGAACAAACCATGTACCGTGAATTACACGAAGAAGTAGGGTTGCGACCAGAAGATGTAGAAATAGTCGCAAGCTCAAAACATTGGTTACGCTATAAATTACCCAAACGATTAATCCGCCGAGACTCTAGTCCGGTGTGTATTGGGCAAAAACAAAAATGGTTTTTACTAAAATTACGCTGTAAAGACGAAGATGTAAATTTACTTAAAACCCATCATCCAGAGTTTGATGATTGGCGCTGGGTAAGTTATTGGTATCCTGTACGACAGGTTGTATCGTTTAAACGGGATGTTTATCGACGAGTAATGAAAGAGTTTGCTCCTTTCGCCATGCCTTTTAATAAGAGAGAACAACATAAAGATCATTGGCGAAGTAAAAGGTAGTAATTTCTCGATACAATAAAGGAGCAGGGTATGCTGGCTACACTGAGATCTATTGCGGAGTCTGTATCGCGACAAGCGAATTTAGACAGCGCATTAGTGTGCTTTGTGCAAATGGTTAAAGATGCCATGAAAACCCAGTGCTGCTCCATTTATTTTGCAGATTACAGCCAAGACAATTTTGTACTTATGGCAACCGAAGGGCTAAACCCCGATGCGGTAGGTAAGTTTAGAATTGGTTTTACCGAAGGTTTAGTTGGCCTAGTAGCGCAACGCGAAGAACCTATTAATATTGCATTTGCTAAATCGCATCCTCGTTTTAAGCTCTCCCCCGAAGTAAACGAAGAAGGCTACAACGCTTTTTTATCTGTACCCGTTGTTCATCAAAAAAAAGTACTGGGTGTTATTGTTGTTCAACAAAAAATGGCACGTGTATTTAGCCAAGACGAAGAGTCGTTTTTAATAACGCTTTCTGCCCAGCTTGCTTCACAGTTAGCGCATGCTGAAATTAAAGAAATACTCCGCCAAGATGAGTCATCTCATCAAACGTCTGTTTTAAAAGGCGTATCGAGCGCGCCTGGAATAGGTATAGGGCAAGCATTTGTTGTATTACCAAAACTCGATTTTAAATCTATTGAGCTTTTAAAAGACAGTGACGTTACTGAGCAGCGCCGTTTGTTTACACAAGCTGTAGCTGCAACGCGCAAAGAATTTAATACCCTATCTATGACGCTAAGCGATTCTATTCCGCACGAAGCTCTTGCGGTATTTGATGTGTATCAACAACTGCTTGACGCTAAAAGTTTAGGGCATAATGTTGAAATGCAATTACAAGAAGGCTGGTGTGCTAAAAGCGCCCTAAAAATTGTAATAGAGCGTTTAATATCTCAATTTAATGCCATGCAAGACCCTTATATAAAAGAGCGTGCTGTTGACGTTAAAGACATTGGTCTTCGCGTATTACACCATCTTGTAAATACCGAGCACGCTGTTAAAAATTATCCGGCCAACACTATCTTAATTGCTAATACCTTAACACCCGCCATGCTAGCTGAGGTGCCAAAAGGTCACTTAACAGGCGTTGTAAGCGTAAATGGCTCTGCAAATAGCCATGCTTCTATATTAACGCGCGCGATGGGGATCCCTGCCATTTGGGGTATAGAAGATTTACCTCTACTGCAGTTTAATGGCAAACCGATGATTTTAGATGCATTTGCTGGGCGTTTATATATATCGCCTTCGCAAATGTTGATGGATGAATACACAGAGTTACAGCATCAAGATAACCTACTTAATAACCGCTTTTTAGCTGAGCAAGACTCAGAATCAATTACGCTTGACGGTGAGCATGTTAGCTTATTATTAAACGCAGGCCTTGAGCTTAATACCGAGCAAAGTAGCGCGCATATTTGTGACGGTGTGGGGCTTTATCGAACCGAAGCGTGGTTTATGCAAAAGGGTCAGTTTCCTTCGCAATCAGAGCAAGAAAATTGGTACCGAGAAGTACTAACTAGCTATCATCCTAATCCTGTGGTTATGCGTACATTGGATATTGGGGGCGATAAGGTACTCGATTACTTTAACATTACCGAAGAAAACCCATTTTTAGGTTGGCGTGGCATTCGTATTAGCCTTGATCACCCAGAGTTATTTTTAGATCAACTAAAAGCGATGCTTAAAGCCAATATTGGTTTAGGCAATCTAAAAATAATGCTCCCTATGATCAGCGGCACTGAAGAAGTTGATGAGTCACTTGCATTATTTGAACAGGCTTATTTTGAGTTAAGTGAAAAATACCCAGAGCAAACCATAGAAAGACCCGACATAGGGATAATGCTAGAGGTACCTTCAAGTGTATTTATGCTTCCAGAGTGGTCAAAAAAAGTCGATTTTTGCTCAGTAGGTAGTAACGATTTAACACAGTATTTATTAGCAGTAGACAGGGCTAATGCACGAGTTGCCGAACTTTTTAACCCTTATCACCCGGGCGTACTCAGGGTACTAAATAAAGTAGCGCGTGAATGTGAGCAATATGAACTGCCGTTTAGTTTGTGTGGTGAACTAGGCGGCGATCCTGAAGGGGCTATTTTGCTTATTGCCATGGGTTACAGGCGCCTTAGTATGAATTTATCATCGCTTAATAAAGTTAAATGGGTACTTAGGCGTTTAAATGTCAGTGACATGGAACAACTATTAAGTGAATGCTTAGCGCAATCCACAGCCAAACAAGTACTACGTTTAACGCGAAGCTTTATGCTAGAGCATAAATTAGGTGATTTGTTTTACACTCCCAAATAAGCTTATACGCCTAATTAATTGCAATACACAGATGCTATTAGTTTTATAATCCTTTAATATATAAACCTTAAAAGGGTATTTGAGATTACTATGTATGACTTAGGTTTGTTAGTCGCAAGCTGCGCACTACTAGGCTGTATTGTTGGGTTTTTAGCTGGGTTACTAGGCATTGGTGGCGGTTTAATTATCGTTCCAGTTCTAAGCACTCTGCTACTGTCATTTAATGTAACGTCAGCTGATCATGTATTAGTAATTGCTATTGCAACCTCACTCGCCTCTATTTTATTTACTTCAACGTCTTCAGCGCTGGCTCATCATAAAAATGATAACGTGCCTTGGGATATTGCCCCATGGGTTATGTCGGGCGTGGCTTTAGGTGCACTTATTAGTGGCTTTGCAGCTAGTTTAATCCCTGAACAAATATTGCGTACAGTGTTTGCTATAAGTGTTGTATTTATTGCAGCAAGAATGGTGCTATCCGCGCGTAATAAACCGATGTCAGATAAACCGTTACCAGCAGGTCCTATTTTAGGTGGATTTTCTGCGATAATGGGCGGATTATCAGGTTTAATTGGTATTGGTGGTGGTGCTTTAATAGTACCTATGCTTAATTATTTTTCGGTTGATATAAAAAAAGCAATTGGCTGCGCAGCCGCGTGCGGAATTGTTATAGCATTATTTGGCTCTATTGGTTACATCAGCGCAGGCTGGCATGTTACCGATTTAGAGCATGGTTTTGCTGGGTTTGTTTATTTACCTGCATTATTTGGAATTGTTATTACCTCGTGGTTTGTTGCGCCTATTGGCGCCAAAGCAACTCACTATTTACCTGTTAATACAATTAAGAAAGTTTTCGCGGTGCTGCTTGTAGTTATCGCAATTAAAATGGTTTTTAGCTAAAGGTTTATTTTTTATGGCACTTGAGTTTCCTCAAATTGATCCAATTATTTTTTCTGTTGGACCGCTAAGCGTACGTTGGTATGGCTTGATGTATTTAATAGGTTTTGCATTTGCGATGTGGTTTGCAAATCGTCAAGCATCAAAGCCAAATTCGGGTTGGACTAAAGAGCAAGTAAGCGATTTACTGTTTTACGGCATGTTAGGGGTAATACTAGGTGGGCGTATTGGCTACGTATTGTTTTACCAGTTTAGCTACTTTATAGAAAACCCACTGTATTTATTTAGAATAGACCAGGGCGGTATGTCGTTTCATGGTGGAACACTTGGCGTTATAACTGCCGTCGCAATTTTTTCGTGGACGCGTAAAAAGTCGCTTCTTCAAGTGGGCGACTTTGTTGCACCACTGGTTCCTGTAGGGCTTTTAGCTGGACGTATTGGTAACTTTATAAACGGTGAATTATGGGGGCGTGTTACCGACGTGCCATGGGCAATGGTATTTCCAACGGGCGGTCCGCTTGCGCGTCACCCATCGCAATTATACGAAGCATTTTTTGAAGGCTTAGTGCTGTTTTTAATCCTGCAATGGTTTATTAAAAAACCACGTCCAGCAGGCAGCGTAGCCGGTGTATTTTTATTAGGTTATGGCGTGTTTAGATTCTGTATTGAATATTTCCGCCAACCCGATGCACAATTAGGTTTATTTGCCGACTTTATATCAATGGGACAAATACTTTCGTTACCTATGATTGTAGGTGGTTTAGGCTTATTAATTTGGGCATATAAACAACCTAAACAAATAACCACAGCTAAAGCATAATAAGAAGTAACGCATGAAACAATATTTAGAATTATGTCAGCGTATTGTTGACGAAGGGCAGTGGGTCGAAAATAAACGTACAGGTACGCGTTGTTTAACCGTTATCAATGCTGATTTAGAATACGATGTGGCTAATAATCAGTTTCCGATGATCACTACACGCAAAAGTTACTACAAAGCAGCGATTGCTGAATTGCTAGGCTATTTACGCGGGTACGACAGCGCTGCGCAATTTCGTGAAATTGGCTGTAAAACGTGGGATGCTAACGCAAACGATAACAATGCATGGCTTAATAATCCTAACCGTAAAGGTGAGGATGACATGGGGCGTGTTTACGGCGTACAAGGTCGTGGTTGGCAACGACCAGATGGCTCAACGCTTGATCAGCTTTCCAAAGTTATTAATAACTTAAAAAATGGCATTGATGACCGTGGTGAAATAATCACGTTTTATAATCCAGGTGAGTTTGAGCTTGGTTGCCTGCGCCCGTGTATGCATACACACACTTTCTCCTTACTTGGTGATACGCTATATTTAACGTCATACCAGCGAAGCTGTGATGTGCCACTTGGCCTTAATTTTAATCAAATTCAGTGTTTTGTGTTGCTTGCGCTAGTGGCTCAAATTACCGGCCACAAAGCGGGTAAGGCGTATCATAAAATTGCTAATGCACATATTTACGAAAACCAACTTGAGCTGATGCGTGATGTGCAGTTAACGCGTGAGCCATTTGCATCACCTCAGTTAAAAATTAATCCAGAAATTAAATCATTAGAAGACATAGAAACGTGGGTAACACGAGACGACTTTGAAGTAACAGGCTATCAATGCCACGAAGCGATTCAATATCCATTTTCAGTATAATAAAAGATTAAGGAAAACATAAAATGAAAGCAGTCATCCCAGTAGCAGGCCTTGGTACTCGTATGTTACCAGCCACTAAAGCAATTCCTAAAGAAATGCTGCCAGTGGTAGACCGTCCTTTAATTCAATATGTAGTAAACGAAGCCGTTGCTGCAGGCATTAAAGAAATAGTGTTAGTAACGCACTCAAGTAAAAATTCAATCGAAAATCACTTCGATACGAGCTTTGAACTAGAAGCTACTTTAGAAAAGCGTGTAAAGCGGCAACTACTTGCCGAAGTGCAAGCAATCTGCCCTAAAGACGTAACCATTATTCACGTACGCCAAGGTGAAGCAAAAGGCTTAGGCCATGCTATTAGTTGTGCTGCGCCTATTATTGGTAACGAACCGTTTGTAGTTATTCTACCTGATGTAATTATTGATGATGTAGAGAGCGATCTTAAAAAAGATAACTTAGCAGAAATGATCGCTAATTTTGAGCAAAACAAGCATAGCCAAATAATGGTTGAGCCAGTACCAATGGATGAAGTAGATAAGTTTGGTGTGGTTGATTTAGGTGATGTTGACTTAAAACAAGGTGAAAGCTCGCCAATTTTTAACATGGTAGAAAAACCGCCAGTAGACGAAGCGCCATCTAACTTAGCTGTAGTGGGTCGATACGTATTAAGCGAAAACATATGGCCGTTACTTGCAAAAACTCCGCAAGGAGCAGGCAATGAAATTCAATTAACTGACGCAATTGCGATGTTAATGGAACACGAAAAAGTAGATGCATACGCTATAAAAGGCCGTAGCCACGATTGTGGAAGTAAAATTGGTTATTTAAAAGCGACTATTGAATTTGCACTTCGTCGCGATGAATTTGCTGATGAATTAAAGTCATTTATTAAAAAACTGATTTAACAGTTAATGTAAATCATGAAAGGCGCCTATATCGGCGCCTTTTTTATGAGTTTTATCAGGCCTGTTTATCTTTCGAGGTTAAATTTGCAGCAGGCTGTTTGGTATTTAGGCAAGGCAGAGCCTATGTAGTGTGGTTATTCCCCATAAATAGGTGATAACGTAGTATAGATGCCAAACATGCGCTGCCCGAAGGGTTCTGCCTCGGGGCAATTTACTCTTTGTTGCCTACATGGATGTAGGTAAGGGGCGTGAGCAGGACGCGGAAGCTTTACTCGGTTTTTACTTATTCTTACAGGGATGTAAGTCAGTAGAATAACGGAGGAGCAGTTATCGAGCCCACTAGGTTACAAACCTCGCGCCGCGATTAAATAGCCCCTAGATTGAACAAGTTTTAATCCTGAAAGGTCAACAGGCCCTAGAGTAAAATAAGAAATGAGCCTCTTTAAAAATAAAATTTTTAGGTCATTACAGACATATTGTTATTTATGTTGTAAAGTTTGTGTTAACTGGCATTAAATTTGTATTAAATAATGCTCTCAAGGAAGGGTGGGAGTATGCAACGTTGTGTTTTACAAAACACTGACAAGCATGCGAAGAGCTAAGTTTTATAGCTCACAGCTTAAATAAAGTTAAACGCTTTCTTGTGAGAATGTTTAACTGAAATGTAGTGAAAACACTGCTTTCAGGACAGCAAATACATGTTTATATATAAAAAAAATAACATTGGGCTTTTACTTAGCTTGCTAATGCTTTTATTTGGCACAGCATGCAGCGTTACGCCTGAAATAAAAACCATTGACGAACAACCTCAAAGTAACTCGCCTGACTACGTCTCAATTACAGCCTTGGAGCTTGCTCAGCTAAAAGATGCTGCAATGCAGTGGCAACAAGCACGCGAAGGTATAGAGCGAATTTTAAGATTAGAAAAAGAAATAACTTACCTCGTAAATCATATTGATATTATAAACAGCAAAGCTATTGCGCAGTCTAATCAAGGGTATAGCAGCAAGTCTGTACGCTCACCTCGAAACACACGTAATGTTAAATCACGCCAACAAGTTAAACAAAACTACAGCAATAAAAAACAAGCTGTAAAATTAAATAAACCAAAACATGTATTTGCTTTGCAGGTAGCTTCGGTTGACTCAGAGCAAGGTGTGGCTAAAGCATGGCAAGAGCTAAATACTAAAGCAGCACCGTTGTTTAGAGACAAAATATTGACTAACGTAGAAACCGCCAAGATAAACGACAAAATGTTTTACAGACTAAAACTAGGCTCTTACCAAAACTTTAAAAATGCAAAAGCAGATTGTGACGTATTCAAGCTGTATAAACTCGATTGTATAGTAAGTAACTACACCGATAAGCCAGTAAGGCTGTAGCCCGTATTACGTAATATCAATCTGTAATAATACCTAATCAATCTTGGGGATTAAACCTGACGCAATTATCGCTAATAATTTTGATATACGAGTGCACGGAGGCAGTAGCTAGAGCAATACAGCAATAACTAGTGATAGTAATTAAATAATGCAATTTTGTTTTGTTATCAACTCGGTTTTCTTACTTTAAAATAGACTACTTAATTAAAAAGTTGCTATAAATTGGCGCAAAATTTGCTTTGATTTATTATCTTGGTTAGTAGAGTGCATTTTGCAATGCGGTATTTGAAGTCTTGTCATTTAATATCAGTTTTATTCTTATCTTTTTATTTATATGGATGCAGCAGCGCAACTGTAAATAACGAGAGCGTGCAGCATTCTTTAATAACTGATAAACAAGTAAAAGAGTATGTTTCGCAGTGGCACTTACAGCAAGAAAGCATTGGTCGTTTAACTGCTATGGAAGATGATTTACAGCTATTAATTATGGCGTTATCGTCTCAAAGTGAATTAACTGAAAACCCTCCTTTACTCATGCAAAGTAAAATCGATATCACCTATGGTAATCAGCCTTCACAGAATTTGGAACCGACGGCACTAAATAACACTCCCGAAGTAAAAACACCAAACTTACAAAATTCAGAACTCACCTTAACAGATGAAACTAAAATTGGAGCACAGCTTGGTTGGTATTTAAAGCCTGAGCTTGTTAAAGCAAGAGTCGAAAAGCTTAAGCAATTATATCCCAGTGCATTTACTCAATTTAACTTTACTATGTTTGAACGTAAAAATAATAATATGACTTTGTATGGATTACGTGTAGGTCCATTTAAAAACGATGCTCAAGTAAGTGCGTTTTGTTATTTAGCTAATCAGCTTGCTCAAGTATGTAATATTGCTGCTTTTGTCGGAAAACCAATATAATTAATAAATTAGGCCTTTTAAACTTATATAGTATTAAAGTATTTGTACTAATAGTCGATACTAACTATAGTTGGGCAAATATTTGATAAAGCCCATTTTCTTATAAGGATTTAGCATGAAGTTTTATTTATCTGCATTAGCTGTAGCCACCGTGGTCAGCTCGTTTAGCACTTATGCTGCTACAGAGTCATTTGAAGCGAAAGTAACAGTACAAAATGCTGTAGTACTCACAAAAGATAACGATTTAAATTTTGGTACTATTCGTGCTATTTCAGATCCATTAGGCGCCGAACAAGCAACGCTGACAGTTAATCCTGATCCAGCTGCGAGCCCTGTTACTTCACAAGATAATCCAACTGGTAACGCTGCGAGTATCTCAATAATTGAAGGTGGTGAAGCGGGTGCTTTCAGTGTGTCAGATGTAGTACCAAACTCTATTTTAACCATTAGCGACCCAGTAAATACTTTAATACTACCCTTAGCTGGCCAAGGCTTAAATGAACCTGATTTTACTGTAGATGCTTGGACTTACTTTATAACGAGCGGAACAAATGCAGGAGCGCTTTATACGCAGGGTACTCCTAACCTACAAGCTGGTGCTGATGGCGCTGTATCATTTAATATAGGCGCGACTCTTTCTACTTCATCAAACGCATCAAGTGTTGATTACCCTGATGGTGAGTATTCTGGTAGCTTTAATATTGAAGTGTCATATTAATTAGTGTTTAAACAAACAATGCGCTTTTTGTATGTTTCTGCTTGGCTTTCGTTAATGTTTAGCGAGCAAGCCTATAGCGCAAGCATACAACAAGAAGCGCTTAATTTTGGCACTTTAGTTATCCCTCAAAATAATACTTTAAGCTCTATCACGATTAACCACAATGGTGAAATAACCACATTTGGTAGTATTTACGTATTAACTGAGGGGAATCCCGCAGAACTTTTATTTACCGATTTACCTCCGCTTACTCAAATATCGTTTAATAAAATGAGTGACTCTACATTGCAAAGTGAAGTACTTGGAGCTAATAGTGCCAAGTTTTCGGTTGTATTAGTGGATTTACCAAGCACGCAAACTAGCGATGAATTTGGAGATCTTTTACTCAAAGTAGGTGGCCGTTTAATAACGACAGGGACTAGCCAAAGTTACTTAGATGGTAGTTTTATTACTGACACCCAATTAGAAATTACGATTGATTACTAAAGGAAAAACATGCTTTATAAAGTTGTAGTGCTGCTCGCACTGAGTGTATGTATTTTAGGAAAAAATGCATACGCAAATTTACTTATCTCTCCAACCCGTATTAGTTTTGATGAACGTCAACGAACCGCTAAAGTTACCGTAATTAATACGGGGGATGAATATCAAACATATCGTGTTTTATGGAGTGAGAAGCAAGCGCAACCTAGCGGTGGCTACATACAGTTGGCAGAGGCTACAAGCGAAAGTTTAAGTTCAATGGCACGTTTGTCACCAAAACAAATGCGTTTAGCACCTGGTGAAAAACAAACAGTAAAAATAGCAATACGTAAACCTAAAGGTCTAGCTTCTGGTGAGTACCGCTCTCATCTTCTATTTCAAGCATTGCCTGGTGAAAATACTAATAAAACAAGCTCAATAAAAGTTAATATGATTATGAGCTACAGCATTCCTATTTTGTTACGTAAAGACATGAAAGAGCCAGAAGTTGCCATAGAACAAGCTAAGCTAGTGCTAAATGAAAGCAATCAACGTCCTCAGTTTTTATTGAATATAAAACGAGAAGGTAAGTTTAGTAGCTACGGTAAATTAAGTGCTTACTTTGTTGATAGCAATAACGAGCAAGTTAAAATTGCAGAAATTGGTAATTTAAGTATTTATCCAGAAGTGGATAATGCGTTTGTAACCCTTAGTTTATTTAGTGACAAAAATTTAGATAAAGCAGGAAAAGTCATTTTTAAATATGAAGGCAGTCAAGAATATAAAGACCTTACATTTGCACAATACACTCTGCCTTTAACCTCACAATCACTTAATGTTTTAACTGTGAATGACGCTAAATAATTTATTGTATGCACTATTACTAAGCATAAGTAGTTTGCTTAGTAATAGTGTAATAGCTAATCCTAATTCTTCCGTGGGGGATGCTTTAACAACACTACGCGCAATTGAACTAAAGCTAACTAAGCCCGTTGAAGTAATTGATTATAAAAACAAAGAAAATCAGCAACAGCGAATCGCCACAGGCGAGTTATTAATACTTTCGCTTTATTTAAACTCATACTACTTAGGTGAAGTTGCAGCAATTAAAAGCGAGCAAAGTGTACAAGTTAGTTTAAGCGACTTATTTGATATTCTACAATTTGCAATGAATGTTGATGCTAGCAATCGAATTGCTCAAGGTGTTGGAGCAAATCAACAACCTCTTTTTCTAAATGCAGCGGTTACACCCGCTGTATTTACTAGTCCTACACAGAGCTACTTATTAGCAAAAAATCAAATTACCATTGAAGATGATATTTATGTAGATATTCAAAGTTTACATAATGCTTTAAATCTAGAGTTTAATATTGATTACCCAGATTTAGAATTACTTATAAGCTCAGAGATCCCCTTACCGGTTGAACAACAAAGATACAGACAGTCGCGCAACCTAAAATCACCTAACAAGAGATCGCCACCTACGCTCCCATGGAAAGCTAGCCCATATAAAGCGCTATCTTCTCCGGTTGCCGACTTACAACTAAATTTTACCGCGAGCGATGATAGACATTCTACGAACTATTCACTTTTAGGCACTCAAGACTTTGCGTATTTATCTGCAGAGTATTTTTTGTCTGGACGAAGTACTGACTTACTTACCAACTCTAGGTTAACGTTTACAAAGCAAAACTTAGACAAAGAAATAAAAAACAGCTTCATGCCTACTGAAATATCTTTTGGTGATGTTATCGCCACGCAAGTGGGTAATAGCTACAGTAGTCAGTATGCCCGAGGTGTTAAAGTTTCTAATAATGTAACCAATAGAAAAATAGTCAATAATCAAGTTAACTTAAGCGGTGCTATACAGCCAGGTTGGGATGTAGAGCTGTATCGTAATGAAATATTAATAGACCAGCAGCTTAGCCTCGCAGATGGGCGTTATATTTTTGATAATATAAACCTATTATTCGGAGCTAATAATTTTGAGCTTATTTTTTATGGGCCTCAAGGTCAAGTTGAGCGTAAAAGTGATTATTACTTTGTGGACGGAAATCAACTTAAGCAGGGACAAGGTAACTATGAATTGTCGGTTACTGAACAAGGCAAGCAGTTACTAAATAACAATGTTTCAAGCTCGCAGGGGCAGGGTTGGCAAGTTGCGGGTAGATATGAGCAAGGGCTTACAGATAATATATCTGTATACACTGCTACATCAGGTCAAAAAAATACGGATGACGATCTACTTAAGTATGCATTTGGTACCAACATAAGCTTGTTTGACCGATTATTATTAAATGCGAATGTTGAAAAAAATAATAATAATGAACAAGAATTTGAATTTACAGCCCGAACTCAAATTGCCGAACAATCACTACTTTTTAGCGCTACAAATCGTACCGACGAACAGCAGCAAGATTTTAATAGCTACCAAATAAATTTAGCTGGTGGGCTAATGAATAATACCTATGGACGCCTTTCTTATCAAAATAACATCCTATATGACGAGAGTGATACTAGAGGGCGTTTTAAGCAAGTACGCAACCAGTTCAACTACTCATACTCAGGGTTTGCACTAAGTAACCAATTGCTGTGGCAACAAGACGATAGCTCTAAGAGTACTTTTGGAACAACACGTTTTCAAAAGCGCTTTGGGAGAACCTACACAAGGTTTGGTATAGATTATAGTATATCGCCAGTAAGTGAGCTTGTTAGTTACGAGGCTGAGTTTAGCCGCAACTTGGGCCGAGATTTACAAGCCGAACTGACTTTAACTGATTCACTTCGTAATAATATTCAATCGGCCGAATTAGGGCTCAATTGGCAAAGCGACAAGTTTAGTTTAATGAGTAACTTAAACTACAACAGTAACGATGATTGGCGGCTCGGTATTTATAGTCGTTTTAGCTTAGGGTTTGATGTTGAACACAATACATATTTTGTCTCTAAGCGCAGCTTAACTAACACGGGTAGCTTAATGTTACGCGTATTCTTAGATCAAAATAATAACGGTATTATGGATGATGATGAGCACGGCGTTGCCGGCGTAAAAGTAAAAGGCGTTCACAATTATCGTCAAGCAATTACAGACGAACACGGCGTTGCGCTATTAACTTCAATGCCAGCAAATCGTACAACAGATATAATACTTGATAGAAATAGTTTTGAAGATCCGTTTTTAATATCAGCTAACGAGGGTTTTTCTATTACCCCAAGGGCTGGTTTTGTAGAGTATATGGATTTTGCATTAAATAATGCCAGTGAAGTGGAGGGAGTTGTTTATCAACAAAAAGGTGATACAACACAGATCCAACCCTTTGCAAATATAGCGCTGTTGAATGAGAAAGGGGATCAAGTTGCACAAACTCAAGCAGCATATGATGGCTATTATTTATTTACAGACCTTAAACCGGGGCAGTATAAAGCAGTAATTGATGATGAATATAAACAACGCAAGCAGCTAAAAAACACTCAAAATATAACAGTTAATTTATCGCCTCAAGGAGATGTAGTAATGGGCGTTGATTTAACGTTAAAGGCGCTCAGTGCAACAACTGGAAGCATTGCCAATGCAGGAAGTTTTAGTTCGTTAAATATCTTAAAAATTTATTACCGTTTAATAGCACCACGAATAGAGCAGCAAGAAGCTTTTTATATGCATGATAAAGCTAAAAATAAATTTATTTTAGCCTTAGCGTACGCAACAAACAGTTCGCCAGAGCTTATTTCTGTATGCGACTCAGTAAAAGCGCAAGGATTAAAGTGTGTTGTTGAAACACATAAAATACTCCATTAAAGGAATTAGGATGAAAAGAGTTCAATGTATATTTTTAATCAGTGCAATGTTGCTAAGTTATGGTTGTGCGAATAATAAAGCAATTGATAATAGTATTACTCAGACGGAAATAGCTGACGAAAAAAGCTACGTAAAAATAACAAAGCAAGAACTTGAAGCTCTAAAAATGAGCTCCCAGCAGTGGCAAAATATGAGGCCTGAACTTGCGCGCTTATTACTTATTGAAGAAGACTTAAGCTTACTAATATCGCAACTTAATACAATTGCAAAAGAAAATGAGCAGAAATACGCACCAGTAATAAAAGCAGAAATCGTTAATACCAACAAAATTAATCGCTCCAATTTACAATTAACAAAACCAGTTAATCCCAAATTTGCTTTACAAGTGCTTTCAATAACGCAAAAAGAACAACTCTCTTTAGCTTTTAGGCAACTACAAAAAAAGCTTCCTAGCTTACTAGGCGATAACTTTGTGATGAATGTTGAAACAATAAATGTAAAAGGAGTTATGTATAACCGTTTAAAGCTAGGCGCATACATAGACAAAAAAAACGCTATGGCTGACTGTCTAAAATTAAAGAGCCAAAATATAAATTGTTTAGTTAGCTATTACGTAGATCAGCCCTTTATCGCACAATAGCTAAGTCGGCATACAAATTGCTTTATCCTCAGTATGTTTTGAAGAGGATGGCAATTATGCGCCTTTTACTGCCTTTATTATTTTTAAATTTAGCTGCTTGTAACTTGGTGCCACCACCAGAACCAAGTGTGCCTACAAATGCACCTAAAGCGGCCATGGCTCCTTTTACGGTTAATGATTATGTAGTGAATTTAACGTCGCAACTTAACCACCTAAATGGAGCGTTAAATGCTAATGCACGTGTTGGCGTTAGTAGCTTCTTCTATGCAGACGCACTAGATACAAAATTAGTGACAGGGCAGGCCTCAGGCTTAAGTCAGCAGATCCAAGAAAGTCTGCTTACGCAATTTACGCAACTAGGTTATCACACCGTTGAGTACAGACTTGGGAATAACCTTTCTTTATCAGAAAACTCAGACAGTATTTTAAGTCGCGATTTAGGTAAATTACGTAATCGCCAAAATATTGACTTGGTTATCACAGGAACAGTGACTCGCCAGCAGCATGCATACATAGTTAATGCACGGCTTGTGAATATAGAAAATAAACAGGTGCTCTCTGCGGGAAGTACCGAGATCCCAATTAATGTAATGTGGGGCAATGAGAAAATTCAGCAGCGTGACGGACTTTTATACCGAAGCGAATACTAATTTGGAGCACAAAATGAAAAACCTATTAATTACATTATGCTTACCACTGGGCTTTGGTTGCTCTCAAATACTAGGCACAATGAATACAGACACCGCAACACCACAAAGTGAGCAAAGCAATCAACTGGTGAGTAACCAACGCGACGTTGCAGCGCCTGTTTCTGACGATAACTTATTTCAGTCAGGAATGGCTCCACAAGATAACTACACAAAAGCAACACCGCCAATGCGTAAAAATATTAACCATTATGTGCGCGGCATAATGCAAGACATGGTTGAAAACTTACAGTACGTAAGTGAACAAACACCATTAGCTGTTTCGAGTTTTATTTTTTTAGATGAAGACTACAACGATGGTAGCTTACTAGGGAATCAAATTGCAGAAAGCTTCATGCATGAATTACACAGCTTTGGTGTACCCGTTATTGATTTTAAAACAACTGATTATATGCGCGTTACCTCAACAGGCGACTTTGTATTTAGTCGCGACTATTTAGAGCTAAATCAAGATCAAAACTTTAAGTATGTACTAGCCGGTACGCTTGTAAACCATCAAGGGGGTGTACTTGTTAATGCACGTATTGTTGGGCTAGAAAGTAAGGCCGTAGTCGGTTCTGCACAAGGGTTTATTCCACAGTCGGTTGTTGATGCGCTTAATAGTAGCTATCGCACTGATGGCATAATGTTAAAACAAGCAAGCAAGTGAGATAATTATGTATAGTAAATTATTAAACCGCTTTATCGTTTTTTTTGCTTTAGCTAATTTAACTGGTTGTGCCTTTACTCAAAATAATGAAAGTGCTGAAATGAATGCATCTTCAACCACACAAGTAAATTATGACCTAGCAAGCATGCTTAAAACAGCTGAGCAAAAATCAACTCAAGACGATGCTAACGGCAATCAATTTACACCACTTCAGCACCATAAAACACTTGCTAACTATGTAGAGCAAATGGCACTTGATTTGGTTGATACGCTTGAGTTTGAAAGTGATACCGACACCAATATTAATATTGCCGTTACTACCTTAGTAGATCTTGATTCATCGCTTACTAAAAGTAATCAATTGGGTAATCAAATTTCTGAAACATTAATTCATCAGTTACAAAAGTTTGGTTATGGCGTGGTTGATTTTAAAACAACCCAAACAATAGATGTAAATAGCCGTGGTGATTTTGCTTTCTCGCGTGATATTGAAAAGCTTAGCGAAGAGCAAATGGCGAGCCATGTATTAGCGGGTACATTAATTTATCGCAGAGATGCTGTTGTTGTAAATACACGTGTAATTAACGCGCATACAAAAAAAATCGTCGCGAGTAGTCGAAAACTAATCCCAATTTATGTACTAAATAAAGAAGATATATACTTATCAAGTAATTAAGTTCAGTTGTCGCTTGATATAAAAAACCAGATGCCGTTATAATTCACACCTCTAAGCACACAGCTTATTTGTGGCCTCTTAGTTAAATGGATATAACGGCCCCCTCCTAAGGGGCAGTTGCAAGTTCGATTCTTGCAGGGGCTACCAATTAAATCAAAGACTTAATCTTTATCCAAAACTAAGCGATACTAGCTACTTGTTTGGCCAACTTTAGTTCTTTAGTAATCTTTGAAACTTTCGCTCAAAAGTAAAAAGCTGCCGTTCAAATTACTATCTTTTGGATAATTGTGTATCCAAGCTGAAAGTCAGTTTTGTCATCGATATATATTTTCTTACCGCACATAAGGTAAAGTTCTTAATTAGCTATTTTGGGGCAAAGCAAACTCTGTTTTTACCAGATTTTTTAGCTATATATAACTTATCATCGGCTTTCCTTATTAATGAATTTAAATCTGAATCAGAATTGCTATAAAGTTCAACTGCTCCCATTGAGAATGTTATATTTGAAAGACCATCGACTTCAACCTTGGATAATTTACTTGAAAGACGCTCAAATAAATTTTTTGCTTCTTCAATTGAAGTAGCTGGTAGGATAAATAACCACTCTTCACCTCCCCAGCGACCAAATTTATCCATTGCTCTAATATTTTCTGAAGCAATATCTGCAAATTTCTTTAGCACAAAATCCCCCACATCATGCCCATAAATATCATTTATAGATTTAAAGTTATCTAAGTCAGCCAATAGTATTGTTAAATTTTGACATTTGCGTTGAGCAATTGCTAATTCTTTGGTTGCTTGAAGGGTAATTGCTCGTCTATTTGGCGCACCAGTTAGCACGTCAATCATTGCTAATTTACTCAGTTCATTTTTAGATTTTTGACTCCGGTAAACAATGAGTGAAAGCAAAAGTACAGTTATCGATAACGTGATAATAAACATAACTAAAATATAATTTTTTTGTTTTTCATTTTCTTTTTCTAATTTAGTTACTTCAAGCGACTGTTCTAAAATTCTGTTTGCGCTTTTTTGCTCTTCAACTTTATATTCAGAGAGTAATTCATCTAATTCTTTTTGGCTCTTATCGTCTTCACTAAGTAAGTTTTCGTAATACTTATCTTTATATTTCATAGCATCTTCGAATCGTTTTTGTGACTTACTAAATTCAAAAAGCCATTCATATAACTTTTTTATCTGATAGTCGTCCATTAAGCTATAGTGGTCTTCAATTAATTTATTAATCATGGACTCAGCTTCTGACAATTCACCATAACTTTGTAATAATTGAATATATAATATGGAGCCGTCTAATGCCGTTCTAGTGACGCCAAAGTCAGATAATATTTGGATAGCCTCTTTTAATGTTGATAAGCTTTTGTTCTTGTCTTCAATCTCCAAGTACCCCCAATAAAGTAATACTTCAGCTTTGGTTACACAAGAATCCACTGAATCTAGCATGCTAACCCATTTATCTCTTTTCTTTTTATATTCAACAGCACTATCAGTATTTAAATCGGGATAGGCTTCGCTGCCTTTTCTAAAGTTAACGTATAATATTAATTCAGGATCACCAATTTCATTTGCTTTAATCTCAGCTTTATCAAAATAGGTATTTTTTTCTTTTTCTATGCTCGATTCGGCATTATCAAAATAGCCGCCTATTAAAGATAAAGCTCTAACTTCAATAGAGTTTTTTGGCTCACCTATAAAATAGGATTTGTATTCACTAAGTAATGCAATTGCTTTTCCAGTCTTTGAATCCCAAAACCAACTTTGAGCCATTACGTATAGATGCCATGCAAAGCGAGGATTACTTTTATCTAAAATATTTAAGGCTGTAATCTTGTTTCTAATAAGCTCTATGTTATTTCTATCTTTTTCAGCATCAGCAATTGTTAACTCACTGAATAAAAGGTGAGTTTCAATATTGTTATGAACACAATGATTTTTTAAATGTTCGTTTATTGCCTTTAATTTTTTGACGTTTAGAGTCTCTATCGAATTATAAAGACTTGAAATAACAGAGCCATAATTTGTACAACGACTCTCTTGCGCATTGCTATGAAATGTAATGAGAGTCATTACTAAAAGAGCGGTGAGAATTAAAGGTTTCAACTTCATTGTTATTTACTGCAAATTATAGTGGTAAACCAATTTCCGTTTAGGTTATCAGAAAGAATAAAAGTTACTACACATACGCTAAAATTTATATGCTGCTATGCATATAAATAAACTTCGAGACATTATAGTTAGGAGTTGTAAGTTATATCCGATGTTGTTTATAAGCGAGTATTGGGAAGGAGAGTGCTTAGGGAAGGTCTACTTTGTAAAGTTAAGTGAAAAATACAAAATGATCGTAATCTTGTCTGAACTAATACAGTTCAATGCTGTTCTTGGAAACTTAAGGCGTTAATAACTAATCCGTGAGGCGTTAGCAAAGAATCAACTTTCTGGTTAAGTTCTTATAAATAAAAAAGCGAGTAAATATAAATCCACTCACTTTATAATTTTGTTAGCTAGGTCTTAACCATCACTAGTAATTTTATCGATTAACTCACTAAGCACGGCTTCAGCTTTACTTGTTTCTACTTGGCAAGTACCTGCATTTAAATGGCCGCCGCCGCCGTATTTAAGGCACAGTTCGCCAACATTGGTGTTTGAACTGCGGTTAGTTATTGATTTACCTATGGCATACACTACATTTTGCTTTTTAAGGCCCCACATTTTATGAATCGAGATATTGCAGTCGGGGTACATGGCATAAATAACAAATCGGTTTGTGGCGTAAATTGTTTCTTCTTGAGTTAAATCAAGGACCACTAAGTTTTTATGGACGGTAGCGCATTGAGAAATTTGCTCTTTGGCTTTTTCGTTATGCTCGTTATATAAAGCAACACGTTCGGCTACGTCTTCCATTTGTAGGATTTCTTCGATGCTCTGATCTTTACACGCATCAATCAGTTTCATCATTAATTGGTAATTTGAAATTTTAAACTCGCGAAAACGGCCAAGTCCAGTTCGCGCATCCATAATAAAGTTCATTAATACCCAATCGGTTGGGTTTAATATTTCGTCTTTTGAAAACTGAGCAGCATCGCCTTTGTCTACCGCGTCCATCATTTCAACAGAAATATTTGGAAGTTTTTCAGCGCCGCCATAATAGTCATAAACTACGCGAGCTGCTGATGGGGCTTTTGGGTCAATAATATGGTTTTTTATGTCGCTTGAGTTGCGAACGGTTTCGCTAAGGTGATGATCGAATGCTATATGACAGCCTGCAACGTAGGGGAGGTTGGTCGTAATGTCGTTTTCGGTAATGTCTATTTTGCCATCTTGCATGTCTTTTGGATGAACAAATAAAATATCGTCAATTAGGTCTAAGTCTTTGAGCAATACGGCACAAACTAAGCCATCAAAATCGCTGCGAGTGACTAGTCTAAATTTATTATTGGGCATAGCTATTCCATCTTTTTAATTGAATTATCAATTAAGTGTAACAGCTAAATTTTTTTTTGAGAGGTTAGCTTAAAAAAATTATAAAAAAAAGCCAAAACGTTAGTTTTGGCTTTTGCTTAGCAAGTTTGTATGTGTGGCAAATAGGTTATGCGCCTGGACCACATTCCATACATGAATTTACAATGTCTGGGCCAAATTTAAGTTTGGCGTTTAAGTCGCGAAGGGCGGTACGTAACCCTTCTTCAATTACTGGGTGGTAAAATGGCATATCAAGCATTTCTGGTACGGTCATTTTGTTTTGTACAGCCCAAGCTAATAAGTGAGCGATGTGTTCGGCTTGTGGGCCAATAAATTCTGCACCTAAAAATAAGCCTGTGCCTTGCTCTGCATATACACGCATATGACCTTTGTTTTTAAGCATTACTCGGCTACGGCCTTGGTTTTCAAAGCTTACTTCGCCTACTTCAAAACAACCGCATGGGCCTAATCGGTCAGTAATTTGCTTGTAGCTTTCGCCTACCATTGCTATTTGTGGGTCGCTAAATACAGCTGCAATTTTTGCTCTGCGCAGACCTATACGTACATCTGGGAAGCGCCCTGCATTTTGACCTGCAATAGCACCTTGGTCAGATGCTTCGTGTAACAATGGGAGCATGTTACTTGCATCGCCTGCTATAAATATGTTTGACTCACCACACTGCATTGTATGTGTGTCTGCGTGCGGTACGCCGCGTTCATCAAGTTCAATGCCTGTGTTTTCAAGGCCTAGTTTATCTACGTTAGGTACTCGGCCTGTGGCTGCAAGTACGTAGTCAAACTGTTCGGTGTGTTTTTCACCTTGTTTGTCGGTGTAAGTTAGCTGTGCTTTGTCGCCAACTTGCATCATGTCAGATACGTTTGAGTCGGTATCTACAAAAAATTCTTCAGCAAAAACAGTATTTGCGTAGTCTTTTACTACTGGATCTGTAAGTGGGCCAATTGCGCCGCCTACACCAAATAGTTTTACATTTACGCCTAGTCGGCTAAGTGCTTGGCCAATTTCAAGACCTATTACACCAGGGCCAAATACAGCGACTGATTCTGGTAGGTCATCCCAATCAAATACGTCGTCGTTTATAATAAGTTTGTCACCAAAGTTATTAAATACGCCAGGGTATGAAGGGCGTGAACCGGTGGCAATTACAAAGCGTTTTGCTGTAATAATTGTATGGTCGTCTATTTGTACGCGGTTTGCGTCTAAAAATTTAGCGTAACCACGAATTTTATCACCATCTGGTAATTCATCTACGGCTTCTACTACGAACCCTGCAAAACGATCTCGTTCACTTTTAACGCGTGCCATAACTGCTTTGCCATCAATGACAGGCTTTGAGCTATGAACACCAAATGCAGGTGCCATTTCAATTGCGTGTGCGGCTTCGGCGGCTGCAATCAATAACTTGCTTGGCATACAACCAACACGTGCACATGTGGTGCCGTATGGGCCTGATTCGATCATTAATACATTTTGTGTGAACTGTTTAGCATTACGATAAGCACTTAAACCAGCAGTGCCAGCGCCTATAACAACAACATCGGTTTGCAATTCTTTCATAGTGGTATCCTTTATTATTTTCAATCTAAGCGATGAGATTGATATAGAGGGGCGCGTACGCCCCTGCTATTTTTTACTTAATTAAGCAAAGTATTTTTCTAAGTCGTCTGAACCACCGATGTGCTTACCACCAATGAATATTTGTGGAACAGTGTCACGACCAGATACAGCTTTTAGACTTGTTAGTGATGCGCCTGCACCCATAACAATCTCTTCATATGCGAAGCCTTTTTCTGCAAGAAGCTCTTTTGCTTTTTTACAAAAAGGACAGCCAGGTTTAGTAAAGATGCTTACAGGTTCTGGTTTAGCTTGCTTAGGGTTGATGTAATCAAGCATTGTGTCTGCGTCAGATACTTCAAACGGGTCACCTGGTAAATCTGGTTCGATGAACATTTTGTCAACCACGCCATCTTTAACAAGCATAGAGTATCTCCAGCTGCGCTTACCAAAGCCTAGATCGTTTTTGTCTACTAACATGCCCATGCCGTCAGTAAATTCGCCGTTGCCGTCTGGTAATAAAGTAATGTTTTGCGCTTCTTGATGCTCAGCCCATGCGTTCATTACAAAGGTATCGTTTACTGATAAACATACAATTTCGTCAACGCCGTTTTGCTTAAGTACGCCTGCTAATTCGTTGTAACGTGGTAAGTGAGTTGATGAACATGTTGGTGTGAATGCACCAGGTAGTGAAAACACTACAACCGTTTTACCTTTAAAAATTTCATCTGTTGTTACTGATTTCCATTCGTTATTTTGACGAGTTGCAAATGTAACACTTGGGACTGTTTGACCTTCGATATTGTTTAACATAGTTTTTTGTTCCTCTTGATTTGTTGATAGCCATTATGGCGAACAATTAAATATAGTTCCAATCGTTTGTTTGTATTAAACTGATAGTTATAAACTATCATGCGGAGCTGAATATGAACTTAAAAGATTTTGAATATGTAAAAGCAATAGCGCAATACAAGCACTTTCGCAAAGCTGCCAATGCATGTTTTGTAAGTCAGCCTACATTAAGTGGCCAAGTAAAAAAACTCGAACATGAGCTTGGCGTTACTTTATTTGACCGCTCAACTAAACAAGTTACGTTAACAGCAAAAGGTGAACGTTTGTTGACGCAAATAGAGATTATTTTAGAACAAACGCAAATACTCAAAGAACTTGCTGCTACTTCTAATGAGCCTCTACAAGGTAAATTAACTATTGGTATTATTCCTACCATTGCGCCTTACTTGTTGCCTGCGTTATTAACATCAATGAAAGCGGCATTTATTGATAGTCAGTTTTCGTTTATTGAGATGCAAACAGCAACAATTTTAGAAGCTTTAAATAATGGCGAACTCGACTTTGCTATTTTAGCCGATGTGCCAGAGCTTATTAATTACCACACGGTTGCTTTATACAAAGAAGATTTTTTAGTGGCGGTATCACAAGATAACGCGCTTTCTAAGCATAAAACAGTGGCGTTGAACGACCTTCAAGGATGCAGCCTACTAATGTTAAGTGATGGTCATTGCTTTAAAGATCAAGCCCAAAAGTTTTGTTTTTCTGCGGGAGTCGATATATCTAATCAGTATAAAGGTAATAGTTTAGAAACATTATTAGCGTTAGTGGCCATGGATGACGGTATTACATTTGTACCAAAACTGGCATGTACCGACCGTGTAGGGATTGATTACTTGCCTATATTCCCTAATCAGCAGCGTAATGTGGTGTTTGCATGCAGAAAGCATTATCCGCATTTATCGGGTGTAGAACAATTGGGCAAGTGGTTATCGGCTCACCCTAATTTAAAAGCTAAATTAACTAAAGATCTTGGCTGATTATTTCTACTACATCGTTAATTTGCACGCCAGGTAGTGGTTTGTCATCAATACTGACAGCTACTGCAGTTTGCTGATAAAGCTGCTCAACGCGAATTTTATTAAGCGTGGTGATGGTGTGTGGCATAACATTACCCGCTGCGTCGGTTAAATAGTTATGGTGCGCAATGCTTAGCATCTGGCCTTTTTTTAACCCATGAGCTTTACCTAAATTAATAACGATTTTGCTATTTTCCATGTGCATTATTTTGCCTTGAGTTGGCAAACACGCCATGGCTGCTTGAATGTCATAACTTACTGCTTGGTTGATATCGGTTATGCTTTGCCCATAAGGCGATTGCCAAAACCTATCACTATTAACGTCAACTATGGTTGTTTTTTCAAATGGCCAAATTGCTTGAGTATGGTAACTATTTTGCCAAAGTTGCTCATAGGTAGTGCCATCAAATAATACAAATTCAATGTTGTAACTGCGCTCGTACGCCTCGTCTTGCCAAAATGCATAATCGTTATTGAGTTTGTCGCTAGTTGAAAGGCTGGTTATTTGGCTAAGCAGTACATATTGAGCGTTACTGCGCGAAGATATTTCTTCTAATTGGGCATTTGAATAGTCGTGCTGCTGCGAAAAGTACTTATCAACGCTTATTGCATTATTATAGTAAGCAATAGGTACTGCGCTCATTTTTGATTTTTGCAGGGAAGTAAAAATATTTTTGCTAATAGCTTTGCTTACGTCAAATATTTGACCCATTTTGGCGTGTTCACGATGAACAAGTTGGCTTTGTGTAACGGCCACAAACTTATTAAAACTATTTTGTGGGCATTGCTCTGTTTGAGAAAAAATATCGAGCCGTAATGTAACGGCAAATTTATTGTCGTATTTATTTTCGCTGACCAGTTCAATTTTTTGAATTTCTCCGTGGCTGCTAATTTTTAGCTGATCTTGCATCAACACGCCATCTACCAACGTTTGCACAGAGCTAACCCGTGCGCCAGAGAATACTAACGCCTGTGTAATCGCATCTTTTATAGCGGCAGATTTAGCCGCGCTTGTATCACCATTTTGGACGTTCGCGTGACCCGTTGATTCATACCACTGTGCTTTAGTAAAAGGGGAGAACGTTAATAATGCCGTTGCACTTAATCCTGCAAATGCCAATGATAAAAACGACTTCATAATTTTACTCCAATTAAACGTTAGCTATTAACTAGGTAGAGCAAGGACTGTACCAATGTTATTTGGTAATTATTAGTAATGCTATAAATGGCATTAAACGTGCATATGTACTGCTAATTACTATACAAGGGCTAAATGCTATGCGAGCAATTTCATTACTTATTACACTTGGGTGTTTAACCTTAGGTGGTTGTAGCAGCGTTTTTGATAAGCATGTTGAATATAAATATGTAGAGCCAAATAATTACCCCGTTTTAAAAGCGATAGGGTATGCACCTATTAGCTTGCAAAAAGGTGCTAACTTGTCGCAAAAGCAACTTATGGCCATTAAGGCTTCTAAGCTTGAAGCTTACCGGGAGCTTACTGAGCAAGTCTATGGGCAAAAAATTACCGCAGGAACAACGGTGGAAGGCTCAATTGCTCAAGACGATTACTTAGAAAGTAAAGTGCAGGGGCTTATTAAAGGTGCACAAATAATTAAAACTTACGCAGTAGATGATACCTACGTGACCGAGCTTGAGCTTAATATGAAGCGTGTGCACGATTTATACATAGGTGAAGTAAAACCACGCGAAGTTAAAAAAGTAACGTACTACTAAAAAAGTTATTCAAAATATCTCATCCTCCTATATTGAGTGCTATGCTGTTGTTAGGATTAATTTTAAGCAGATTGCGTAGTGCTCAACAGATGTATTTTATTGCCACTTATATTAACAGTGGCTCTGTAAATGGCGATTAAGCCAAGTCATTTAAATCCTCAATTATTTATATGGTGCAAAGCCAATTTGCGCTACCTATTGCTGTTTTTTGTACTCTCCAGTGGTGTGCTTGCAAGTCGACTAACTATTCAATTTAGTACCTTTATAGAGCTCATGGGTCAAAAATACGGGCCTGCGCGAGCGGCGGTTGCACGCAACTGGCAAAGCATGTTGGTGCAAACTCAAAACAAGCCAGAGCAACAACAAATTCTTATTGTTAATGATTTTTTTGCGCGTAATTTACGCTACCAAACAGATATTTTGCTTTGGAAACAAAACGATTATTGGGCAACCCCTTTAGAAACATTAGGCAGAGGCCTCGGTGATTGTGAAGATTACGCAATAGCAAAATATATAAGCTTAAGAGCGTTAGGTGTGAGCGACGACAAGTTACGCCTTATTTATGTAAAAGCAAAAATTGCGGGCACTAACAAAACACAAGCGCATATGGTGTTAGGTTATTTTGCTACACCAAACGCTCAGCCACTTATTTTAGACAGTTTAATAACAAAGGTTTTACCTGCTGCAAAACGTGTAGATTTAAGCCCTGTTTTTAGCTTTAACAGCCAAGGTTTATGGGCTAATAATTCAACCAAAAGTGTAGCCAGCCCAACAGCAAGACTTTCACGCTGGCGTAAAATTTTGGAGCAGACAACCCAAGAAGGAGTTATGTGGTAATGGCATCATTTTCCTTATCTAAGTATCTTAAAAAACGAAAAATAACACTCAGGCAAGAGCTATGGATTGCATTATTAATTGTTATTTTTGTGGGCTTTATAAGTAGTGTTTTAATTAGTACTAATTCGGCTAAAAGTTATTTTTCGACCCAGCTGTACTTAAAAAATGTAGATAACGCCAGCTCACTTGCGTTGATGATCAGTCAATTAGACAAAGACCCCGTTGAGCTTGAATTATTAGTTTCAGCCACATTTGATACCGGTCACTATAAGCGAATAGAGCTACAAAACCCGAATGGTGAGGTGATTGTTAAACGCACATTTACCGATGAGCTTAAAGCGACGGCTCCACAGTGGTTTAGGGCAATGTATGGATTAAATGTTCAACCAGGAGTTGGGCAAGTAAATAATGGTTGGCAGCAATTTGGAACTTTGTTTATAGAAAGCCATAGTCAATATGCTGAGCAAGCCTTATGGGAAAGTGCGCTTAAACTATTTTTTAGTTTTTTAATTGTCGCTTTTTTTGCTTGTATAGTTAGTGCTTACTTTTTAAGTAGGATATTAAAACCGCTAGATGATGTTGTGTATCAGGCTAATGCATTTGGTGAAAAACGTTTTATTAAATCCACCGTCCCTCGTACATTTGAGTTTGCACGTTTAGTGCAATCTATGAACCAATTATCTACCCGTTTTAGTCGTATTATTAAAGAAGATAGTAAACGTTTAGAAGAGCTTAGATTTAAATCACAACATGATGAGCTAACTGGTTTAGCAAATAGAGAATACTTTGGTGCAACGCTTGAGGCCCACTTACAAAAATCGAAAGATCATGCCCATGGCGCCTTGTTTTTATTTCGGGTTGTAAACCTAGATAAAATGAGCGAACAAATTAGCCGTGTAGAAATGGTTAATTTCTTACGTCGTTTTTCGCAGGTTTTAATCGAGTTTTTAGAATCAAATGAAGCACACTTTTCAGAAAACTACATAGCCCGAATATCACATAATGACTTTACTGTACTGTTTAGTGATACTGATGATATTGAGGTATTGAGTAAAAAAGTAGTTAGGCTTCATGAATCTTTTATTGAAGAGTATAAAAATATTGAATTAGCTATACCGCATAGTTGCACTTACATACAAAAGAATGACACGCGGTTTGATGTATTAAAACGAGCCGATGAACTTTTAAAATCAGCCGATAATAAACCAGGTGTTCAAGCAAAAGTAAGTGACAATAAACAAAAAAGCGAGTTATTTGATGATGCAACAAGTTGGCAAAATGCAATAGAAAAAGCTCTAGATAACAAAGCGCTAGAAATTAACACATACCCAGTAACGAGTTTTACGGGGCAGTTGATGCAAAATCAATTAGGACTGAGCCTAGAGCTTGGCGGGCAAGTATATAGGGCAGGTTATTATTACCAATGGGCTAATCGCTTAAAGTTATTAGCGCGTTTAGATTGGGGATTAATTAAGGCGTTGGTTGCTCAGTATAGTATTGAGCCACCAAGTGAGTTGATTTCGGTTGAGTTATCTGCCCAAACATTACTTGATGATGCTGCGCTTGCTTCAATTCTTACCTATCTATCGGCATTTCCTGATTTAGCTTCTAAAATCTGCTTTGATATACGAGAAAGTATTGCCGTCAGCGAAATTAAGATATTTAAAGGCTTTTGTGAAGATGTAAGGTGTATGGGCGCTAAGGTAGCATTAAAACGTGTGGGCCCTGAATTTACTAAAATTAATAAAATTCAGGAATTTGGTCTTGAAATGATTAAGGTTGATAGCGTTTACGGACACAATATTAGTTACAGCCAAGATAACCAAACATTCCTGCGAGGAGTATGTACGTTAGCGCATTCTATTGGCATTAAAGTGGTGGCTCAAGGTGTAACAAGCCAAGATGATATAGATACGCTTATTAACTTAGGTTTTGATGGGGTTATTAAAGAGTAAGTAATAGGCATTAACTGTGCGGTTAATGCCCTTTTACAACTAACATTAATTGAATTCGGTCGCGAACTTTTAGCTTATTAAATATAGAGCTCATATGCTCTTTAATCGTACGCTCTGTAATATTTAAAGATTCTGCAGCTTGCTTATTAGTTGCACCTGTTACAACAATATCAACTACTTGGCGTTCTCTTTTGGTGAGTAAATCAAGCTCGCACGTCCTCGCATATTTAAATGGTGTATTTGATAAAGCTCCCACTAAATTAGATAGTAATTGTCCTGGTAACCATATTCCGCCAGAACAAATTGTCTCAAGTACTTGTTCAATAATTACTTTTGTGGCGAGTGCTTCTACGTATCCTCTAGCTCCTGCTTCAAGCGCACTCCTAAGTTGATTTATTTCAAGTTCGTTGGTCATAACAATAACGAGTAAACGTTGTTGCGAATATTTTTTAACGAGCTCAAGCCAGTTCGGTGTACCGGCTAAAACCCAAATAATACTTGATGCCGTTACTCTGTTTGGTTCTTTTGTGCATATTAAACAACCAGGAAACGCTGCTCGCCAGTGCTTCGATTCAAATTCAGGCTGTGTAATAAAAATACTTTGGCGCATTATTTCTCCATTTATTAAATGCTTAACGCTCTGTCATTGCTTGCGATGTAGCTCTAAGAACTGGTTTTAAAAGATACTCAAGTACGGTTTTTTTACCGGTAATAATATCCACTTGAGTGGTCATACCTGGAATAATAGTCAGCTCTTTTGAAAAGTTATTTTTGGTGGTTTTTAGTTGCACCAAATAAAAGGTATTCTCACGGTCATCTGTAATGGTATCGGCGCTAATATGTAAAACCTCTGCCTCAAGGCCTCCATATACGGCAAAGTCGTAGGCACTAAATTTTATCATCGCAGATTGCCCAGGGCGTAAAAATGCAATGTCTTTAGGCGGAATTTTTGCCTCTACTACAAGTTGATCGTCAAGCGGGACAATTTCCATAACATCGCTACCGGGCTGTAAAATACCGCCAACAGTATTAACTAATAATCGCTGTACAGTGCCTTTAACAGGAGAGCGTATTTCAGTTTGAGTTACTTTATCGGCTAAGCCAGATTCAGTTTCTTTAATTGAATCTAGTCGCAGTAGCGCTTCGGAGAGTTCATTGTTCCAGCGGTTAATCATAACGAGCTCAACTTCGGTTACCTTATTTTTAGCTTCGTTAATGGCCGAAAGACTCCTATTTATAACTGCCTTGGTTCTGTTTATCTCGCCGTTTAAATCAACTATTTGGCGCTCTAAACGAATAATATCTATATCTGAAATAGCACCCGTGCGTAACAATGGGCGAGTAACAGAGAGCTCTCTGTTTGTTAAGCGCAGCGCGCTCGTATGCTGCTCAAGTGCCGCTTTGGCTTCAATGTAATCTTGGTGTCGCTGCTCTAGTTGGCGTTTGTGAATACTTACTTGTTGCTCTAATTCTTGGCTGTTACTCAAATAAAGAGAACGTTCATGTTGCACAACTCTAGGCGCATTTTTAATAACAGACTCACTAAATACGAGCTCCTTTTTTTGAGTGAGTGCTCTGAGTCTCGCTACTTTTGCGCTTAACGACTCAACTTTGGATTGGTTTTCTCTAAAGCTAGAAATAAAGCGGGTAGGGTCTATTTTAATGAGTACATCACCCTCATTTACTATTTGCCCCTCTTTTACATTTATTTTTTCGACCATACCACCATCATAAGATTGAATAAGTTGTAATTTATTGGAGGGAATAACACGCCCCTCACCACGAGCAACTTCATCTAAATTAGCAAAACCAGACCACACAATAAGGCATATAAACGTTAAACAAATTAAATAGAGCAATAACCTAGCGCTTGCTGGCTCCTGTTGCATTTTTTCCCACTGAGCATCTACTACCCAGTCTTGGCTGTTAGGCGGAGAAATCCATCCTTTAAATAGTTTATTAAATACTGATGGCTTGCCTTGTTTTCTTGCTTCTATTGCTCTGCTAACAGATTCAAAGGAGCGCTGTTCAAGTGGTTTTTTATTGTCACTCATGAGGCTTGCTCCACTGTCTTATTATTTAACGCTGCAATTACTTTTTGTTTTGGTCCATCAGCAACTACTTTTCCGTTATCTAAAACTATAATTCGGTCAACAAGCTCAAGTAATGATGAGCGGTGAGTCACCACGATTAAGGTTTTATCTTTAGAATAACCCTTTAAATTGTTAATAATTTTACTTTCACTATTATGATCTAGCGATGAGGTTGGCTCATCTAGTAATAGTATTGGAGGGTCGTTAATTATGGCTCTTGCCATACCTACAGCTTGGCGCTGGCCACCTGATAATTGACGACCTTGCTCGCCTACTTGTAAATCAAATCCGTCTGGGTGCGAATTAATTAAATCAAATAATTGGCTTCGCTCACAGGCTTCAATAATTTGCTCGTCTTTGGCATGCCAAGCACTCATGGTGAGGTTGTCTTTCAAGGTTCCATAAAACAGGGCAACGGTTTGTGGTAGGTAGCCAATATTATGACGAAGCTCAGCTGGGTCAATTTGATGTATATCATTATTGTCCATCAAAATTGATCCTGAACAGGGTTCGTATAGTCCTAAAATAAGCTTTTCTAATGTACTTTTACCTGAGCCATTACGTCCTAAAATGGCGACTTTTTCACCGGCTTTAATTTTAAAACTAACGCCGTTGAGCGCATTATGAGATTCGTCAGAGTATTTAAAACATACATCTTTAAATTCTATATCGCCCTTTAAAATAGGGTGGCTTAACCAATGCTTACCAGGTGGACGCTCGACCTCTTTTTCCATAATCTCGTTCAGTGATTGCATTGCTATTGCGGCATGATGATATTGTGCTAAAACAGCGGCCGACTGCCCGATTGGGCCCATAGCACGAGACGATAATAGGTAGGCTGCAATTAACCCGCCTTGAGTTAGCTCACCTTCAATAACGAGGTGTACGCCTATTATCATTATTATTACGCCTACGCATTGCTGTATCCATGATGCTGTATTTGATATAGAGCTAGAAACGAGTCGGCTATGTGCGTTTACTTGTGCAATGTAAATGGTCGACTTTTCCCATACAGACTGTGTTTTACACTCTGAGTGAAAGCTCTTTACATCTTCAATATTGGTTAAGCTTTCGACTAATACAGCATTTCGCATTGAGCTTGCTTTCATTGTTTGTTCTGAAAGAGCCTCAAGTTTGCGGTGTGCGGCTATAGCGTAAGCTAATAATATAAGTGCGCCCGCGATAATAGGTAAACTTAGAGGTACGCCAATAATGGCAATAACAATTAAATACAAAACTACGAATGGTAAGTCGACTAATGCGACAAGTGTTATGGAGCTAAAAAAGTTACGTACAGCTTCAAATGATTGAATGTTGCTAGCAAAGGAGCCTGCGGACGATGGGCGGTTTTTTAGTTTCATACCTAATACCCGCTCCATTATTACAGCCGATACTTTGACATCTATTCTACTGGCAGCAAGCTCTACAAAGTAGCCTCTTACTAAGCGCAAAACAAAGTCAGCAGTGAGTGCTATTAAAATGCCAATGGCAAGTACCCATAAGGTTTCTGTTGCGTGGTTGGGCACTACGCGGTCATATACGTTCATTACAAATAAAGGCATAGCAACCGACAAAAAGCCCAAAGCAACAGCCGAAATAATTACGTCTTTATAAAGTGAGCGGCATTCTTTAATTACTCCCCAAAACCATCCATCTTTTGATAGTTTTTCAAGTACAGGTGTTCGCTCATCAAATGCAAACTCTGGTTGAGCATAAATAACTAAACCTACACTGTTAGCAGCTAACTCATCAATGCTTTGTTCGATAACTGATTCTGTAAGTTCTGGGTAAATTACACTCACCAACTGTTTATCGTAATCAATAGAATTAATAACACAGGCTTGGTTATCTTTTAAAATTAAGATGGCAGGTAGCAGTGCAGTATTAATTTTTTGTAATGGCTTATTAACTACTTTTGATTTAAAGCCGATGCGCTTTGCTGCGCGCGAAAAACCTGATGGAGTAAGATTTCCATCAGTTAGAGGAAGTCCATTTAATAGTGCTTCTCTTGAAAACTCTTTACCATGATGACGACATAAAACTGCTAGGCAGTCAACGAGGATGCCACCATGATCAAGTACATCGTTTAATTCCATACACCATCCAATGTTATGTAGAACTGCATAGGATTGTTACTAGTAAACCTAAACTCGACTTAAATATTTCATGCCGAGTTTAGGTTATTTACATAACGTTAATTGTCTTTAGGTATCAGTAATTACAGCTTCGATACGTCGATTCGCAGCATTTGCTCTTACTGATATTTCGTTTACACGTGGTTGATCGATGCCATACCCGAACGATTTAACACGTTTAGGTTCTACATCGAATTGCTTAATCAGAATTTCAGCTACGGCAAACGCACGTTTTTCTGATAGTTTACGGTTATATTTACGGTCTCCATCTAAAGAGGCATGACCTTGTATTTCAACCTGTTTAGTTGGGTTCTCTTTTAAAAAATCTGCAAGCCGACTAATTTCTTGAATATATTGAGACCTTACATCGCTTGAGTCAGCAGAAAAAGGAATACCAATTTCTATATTCGAGGTTGATGCGCTATAAATTGTGCAACCAGATAAATCTACATTTGTACTCAAAGGTGTGCTTGGGCAAGTGTCTTGCTCATTTGGTACGCCGTCACCATCATCATCGGTAAAGCTGCTTGCTGTCGTGTCGGTTTCCAGCGGTATATCTAAGTACCTTGGCATAGCCGTTACACTCATGTATGCATTATCTTGCTTAGCTTTTTTTTGAAGAAATGCCTTGCGGCTAAAAGTGGTTGCTACATCGTAACTCGGACAGATATTTTGTGCGTTATGAACAATAGGGTCGTCAGTTAGCTCTTTTAATGTAGGGTATTTATCTGACATCACGTTAAGTGCTGGCAGTAATTTCCCCATTTCTTTTAGCATAGTTAAAATAGCTGATTGACGGTCGTAAAGCGCCACTATGTATGAACGTGTTGATTGAAATGACTCGTTTTCGGCATCAAGTACGTCTAGTAGAGTTCGTTGGCCTATATCGAATTGATCCTTATATGCAATTTTAACTTTAGTTGATGATTCGCGGTGTTGATCAAGCGCCGGTAACTTTTGCTCTAATATAGTGACGTTGTAATAAGCAATTTGCAGACTCTGACGAATATCAATACAAGACTGATCGCGTTGATATTTTGCAATGTTTATATCCTGATAGGCTTGTTCTAAATTGGCATTATCAAGACCACCATTATATAAATTATAGCTAATATCGATGCCGACTCGCGCTTCTGTTCTGGTTTCATTTTGACCAAGTTCATCTCTATCTTGGCTACCGTAGCGGGCAGATAAATCTACGTTAGGATGAAACGCTGCTTTTTGTGCTTTTGCGTTCGCTTTTTGTGCTTCAATATTATACAAAGAGGCGTAAAATGAAGGGCTATTTTTGTAAGCGACGTCTAGCGCTTGATTAACTGAAATTGGTATATTTTTTTCATCAAGGTCAGCTTGCTTTATATCGTTCATAGGAAGCTCTCCTACAACCCTTAAGTAGCGAGCGCTTACATCATGTAAATTTGAGTACTCCGTTAATACGTTAGATTGTGCTAAAGATAAGCGCCCACTAATTTGTTCTAGATCGGCAGCGCGCGCTACACCAGCTCCTACACTTTGTTCTATTTGTTGATATACAGACTCGTGCTCTTGTAAATTTGCTTCTGCAAGTTGTACTAACTCTTTGAATTTTTGTACGTCGAGCAGGGCTATTGAGGCTTCAAGTGCTGTTTGTTCTGTTTGAGAAATAAGCTCAAAGTACCTAATGAGTTGAATGCGTTTAAAGCGATCAACCGTATTCGAGGTCCTAAAACCGTCGTAAAGCATTTGAGTAACACTTAACTCGGCTGTATTACGGTTATATTCTTCTTCAACACCGTAATTTCTTCTTTCATAGCCCGCGCTTGCTGATACATCAACACTTGGTAAATAACCTGAGCGGGCAGCATCTACTCCATAAATCGAAGATTTAAAAGCATGCCATGCTTCTTGTACTTCAGGATTGTTTTCAATCGCTTTACTTGAGACATAGGTAAGTGGCATTGCTGATTGTTCATTTGCATGCACATAGTTTAGTAGAGTTGCGGCTGTAATCGTTAGTCCGATTAACATAGTCTCTTGATGTTTCTTAAAAGTGTTTTTTGTAATCATTTCTTCCTCTTAGATCCTGTTAAGACCGTAAATACTCCCTTAAGTATTTAGTAAAGGAATACTATTTTTGCAAGTAATCGTTTTGGTTAGCATAAAAAAAAATTTCTACCACTTTTTTGTTGATTTTTTATTTTTGAATTTTTCTTCTAAACCTGTACTTGAGTACAGTATCTATGTGGCTTTTTTGTCCTACCTTTAACTTATTAGATTGTTATTTTAATAAGTTTGAGGGTACCAAAATGGAAGCAAATCAACTGGTAGTTATTGATATTCAAGGTTCGGCAGGTGTGGTGCTGGATGATGGGTCAATAAGAGCATTAAATGTTGGTGACATTATCACCGTGGGTGATTTAGTTGTTACTGCTATTAAATCGTCTTTACAAATTGATGTGCAAGGTGAAACCTTATCTATACCCGCAAATCAAAAGGTAAAAATAACACCAGACTTATTAGCGAAAGAAGCCAGAGATTCTAGCGAAACAACTGTTTTTGATGAAAGTTTAGATGAAGCAATTGCAAGCTTAGATTTAGGGGCAGAGCAAGACCCATCAACAGCGGCTAATTCTGATGTAACAGATTTTTTAGATGCGTTAGAAGGTGATGGGGACATTCTAGATAATTTAGAGGCAACAGCCGCTGGTGGGGGTAACGCTGCGGGTGCAGATGGAGGCAGTTCGTTTGTACAGCTAACCCGAATTTCTGAAAGTGTTGATCCTAGTAGTGTTACTTTTGATTCATCTTTTGAGCAAGGCGCTACTGAAGCTTTTAATTTAAGAGATACCTCTGACGGTATTGTGCCTGATTCAACTACTGCATCTATTTCACTTAATGAGCTAGGTATTACTAACTCATCACAACCCACAATCACCGGTACGAGCGAAAACTTAATCGGCGAAACGGTTAATGTAACGGTAACTGATGTTGATGGAAACTCTCAAGTAGTTAGTGTTGTAATTGGCCCTGATGGTACCTTTGAAATAACCCTACCAACACCAATTGCTGATGGCCCTGTAACGGTTGTTGTTGAAGCGACGGATCCTGTTGGTAATCCTATAAACGACACTATTTCAATTGAGGTTGATACAACACCTCCACTTATTGCTATTGATCCTGTTGCCGATTCTGCTTCGCAAACAGTGACAGTGACAGGGACAGTATCTGGTTTGAATACTGGGGATAATGTATCAGTCACGTTAACGGATAGTGCAGGTACGGTGCAAACAATAGTTACTCAGGTTGATGCTCAAGGAAATTGGGTAATTACTACCACCTCACCTTTATCTGAAGGGGAGTTTAACGTAAGCGCTGTTGCGATTGATGCAGCTGGAAATCAAGCTATAGACCAAGCTTTAGCGAATGTAGATTTAACTGCTCCGGTAATCACCGTAAATGTAACTGATGAAACAAATAACTCAACACCACCACTTGTTGGAACAACAAATGGTGTTCCTGAGGGCACTCAAGTAACAATTACTGTTACAGATAGTGCAGGACAAATACAAACATTAACTGCAGTTACCCAAGCCGATGGAAGCTGGAGTGTAGAAGTAGGGACTCCTTTACCTGAAGGTGATTTTACTGTTGATGCACAAGTAAGCGACAGTGTAGGAAACTTAGCATTAGCAAGTGATTCAGGAGTAATTGATTTAACGGCGCCTTCGGTACAAATTAATAATATTAACGACACTCAAGACACCACGCCAACGATTACAGGTAACGCGCAAGATGTACCTGCAGGCTCTATTATTAGTGTGGTTATTACCGATTTTGATGGTCAAACTCAAACATTATTAACCCAAACTAACGCTGATGGGGATTGGTCTATCGACGTAACTACGCCATTGGCTGAAGGGCAGTTTGTGGTTGATGCAAGTGTAAGTGATGCTGCAGGTAATCAAGCCCAAGCAAATAACCAAGGTGTTGTTGATTTAACAAACCCTGATATTACCGTTACTGCAATTGCTGATACTAACGATACTACACCAACATTTGTAGGTAGGGTGGAAGACGCTCCTGCGGGCTCTGTTATTACAGTATTAGTAACCGATATTAACGGTAACGTACAAACTTTAACTACTTTATTAAATGAAGATGGCACATGGAGTGTTGATGCTAGTGAAATCTTGCCAGGTGGTGAATTTACCGCAACTGCGTCAGTAACCGATGCTGCGGGTAATGAGGCATCTGCTCAAACAAACGGTGAAATAACGTTTGCTCCTATCTCAATTCAAATCGATGCAATTGCTAATACTAACGATACCACTCCATTTTTAAGTGGTAACACCGGTAATGTGCCTGCTGGTACAACCATTACTTTAACTATTACTGCAAGCGATGGCAGCACATTTACATTACTAGCAGTGACGCAAGAAGATGGTTCGTGGTCTGCACAAGTAACAACCCCTCTGCCTGAGGGCGACTTTACTGTAGTTGCAACGGTTATAGATGACTCGGGCAATGAGGCGCAAGCAAGTGCAGTAGGTAATGTTGATTTAACTGTAAGTATTAATTTTATTATTGATACTAACGATACAACACCAACAGTTAGCGGCTCTACCCAAGACGTAGATCCTGGTGCGGTAGTAACCGTTACATTTACAGGAAGCGATGGCGTAGCAGAAACCGTGCAAGTAGTTACTGGTGCTGACGGAAGCTGGTCAGTTGAGGCAAGTAATGAATTAGTTGAAGGCCAGTTTAGTGTGGTTGCAACTGTAGCTGATGCTGCGGGTAATACAGCTTCTGCAAGTGAAACTGGAGAAATTGATTTAACAGATCCTGCAATCACGATTAATCCTATTGAGGATACGAATGATGTAACCCCATCAGTAAGTGGCAACGTAATTGATGTACCAGCAGGAACAGAAGTTACCTTAGTAGTAACTGACAGCGAAGGCAATGAACAAACACTCACAACAATTACAAATGCCGATGGTACATATACAGCGGATATTATTGCAGATCTCAGTGAAGGAGATTTTACAGTAACAGCGAGTGTTAGTGATACTGCAGGCAATAGCAGTACGGCAACTGTTACAGGTACGGTCGATTTAACCGCACCAAGTGTAACTATTAACAATATTGCTGATACAAACGATACAACACCTACTCTTACAGGCTCTACCCAAGGATTAGCATCGGGAAGTGAAGTAACTTTAATTATTACCGATAGTCTAGGGGCTGAGCAACAGTTAGTGACTACTATAAGTGCTGATGGTACTTGGAGTATTGAGATTCCAACTGCTTTAAGCGAGGGAGATTTTACAGTAACAGCTAATGTATCTGATAATGCGGGTAACGCAGCTCAAGATTCACAATTAGGCTCAGTTGATACCACCCCTCCTTTAGTTGCAATAAATGACTTTGCTGATTCAAACGATACAACGCCTACATTTAGCGGAACAACAAGTGATGTAGCACCGGGTAGCCTTGTTAGTGTTTTAGTTACTGATGCAAATGGTGAGTCTCAAACATTGACGGCGGTTGTGTCAGAAGATGGAACTTGGCAAGTAGGTGCAACTCAAGCTGTTGCTGAAGGCGATTTTACAATTACAGCAACAGTAACAGACGCTGCGGGTAATGAAGCAAGCGATACTGTTAGTGGAACAATTGATTTATCAGCTCCAATTATAGCAATTAATACAATCCCAGATAGTGCCGATACTACTCCAACAATTTCAGGTTCTGTACAAAATGTACCAGCCGGAATAACTGTTACGTTAATCGTTACAGATGCTGGTGGTAATACACAAACAATTACAACACAAACGCTAGCTGATGGTAGCTGGACAGCCGATACTAATGAGTTAGTTGAAGGTGACTTTAGTGTTAATGCCATCGTTAGTGATGAAGCAGGTAACCAAAGTGAAGCTTCTGCACAGGGAACTATTGATAATACCGCACCAAATATTACGATTGATGCACTGGCGGATAGTAACGATACAACACCAACTATTTCAGGCACCGCAACGGGCGAACCAGAAGGCACGGTTGTTACTATTATAGTTACGGATGAAGCAGGTAACCCACAAAGCATAACCACAGAAGTACAAGCCGATGGCACATTTAGTGTTGATGTTCCAAATGAATTAAGTGAAGGTGAATTTACTGTTGAAGTATCGGTTACCGATACAGCAGGTAATGAAACTACCGCAACAACAACAGGCGAAGTTGATACTGCTGCGCCAACAGTTATTATTGACCCAGTAGGTGATACTAACGACACCACCCCAACTATTTCAGGCACCGCAACGGGGGAGCCGGAGGGCACGGTTGTTACTATTACCGTAACTGATGAAGCAGGTAACCCACAAACTATCACCACTGAAGTACAAGCCGATGGCACTTTTAGTGTTGATGTACCAAATGAATTAAGTGAAGGTGAATTTACTGTTGAGGTATCGGTTACAGATACTGCGGGCAATGAAACCACAGCAACTACGACTGGCGAGGTTGATACTTTAGCACCGGTGATCACGATAGATGCACTGGCTGATAGTAACGACACCACCCCAACTATTTCAGGCACCGCAACGGGTGAGCCAGAAGGCACAGTTGTTACTATTACCGTAACTGATGAAGCTGGTAATCCACAAACTATAACCACAGAAGTACAAGCCGATGGCACCTTTAGTGTTGATGTACCAAATGAATTAAGTGAAGGCGAATTTACTGTTGAAGTATCGGTTACCGATACAGCAGGTAATGAAACTACCGCCACAACAACGGGAGAAGTTGATACCACAGCGCCAATAGTTACTATTAATGCACTAGGCGATACGAGTGATACAACACCGACCATTTCAGGCACGGTTAGCGGGGAGCCTGCTGGTTCAACCATAACTTTAACAGTGACCGATGCTAATGGTGCAGTACAAACAATTTCAGCACAAGTAATTGCAGACGGAAGTTGGACAGTAGAAGTACCTGCGGCTTTAGCTGAAGGGACCTACTCTGTAGATGCAAGTATTAGTGATAGCGCTGGTAATGAAGGCACAGCAAGTGCTTCAGGCACAATTGATACAAGCGCATTGACTATTACCATTGATGTTATTGGCGAAACTAACAATCAAACACCTCAAATAAATGGTGATACTTTTAATGCACAAGTTGGCTCTCAAGTTGAAGTTCAGATCACTGACTCAGCGGGTGGAATAATTACTTTAACTACGGTTGTTGATGAAAACGGACTCTGGAGTGTTACTCCGCCAGCCGATTTGGCTGAAGGCACCATTTTAATTAGTGCGACAGTAACAGACATAGGTGGTGGAAGCGCAAATGCAGAGCTTGATGCTGTAATTGATATTACGCCTCCAACCATACAAGTAAATGAACTAGAAACAAGTAATGATACAACACCGGTTATTTCAGGTAACACAACTGACGTAGTTGCAGGCACAGTTATAAATTTAACGGTTACTGATTCTCAAGGGGTTGTTCGCACATTAAGCACAACAACAGATGCCGATGGTAATTGGAGTGTTGAACTTTCTCAAGAGTTGGCCTCGGGCGATTATTCTGTAGAAGCTGAAGTATCTGATGCTGCTGGAAATAGTGCTTCAGATACGGCTACAGGCAACATAGATACATCAGGGCCTAGCTTAACCGTAAACTTTGATACTGTAACTAACGACTCAACACCTACCATTTCAGGCACTAGTGATGCAGACGTTGGTACCAGCATCACGGTTGTTATTACTGATGATAACGGGGTTGAACAAACACTTACCACCACAGTAGATGCAAATGGTAACTGGGAAGTAACTCCACAAACAGATTTAAATGAAGGTGATAACACCATCGAAGTGAGTGTATCTGACGAAGCAGGAAATACGACAACAGTTACAGATACAATTACGTTAGACACACAAGCGCCAACGCTCACCATTCAAAACGTAGGCGATGTCAGCGACTTAACACCAGAGCTTCAGGGCACCAGTAATGAAATTGGTGGCACTGTTACACTCACCATCACCGACAGCGCAGGCGCTGTGCAAACCATTGAGACCCTAGTTGGCAGCGATGGCCACTGGAACATTGAGATTCCAGGTGC